>JBLHKS010000005.1:0-102885 GCA_047620505.1 Verrucomicrobiales bacterium | reverse complement strand
GCGGCCCCAGCCGGAGCTGAAATTGACGATTACGCCCTCGGCACCCTCTTCAATCATAGCCGGAACCATGTGGCGAATGATCGCGGCAACTCCCTTGATGTTTACGTCGATCACCTCTGAAAATTCGTCCGCTGGGACATCCCAGAGGGGCGCATTCTGGTTGATCACGGCGGCGTTGTTCACAACCAGATTGGGTACGCCGACAGCCTTGATCGCGGACTCGCAAAAATCTTCGACCGCATCTTCGTCAGTGACGTCGAGCAGAAAAAATGCGTTACCATCTTCGCCGAAATTCGCATTCAGCTTCTCGATTTCATCCGCCGAACGGCCGCCGCCAACGACGGTGTCGCCACGTTTGACGAAACCTTCCGCCATTGCCCGACCAAGCCCGCGAGTGCAGCCGGTGATGATTACTGTTTTCTTCTCAGTTGAGAAGGGAATGATCTTGTCTTCCGACATAGTTAAGGAATTAACGCGCGGGGCGTCCGACTCCGCAAGCGTCTGGTTTGGCGCACTCGCTACAACGTCGACAACCAAAATTCAACCGGCCTCATGAACGCGTTACTGGAAAAATCCAAGGTCGCCCTTGCACACCGCGAAATTCCCGCTCTTTCTGATCGCCCGATGGCCGACAATCCAGCCTTTAACATGATCACAGATCCCGCTCAGCGCGATTTCCCACCCTTCAGTCTGACCCGCCTGCTAAACACGGTTTTCGAGCCGACTCAAGGATGCCGCGTCTGCATTTTGATCGACTTCGAAGACGAGGCGGTGATGAAGGATTTCGCGTTCCTGAACACCGACGGCCACGAAGTTCAGAAGAAGGCCTACGAAGAATTTTATCTCGGTCTCAAAAATGGCGCGATGGCCGAATTGGGAATGACCGGCGGCGAAATGTTCGGCTACAAAATGACCTACGGCTCGAATCTGGATCTTGCCGATGAGTGCTGGGACACGAGCCAGCAGCTGCTGAGTCTGGAGCGCGATATTTATCCGAATTACGACATCATTCTCTGCATTTCGACCTGGTCAGCGACGGCTCCGTTGACCGAACAGTGCAAGATTCACGGATTCCGCGGGGCGACCTTGCATGGCCTCAACGACGTGATTCTCAGTACGGGTCTTGCCGTCGATTATGACGATGTCAGTGCAGACGCTGAGAAAATGCGCGCGGCGATGACGAATGCGGATTCGATCGACATCGATTTCGGGCTTGAAGACGGCTCGATCCTGACTGCCACACTCGAACTCAGCGGCCAGGAGGCTCAGAAAAGCCACGGTCTCTGCAAGGGCAGTCGGCCGGACATCGCGAACCTTCCAGCGGGCGAAGTCTATTTCGTGCCGACGAGTGCGAACGGGCATTTTCCGATGAAATACGCGGATGGAACTCTCGGCCGGTTAGACGTGGTCGATCGCAACATCGTCAAGTCCACGCTGATCGATGGAAGCCAGGAAACGATCGATGCGCACAACGCGCGGCTGGCGGACGATCCGATGACCGGGACGCTGGGCGAACTCGGCTTCGGCACCCAGGTTTTGCCGGTTTCCGGCGCGGATATTCAGGACGAAAAAGTCCTCGGAACTTGCCACCTGGCGACCGGACGCGATGACCATCTCGGCGGCGACATCGTCCCGGGAATGTTCAAAAAGCACGAGAACTCGACGCACGACGACATTCTCTTTGCTCCTCACAAAACACCCAATTTTGACATCGCCCAAGTTCGGATGAAGCGGGGCGACCAGGAAGAGATTCTGATCGAGCACTTTCGCCCGAGCGAGTTCCTGCTGCGGGCCTTGGCAGACGCTTGAGTTTGGGCTAGGCTGGCCGCATGACAGCGTTGTCGAAGCAGTATTTTCTCTCTCCAGCGGAATATCTCGCTCAGGAGCGTGAGGCGGATTTCAAGAGTGAGTACTTGAACGGAATGGTCGTTGCGATGGCTGGAGCCAAGTGGCGTCACAACGTGATTGCCGGGCATCTTTCCCGCCTGATTGGCAACGCCTTTGAAAATCGGCCGTGCATCGTTTTCAACTCCGATATGAAAGTCCAGATCGAAAAGGCGAACGTTTTTCGATACCCGGATGTCTCCGCGCTTTGCGGTCCGATCGATTTTTACGACGGCGAAGAAGACGTCTACTGCAATCCACAATTTATCGGAGAAGTGCTGTCGCCCAGCACTGAGAATTACGATCGAAACGCGAAGTTCGCGCTTTATCGAATGATCGACACCTTCGGCGAATATCTCATGCTGTCTCAGGACAAAATGGAGGCCGAACTCCATCGTAAAGACGATGAACGCTGGAGTTCCGACACCTACACTGATCCTGAAACTCAGATCGAATTGGAGTCGATCGGCTTGACGCTTCGGCTCGGCGATCTCTACGAAAAAGTGCAGTTTCCAGCCGCGAACTGACCCGTCAATCTTGAAGCTGATCGTCAAAAACCGGGCGGTCAAAGCTCTCGTCCAGCTCCTCACCTGAGCGTTCGATTCGCCGTTCATCGCGACCGACATTCAGGCTGTAGGCGATGTGAAAAAGCCCATCGCCTTCATCGACGACGGCCTGATTCGCTCGGCCGATGATGATGCCTTCGGTCTTCGAAACCACTTCCACGTCTGTTGCGTCAAACGGATCGCCGACGGCCCCGAGAACGGTTCCAGCGCTGACGGCTTTTCCCATTTCGACTAACGGAGTGAAAATTCCGCCACGCGGAGCCCGCTCCCACCCACTGCTTTTCGCAAGCATCGGCGTTCGTTTGCGGCGAGCTCCTTCCTTGTTGGATGTTTTCAGCATCCCGAGATACCGCATCACCGAAAGCACGCCATGCACCCCGACTCTAACGGCTGCACGATCGAGAATTTCGGCTTCGCCAGCCTCGTAGAGCAGCATCAGTTTCCCGAGGGCGTTCATTTCTCCTCGCAACGATCCAGGGCGCGTCGACGAGTCCACAATCACTGGTGGCTCGAACGCTCGAGCCATTTCAATTGCGCCTTCGGCCTCCGCATTCACCCGAACCTGCGGAAGATTCGGCCGATTCACGGCTCCGGTGTGGAGATCGATTCCGTGGGTGCATTTCTTGACGATCTCTCGAGTGAAAACGCGCGCTAGGCGAGCGCCAAACGAACCCGTGGATGAACCGGGAAAGAGCCGATTGAGATCCCTGCGATCAGGCAGGTAGCGGCTTCGACTAAGGAAAGCCGGAAGGTTGACCACAGGAATCACAAGGAGGTCGCCACGCAGCCGTTGGAGGGACCGAGTCGCCAGCAGCTGCCGAGCGATTTGAACCCCGTTGATCTCGTCTCCGTGGACCGCAGCGCTAACGAACATTCGCGGCCCTGGCATTTTTCCACGAATCACGTGCACGGTCATCCCGATCAATTCGTGGCTGATCAAATGACCGACGGGCAACTCCACAGTTCCTCTCTGTCCGGGATCGAACTCGCTGTCGCCGATCTTCAGCGGTTCCGCCCAATTCTCTGGCTCAGTCATGCCTAGCCCTTGCCGCGCGTCCGCGTTTTACCCGTTTGAGCGTTCTTTTCGATAAAAGAAAAAATCATTCCGGCCACATCCTTCTGGGTTGCCGTTTCAATTCCCTCAAGCCCTGGAGACGAGTTCACCTCCATGATAACCGGACCATGATTCGATCGCAGCAAATCAACGCCAGCGACGTTGAGCCCCATGACCTTCGCCGCTCGAACTGCGGTCGACCGTTCTTCCGGCGTGATCTTGATGACCGAAGCCGAGCCGCCTCGATGAATGTTAGAACGGAATTCTCCCTCCTTACCCTGGCGTTTCATCGCCGCGACGACTTTGCCGCCGACCACGAAGCAGCGAATGTCCGCGCCGCCTGCCTCCGCGATGAACTCCTGAGCAAGAATGTTGGCGTTGAGCCCGCGAAAGGCCTCGATCACCGATTCCGCCGCCTTCTGGGTTTCGGCAAGAACGACTCCGACGCCCTGGGTGCCTTCAAGCAATTTGATCACGAGAGGCGCGCCTCCGCAGATTTTGACCAGGTGCTTGGTCGCCTCCGTATCGTGAGCGAACCCGGTAACCGGCAAGCCAAGCCCTTTTCGAGCCAGCAGCTGCATGCTTCGCAGTTTGTCTCGAGAACGACTGATGGCCACGCTTTCATTGACACAATAAACGTCCATCATTTCAAACTGCCGAACCACCGCCGTCCCGAAAAACGTGTGACTCGCGCCGATTCTTGGAATGATCGCGTCAAAATCCTTCAGCTCGGTGTCTCCGAGATAAATCCTCGGCTTGTGCGAGGTGATGTTCATGTGGCACTTCAAGTAATCGATCACTTGAATTTCATGGCCACGTTTCGTCCCCTATTCGATCAGGCTCTTTGTAGAATACAAACGCGGGCCCCGCGAAAGGATGCCGATTTTCAGCGGGCGAAATTCTCCGTCCTCGGAGCCCTCACTGGCGCTGGATTCTGTTTTTTCTGGTGTGTTTGAGTCCATTTTTGGTGCGGTTGGGTCCATTAGTGTTTGGAGCCGAGTAAGTAGGATTGAGAAGGATCTACGATAAAGTGATCAGAGATAGCAGCGCGCCCTAACAACATCCGAAATTTCATCCTTTCGCGATTCGTCAGACTGACGTCGATCGTCCATTCGATGTCTCCGATTTTTGCCGTTGTTTTGATGAAGGGGCGCAGCTCGCTGTGCCCGCCGGAGTCTTTAACTTCGCGGAACCCGGAAACCGGGAGGATGCACTCCAACTCCTCCGAATTTGCTTTTTTTAGCGGATGGATGTGAAACCGGACCATTTCAATACCGTTTTCCGTAAAGACCCGATAGTCATGAGTGTGCAGCGCTGAACTGCGAGCCCCGGTATCGGTTTTGGCCTTGATTCTACTGATGCCGAGATCAGGTAACGTAAGCCATTCACGCCAGCCGATGATTGGTAGAGAAATATTTGCGGACATTTTGAAGAGAAGGTGTGAGGGGCGGGGACTCAAGCGCATTGCGTCGATTGACGCGAATGATTTCAGCGCTATTGCGCACGATTGGTTCTTAGCGTAATCAACTTGTCATGCCCGAAGTCTCCACCTCGCGCTCGTCCCCGACGGAACGTGCCGAAACGAAACATCTCATTCGCTATGCATTCGACTTCGCTCGGAACCTGGAGATCTCGCAGTTGCTGGTCCTGGCTGACCTTTTGCAGGACCGCCGAACTGTCGAAAAACATCGGCGGGACGAATCCATCATCTGGGTAGTTCGCGGAGATGACTCGGATGCACCCGTCGACGAGCGCATTGGGGATCAGCTGATCGCGATTCCGAAGACGGAGATGGGCCGGATGGAACAGGTGAAGTTGGGGCTCGTCATGGCCGTGCTGAGCGGCGCAGTTCAAGTGGATCAGAGTGTGATTTGTCTAGCGGGCGCTGCAGGCTCCAAACGCCTCGACACGATGCTGATCGCCAATTCGAAACGCGATTTTCCGTGGTTCGCCAACCACAACTTCGACAAAGCTCCCACTGGTCTGGCTTCGAAGGAATTCGCCCGAATACTTGAAATCGCCCTGAGATTCGCCTCCGAAGGCCGTGAGGGAAAACCGATCGGCGCGATCTTCGTCCTCGGGGACGAGGACATCATCAAAAAGTACTCCAAGGCGTTGATTCTCAATCCTTTGGCCGGGCATTTGCGCGGGGCGCGTCAGATCCAGAACCCTCAGCTCGTGGAGACGCTACGGGAGCTGGCGGGAATCGATGGCGCGATCATCGTTGATCGAAAAGGCGTCGTTGTCAGCGCCGGAGTTTACCTGAATGCTCCGCTGACAAAATCGGTGCAGGTACCGAAAGGCCTCGGCGCGCGGCACACGGCGGCGGCGGCGATCTCCGCGAAGCCGGATGTCATCGCGATCGCTATTTCTGAATCGTCCGGCACGGTGACCGTTTTTGCGCAAGGCGCCGTCATTCTGGAGATTGCGCGGACTTGAACCGCCGGTCAGTTTCCAGCGACAATCATCGGGCCTTCGGCAACCGGAACTCCGCCGCGTTTCTCAAGGCTGACAGCGAAGGCCTGGGCAGAATCGATCGGCAGTTTAGCGTCGAATCGAAACTCCGCCGCTCCGTCTTCACCGACCTGGAAGACGCCTCCGTCAACCGGCACGTCGTACTTCGGATCGACAACCCAGAGCTGGTAGTCCTTCTCATTCGCATCGAGTTCAGGCAAGTTGTAAACCCGCAGGACGCCCTTGCCGGCCTCCTTGTCCCAGATGACAAAACCGAAGTAGCCGGGCTGACCATCAACCTGAGATTGCAAGCCGGCGATCTGGACTTGATCCAGCAGCTGCTGGGCCTGCAATTCGGCGATCGTGGATTCGAGATCGGTGCGATTTTTCGCAGCGGCTGCGAGTTGGGATTCCACAACCGCAAGCCGACTTCCGGTTGTGTTTGACTTCAAAAATAAGCCGACCACGGCAACGATCGCGACAAGCGCTACGCCCCACCCTGACATGGCCACCCAGAGTGGCACGAGTCTTCTTTTTTACTCAGCCGAATCCACCGCGCTGAGAATTCGATCCCGCAACTCCGGCGAAGGCTCGGCGTCAGGCGTTTGCGCGAGCGCGTAACGCGCAAGCTCCTCCTCAAACCCGGCCAGTTCGTCAATCAGGTCTGGCTCGAGAGGCCGATTATCATTTCTGTCAGGATTCATGACGTTCCTCCCTTCAAATCGGTTCGTAGTTTTTCGACACCATAGCGGACCCGCGATTTGACGGTGCCGAGCGGCACATCGAGTCGCTTGGCAATCTCGCTATGGCTTAGCCCGCTGAAAAACGCCAGATCGATCGCTTCGCGTTGCTCCGCCGGCAGCTGCTGGACCGCGCGCCGAACATTTCCGGCTTCCTCGCGCGAGACCGCCTCATCGAGCGCAGTCCGCGTTTCGATCAATTCCGGCACCGACTGGTCTTCGCCGCCCCAGGTGGGAATTCGGCTCTGGCGGGCTCGAATCCGGTCGATGCAGCGGTTTCGGGTAACGACAGAGAGCCAGGCGATCGCCCCGCGTCTAACGTCGATCTTTGTTCGGTTTTTCCAGGCGGTTACGAACACGTCCTGAATCACTTCTTCGGCTTCGGCGCGGGAGCCGAGCGCCTTGAGCGCGAGGGAGAACAGCGGGCGGCTGAAGCGATCGTAAAGCTCCGCCAACGCGGCACGATCGCCCAAGGCAAGCCGCTTAAACGGCTCGATGTCGACTTGAAGCTGATCGTTCCTGGATTCCTCACCCATGGCTGGTAGGCACGGAATCAGGCCGGAGACCGCGACGGCGTCAATCTGCAAAGTGGCTTTCATCACCTCGCTCTGGGAACGCACAAATCAAGCGAATGGATCTTCGTATAGGGAAAGTTCTCATCTCAGAATTTTTCGCAGCTGCTTTATTTTGTTGCCGTAGGGCGGATTGACGAGAAAGGGATCTTTATTGAACCAACGTCGAGTCACAGCTCGTTGGTGAGAGAAATTCTCCAGTCCAGCGCGCCCCCGGTAGCGGCCGTGACCGCTCGCGCCGACCCCGCCGAACGGCAGATTGAGATTGGTCGCCTGTTTCATCGCGTCGTTAAAACAGACCGAGCCGGACGGAACGACGGCGGCGATTTTTTCCTGCGTCTGGCGACTTTTCGAAAAGGCGTAAAGAGCGAGCGGGGACGGAAGTTCAGCGAGGCGCACGAGGGCGGAATCGAGATTGTTGTAACCGATGACCGGCAGGATCGGGCCGAAGATTTCTTCCTCCATCGCAGGCGAATCCCAGGTCGCGTTTGGAAGAATCGTCGGTGCAAGGCGGAGTTCGTCAGGCCGGTCCTCGCCGGCACGCAACGCGTCTTCGGAAATCAGCCGCTGAAGGCGTTGGAAATGATGTTCGTTGACGATTTTCGCCTGGTCGGCGTTGCTCAGGTTTTCAAGCAGACTCTCAACGAGCGGCTCGCGAATCGATTCGTCGACGAGGACAAAATCCGGCGCGAAACAGGTCTGCCCGGCGTTCCAGAATTTCGCTGCGGCGATCCGTTCGCCCGCCCGATCGATCCTGACATCGCGATCAACCACGCATGGGCATTTTCCGCCAAGCTCAAGAGTCGCGGGCGCAAGCCGATTTGCCGCCGCTTCCGCGTAGAGCCGACCGACTTTTTCGCCGCCGGTGAAGAAGAAATGATCGAACGGCTGCTCCAGCAGCTGCTGGCCGATTTCCGGACCACCCTGGACGACGGCGACGTGCTCGGGCTCAAAGACTGTGCCGAGCAGATTTTCGAGAAACTGCGCCGTCGCGGGAGCGAGTTCGGATGGTTTGAGGACGACGGTGTTTCCGGCAGCGACGGCGGCGATCAGCGGGCTCAAGGACAGCTGAGCCGGGTAGTTCCAGGGCCCGGCGATCAGCACGGTGCCTTGTGGAATGAGCCGGATCTCGCTCCAAGCCGGTAAATGGAAAAACGGGCTCCCGACCCGCTTGGGGCGAGCCCAGCGCTTGAGTTTCCGCGTGAAAAGCCGGAGTTCTGCGAGGACGAAATAGATTTCGGCCGTCCAGGCTTCGACCGCGGGTTTGCCGAGATCAGAATCAAGGGCAGCGAGAAGGTCGTCCGCGCGGCTCCGCAGTTCGGCTTCCATCTTGACGAGTCGCTTTTGTCTGAATTCCAGCGGCAACGTCTGACCTGATTGGAAGAAGGACCGCTGCGAAGAGACCAGATTCGAAATCCGCTCGGTTGAAGGTTGCGACGATTCCATTGCTCGGGAACAGGGCGAAAATTTTTGGGAAAATCGCGAATTGAAAAGATCCGCTTTGGCGACCGATACGTTTTGGAATCGTGTTATGCACCGAATTCGTGAGAACTTTTCCCCCTCCAGGGGGGCACGCCGAGGAATGAACGGCGCGAACCCAAGCGCAATCGTGATCGGCGGCGGACCAGGCGGAGTCTCAGCGGCCCTCCTGCTGGCATCGCGTGGGATCGAGGTCGATCTCTTCGAAAAGTAGTCGGGGCTCGGCGGGAGAACTGCCTGTCTCGAGGTCGACGGCTACCGTTTTGACATCGGCCCGACTTTCTTGATGATGAAGCCGCTTCTGGACCGGGTTTTCGCGGAAGCGGGCAAGGACTCGGCCGACTATTTGGATTTCGTCAGGCTCGATCCGATGTACGAAGTCAGGTTCGGCGAAAAGGCGTTTCGCGCGTGTGACAAAAATGCCGACACCAAAGCCGAGATCGAACGACTTTTCCCAGGGCAGTCAGGCGGACTCGATAGATTTCTCAATCGCGAGCGTAAACGATTCCAGCGTCTCGTGCCGTTTTTTGAGACCGACTTTTCCAGCTTCCTCGGCTCGTTGCGACCAGGAATGATTCCGGCCCTCCCGCATCTTTCGTTAGGCTCGACAGTTTTCGATAACCTCAAACGTTACTTTTCCGACGAGCAACTCGCGCTGCTGTTTTCGTTCCAGAGCAAATATCTAGGCATGTCCGCCTGGGATTGCCCGGGCGCGTTCGCGATGCTTTCCTACATGGAGCACGAGTACGGAATCTACCACACTCAAGGCGGGCTAAGCGAAATCCCCGCCGCGCTCGGCCTGGCAGCTGCTGAGTGCGGAGCGCGACTTCACACGGGAACGGGCGTGAAACAATTGATTCTGGACGGTCGGAGCGTCGTTGGTGTGGAACTGGAAAATGGCGAGCGCGTTTTTGCTGACCGGGTCGTCATCAACGCCGATTTCGCGCAGGCGATGACCAAGCTGGCGCCGCCTGGATCGCTGAAAAAATACACGCCGAAGAAGCTGGATTCGATGAAGTTCAGTTGCTCGACGTTCATGATGCACCTCGGCGTCGATGGCGAAGTCGATCTGCCGCATCACAGCATCGTTTTTGCCAACGATTACAAAAAGAATGTCGAAGAGATCTTTAAATCGGGGCAGCCGTCGTCGGACATTTCGTTTTACATTCGAAACGCGAGCGTGACCGATTCGACGATCGCGCCGCCCGGAAAATCCAGCCTCTATGTGCTCGTCCCGACGCCGAATCTCGATGGCGATATCGACTGGGACGAGGCTCAGGCGAAGTATCGCGAAGTGACATTCAAGGCTCTCGCCGATCGGTTAGGGCTCGACGATCTTGAGCAGCGGGTCGAGGTCGAGCGGATCTACACGCCGAAAACCTGGAGTACCGACATGGATATTTTCAAGGGCGCCACGTTTAATCTTTCCCACAACCTGAATCAGCTGGCGTTCCGCCGTCCGCGAAATCGATTCGAGGAATTCAAAAACTGCTACCTCGTCGGAGGCGGCACGCATCCTGTGATCTCAGGTTCGGAGCTGCCCGAAGGCTGGAAAGGCAAACCGTGGGCCTGTGCGCAGGGCGCCGCCGCCGCCACCGGCGATTGGCTGCTCTTTTTTGACGCCGACACCTACCTCGATTCGGGAGGTCTTCTTCGAATCGTAAACCTCACGAACGACAATTCGGTTGTTCATTCAATTTGTCCTTACCACGAAGTTCGTCGGCCTTACGAGCAGCTTTCGGCGTTTTTTAATGTGATCATGGCAGGAGGAACCACCGCGACCGGCCTCTTTGGCCAGACCCTTTTGGTTTCACGGTCCCACTACGATGCGGTTGGTGGTCACGAGCCAGTGAAGGACAAGGTTCTTGAAAACCTTCATCTTGCCCAGCACTTCAACGAAGCCGGAATCGCTTGCCAGTCCTACCGTGGCCACGGCGTGATTTCGATGCGGATGTTTCCCGACGGTTTCAAAACTCTCGCCAACGGCTGGAGCAAGGGCTTCGTCTCCGGCGCGGCCAGCACGCCCAGGAACGCGCTCATCCTGATTTCAGCCTGGCTCAGCGGTCTCATAACCATTATAATCGCGCTGAATTTTCTGCCCCTCGCTTCGTTAGCTCCTCAAGTTGGAATCCTCGCATTTTTCCTATCGTTCATCGTTCAGTGCGGCGTGCTTTTCCGGACGGTCGGCGGCTTCAGTTTGTGGACCGCGCTGCTGTTTCCGATTCCGCTCTGCTTTTATTTAGGTCTCTTCTTCAGCGCCGTTCTGAGAGGAAGAAGAGGAGGGTCGATCCAATGGAAAGGACGCGATGTTGGTTGAGCTGTCAGGCGTTTGGATCGTCATTTCAAACGTGGTGATGATTCCGGTTATTCATCTCTCGATCTCCTGGTGGTTCACTCGAATGCCCGCCCGCAGATTCGATTCGGACTCGTTTTTCTCCCGGGAGCGCCGATGGGAACGCGGAGGCCGGATTTACCGGCGATTCTTCCAGATTCACCGGTGGAAAAACTGGCTTCCAGACGCTGCCCCCTGGTTTGCTGGCCTTCCAAAAAAACAACTGGCCAGCGCCGATCCCGACTACCTCAGTGCCTTCGTCATCGAGACACGCCGCGGTGAAGCTGCTCACCTCGCGCAGATCGCCGCGTTGCAAATCACGCTGATCTGGAATCCCTGGCCAGCAGCTGCTGTCGCGATTTTCATCTACGCGGTCGCCTCAAACCTACCTTGTATTCTGCTTCAGCGGTTTAACCGAATTCGGATGCAACGGCTCCTCCACAAGCTCGAAGGATGATGTCGAAAATTCCACCCATTATCGTCGTTATCATCTTCAGCGCGATCGCAGCGCTCTGCGTCAGCCGTGTCGAGTTTTCCGCCAGTCTCTACAAAATGCTGCCGCCGGATCTGCCGGAAGTTCGCGGGATGGACCGCCTTAGCCGGTATTTTTCGCGCGACGGCCAGCTGATCGTCACCGTCAAAGCTGAGGACGCTGCCACAGCTGACGAGGCCGTCCAGTCGTTAGCTGAGCATCTCGGGCAGCGCGCAAATCTCGTTGCAGATGTCTACCGTGAATTCTCGCTTCCAGAACTTGTCGGCGAGGGCGGGCATCTGCTTGCATGGCTCTGGCTCAACTCGCCGCCGGGCAAAATCGATGAGCTTCAGACCCGGCTGGACGCTGCGAATTCGGAAAGCACGCTCGCCGAATCGATGACGGCGATTGTCGACGGTTTCGATCAGGAGAGCGCTTTGCTTCGAAGCTACGACCCACTTGGATTCTCCCGCTTGAGCGGTTTGTCAGGACGTCGAGGCGAGAACCCAGATCCGATGGTATCCACCGATCGGACCTTCCAGATTTTCTACGTTGAAGGCGAAGGCGTCGACTTTTCCAGCTATCGCGACGCCGGAGCCTGGTTGAAGAAAATCCAGGCCACAGTTGCTGATTGGCGAGCAAGTGAAGCAGGGCTGAACGTTGAAATCGGCCTGACAGGAACGCCCGCTTTCATGGCTGAAGTCGGGGCTCGGATGGAACGAGACATGACGATCTCCGCTGCGGCGACGATGATTCTAATCTCGATCCTGTTCTGGATCATGCATCGACAATCCAAACCGCTTTCCTGGTTAGTCTCAGCCATGATGCTCACGCTATCGATCACCCTGATCATTGGCGGCCAGTTGTTGGGAAATCTCAGCGTCATGAGCGCAGGATTCGCAGCCATTTTATTGGGGCTCGCTGTCGACTACGGAATTGTTCTTTATCGCCACGGTTTAGTTAAGAAGCTCGACGCCAAAGGCCTTCGCAAAGCGATTGGCCCAAGTATTTGCTGGGCGGCGGCGACCACCGCGGTTGTCTTTCTTTCGCTCAACTTCAGCTCGCTCCCCGGCTTGGCAGAAATGGGCAATCTCGTCGCCGTCGGCGTGATCGTCGGCGCTTTGGTGATGCTGTTTTTCTTTGCGCCGGTTGCGGGCGAGTTCGCGGCAAAAGACAAGTCGAGCGAAGGAGCGAATCTGCCGGATTTCGGGATCTCATCCGCTTGGACAGGCCGCTTGGCGGCCTCGATTCCGGTTCTGGCGCTGCTTTCGATTCTATTAATCGATGTGCCGAGGCTGGAGGCTGAATTTCACCCCTTCAGGATTCGGGAGAGCCCGTCGATGGTCACCTGGCGGAAAATGCAGGACAAACTTCGTGGCGAAGAGAATTCGGTGCCCGCGATCGTTACCGCAGGATCGCTGAATGAACTGAACGCCAATCTTGCGGCTCTCGAGCGGCGAACCAAGGCGGCTACCGAGGCTGGGCTGATTGAGCGTTCTCTCTTTCCTCTGGAGCTGATTCCCAATCCAGCCCACCAACTCGTAAACGCATCCAGAATCCAAAAGCTAAGCCACGAACGGGATCGGCTGATCGCTGAAATGAAAAATGCAGGATTCACGAAAGATGGCCAGAAACTGACCGCTTTGGTTTTCGATTCGTGGGCAAGCTATCTCGATGAACTCAGCAAAAATGGAGTTGCTCATCCGTCAGGCCGGATGGCCGAATGGACAATTGGCAGGCTCTACGCTGAATCGGACGATGGCCGATTTGCCGCGCTTGCCTCGATCAAGCCGGCCGATGCAGCACAACGAGACTGGGTAGAGGCGATCTGTAATGAGAACGCCGTGGTTGCAAGTCTGAGTTCTCTGGGAACTGCTCTGAATCAGCGGATTCAGGCCGACTTGGGCCGAATTTTCATTCCAATGACCGTCCTCTTGACGCTGATGCTCGCCTTTGTTTTTCGAAACTGGCGAGATCTCGTTTTGAGTCTATTCTCTCTGCTTTTCGCCGCATCCTTCATCGTGATTCTGACCTTGTGGACGCCGCTGAGCTGGAACTCGTTCAACCTGTTCGGCGTGCCGATTTTGTTCGGCACCGGGCTTGATTTCAGCATCCACATGATTTACGCGCTGCGCCGCTACCACGGTGATGGCAAGCGAGCCCGACAAACGATTGGCAAAGCGCTGGTCTTCTGCGGACTTTCGTCTGCGATTGGATTCGGTTCGTTAGCTTTTGCCTCGGCACAGGGGCTCTCCAGCCTTGGCGTGGTTTGCGCAACGGGCATCCTCGTCAATCTCTTCGTCGCTGTCTGGCTCTTGCCTTCCTGGTATCGCTGGATCCACAAAATGTCTAACAAACCCAAAACCAAACCCCGCAAATAATGATGAAACCCTTGATTCTTTTCCTAATTCTTGCCCCGCTCCTGCCAGCAGCTGCTGGGGATCCGAGCGTTGTCGAGCGTTGGTTTCAGGCGACCTCTACGGCAAGTTCAGTTGAAGTCGTATTCAGCCAGAAACGAATTCTCAAGACAATCAAATTGCCCATCAAGAATGAAGGGAAATTGTGGATCGACTACGCGGAAGACCGCTTTCGCTGGCAGACAGGCGATCCGCCTCAGACGATTGTGCTCCGCGTTGGAACGGAACTCACGATCATCCGCACACCAGGGAAGCGATACGAGATTCGAGATCTGACTCAAAAATCCGGCGCCGAAGAGCGGGTTAAGCCAAAGAGCGGAATGACCGTTCTTGCAGGCGGGTTTCCGCGGACGCTCGAAGCGTTTGAAAAGCAGTATCGAGTGCTTGAAACGAAGTTCGAAGATGGGCTGCATCGCGTGATCACCAAACCGCTCGACGCCCGAGGCGAGTCCGTTCACGAGTTCGTTTTTCTGATCGACGCGGATTCGTTTTTTCTCCGCGGATTCGAAATCGAACTCGAAGACGGGTCTTCAATCGAGATGGTCTTTGATGAGGTGACGCCAAACGTTGAGTTGAACGATGGACTCTTCGAGCACGATCTGACAGGACACAAAGAAGTTGAATTTTAGACAGACCGATGGCGGACGCTGATTACAAAAATCCGGAGAACGTGGCCGGCGCTTTTTACGTGGACGATCAATGCATCGATTGCGATCTCTGCCGCGACACAGCTCCAATCAATTTCACTCGTGAACAAACCGAGGGCTACAGCTTCGTCAAAAAGCAGCCGGAAACCGATGAGGAACGTGAACTCTGTTTGGAGTCGATGAGCGTGTGCCCGGTCGAGGCGATCGGGGATGACGGTTAGGAAAAATGCGCCTCGCTGGCTTCCTCAAATTTCCGATGTTCGGCGACGCGCTTGTCGAAACGCTCGCCCATTTCGATTGCTGCGGGCGAGGTCGATCCAGCGTGCTTGACGAGCGCGAAAATCAACTCGATCAGGCCCAGCGCATCGCTCTGCTCGATGAATTCGGCTTCGATCCGGTCGTCAGGGCCGCAGTTGTGATAATTTCCTAACAGAACCGAAATTCCAGCGGAGGCCACGCCGTAAAACTGCATCGCCGTCGCCTCGCAACTTCCGCGATCGAGCAAGGCGCGTTGCACCTTCAGCTCTTCAGCAGCAGCTGCGAAAACGAGGTCGCCGCTGACCGCCGTATCGAAAACGCTCTTCGCATCGCCGACACGAATCACCGGCCCTTCTCCCATCAAAACTCCGGGGACCGGAGCGCTGGTTTCCAACGAAACGAAGCGGACATCCGGCGCGAGCGGCCAGTTTTTCGCGAGGTGAATCGCGCCGACAAAACCGACTTCCTCAGCGCGGGTGAAAAGTCCATAACACGTTGCCTCGACCTTCTCGTGTTCGAGTTTTTGGAACAACGAAACGATCGCCGCGCAGCCCACGAGATCATCACAGACACGCGAGTGAATCTGGCCGTCCTTGAGCTCAAATTCCGGCAAATCCCACATCGCGAACTCACCAAATTCGCGGATTGGCGGCTTTTTATCGCGATACCTTTCCGGCACGCCGCCGAGAAATTCGAACTCCCCGGTTTCAGGCGATCGAACGTAAGCCGGATGATCCATGTGCGCTCCGAACGCGAGTCGACCGGGCTGATCACCACGCTGGTAAGTCGCGATCAACTGCCCGAAAGGGTCGATTTCGACCGACACGCTTGGAATTTCCGCCAGCAGCTGCTGGATCGTTTCACGCACGTGATATTCGTGAAATGGCGCAGTTGGACAGCTCTGGATTCGCTCGAAAATGGTTAGGGGATCAGTCATCACAGGAGCCGAGCCTAAGCAGGGAATGGCTACAAATCCAACGGACTGACAGGCGCGTTTTCCTGCTGCAATTTGATCGCGTTAACGTAGGACATGGTCGTTTCCAGAGTCCGATGACCCATTAATTTCTGGACGACTTTCGGCTTTTGACCCGCTTGAAGAAGGTGGGTCGCGAAGCTGTGCCGAAACATGTGAGGCGTTACGCGTTTTCTGATCCCAGCCAGCTCAGTCGCCTTTTTTACGCCGCGCTGAAACGTGAACGCATTCCAGTGATGTCGTCGTTTCCCGCCGGTCGCAGGATCACGGGTCAGGTTCCGAGATGGAAAAACCCACTGCCAATCCCATTCGTGCGCCAGCTCCGGATTTGTCTTCGCAACCTCGCTCGGCAACTCGACGCCTGGGAATTTTTCCAGATCCTCGGCGTCTTTCGCGAAAATCGCGCGGACCCGCTTCAGGTGATTTCTTAAATCGTCGAGCACGCCGGAAGCCATCGGCGCTTCGCGTTGAGATTTTCCGGATTGGCTCGGTGCCAGCAGCAGCTGACGTTTGAAATCCAGATCGCGCACCCGCAGCTCGAGCAATTCCGGAGTTCGCAGGCCAGCCCCATACATCAGCTTGCACATCAGTTTTAGCTCCGGCTCCATCACCGCGAAAAGTTGGTCAAGCTCGCGACGGCCCAGAGTCACCTGGACGTGTTTGCGCTTGCTAACCTGGGTAATTTCCAACTCGAGCCCTGGCTGAAACACAAAACGAAAAATAAACTTCAGCGCGATCAACGCCTGGTTACAACTCTGGGGCGCGAGCTGCTCAGTGGTTCCCAGATGCTTGAGAAACGGACCGACCTCTTCCGGATCATCGAGATCCGCTGTCCGATCGCGAGTGAAACGGCCGAATCGTTCCAGCCAATTCCAGTACGAACGCGCAGTGCGATCGTTCAAGGCGTGCTCTGACGCCGCGCGCTCAAAACCACCGCGGAGCAACGGAGGCAGACTGGGTTCATCCTCGAAAACCGGAGCAATTTCCGGCTCTTCGCCGAGAAACATCGGCAGAGCCACTTCGTCTGGCGCTTCGGGCTGAGACGAAGCAGCTTCATCTGGAACCTCCCCTGGAGCCGCCTCAAAACCGCCCTCACTGAACATCCAATCCAGCGCCTCGCGCCAGACATCGAGATCCGAATCGGAAGCCACCGCCTCGGTGTACTGCCGCTCGAGAAACTCAGCAGCTGCTCGTCGGCTCGGCCGGGTTTCGTCCTGCGTTTCCAGATCCCGAAGGAAAGAGGAAATCGCGAATTCATAAAACCGCCGGTCCTCGAAACCCAGTCCGCTGCTCACGAGACGCGCCCGCCAATCCTCAAACGAATCGCTCACAGGCCCGGATTCCGATTAATTTTCCGCAAATTCAGCTCGAAACTTCTCTGGCTAAATTTCCTCACCACCGCGCGCGGCAATTTCCTGACACTCCTTCAAATTCAGTTTTCCTGAGGCGAGAATCGGGATTTCGTGAACCTCGATAATCTTTTTCGGAATCCAGAGCGTCGACATGCCTTTTTCCAGAAGCCGGTAACGCAAATCCGTGACGTCGAGGGCTCCAATCGCGGAAAGCAGCACGATTTGTTCGCCCTTGGCTTCGTCGGGAAGGCCAACGACGGCGACTTTGCGATCTGCATCGGTGTCGACGCCCAGCTCAGCGTTGATCGCAGTTTCGATCGTCTCGTGAGGGACCATTTCACCGCCGATTTTCGAAAAGCGCGACATTCTGCCCTCGATGAAGAGAAACATATCGCGATCGACGCGGCCGATATCGCCAGTGCGAAGCCAATCGCTGATGAGGACTTCTTTGGTGAGCTCCGGTTGATTCAGGTAACCGCCGAAGATGTTCGCACCCTTGAGCCAAATCATCCCGCTTTCATGCAGAGAACGTGGTTCGTCGGTCTCCGGATCCGTGATTCGGACGGCGACGCCCGGCAGCATCTGGCCAACCGAACCGGGGCGATGGCTCTGGATCACGGGAATCCGCTCGTCGTGCGGATCATCTGGATCGGGCAGGTTCAAGTTGGTCGCTGGCGAGGTTTCGGTCAGGCCGTAGCCCTCAAAAACCGGCTTGCCGAATTTGCGCTCGAATTCCTCGCCGATCTTGGCCGGCAATTTTTCCGCGCCGGTAACCACGAGCTTCAGCGAGGCGAGTTGCTCGCGTTTGGCCTTGCGAAGGTAGCCGCGGAGGAAAGTCGGGGTCGAAAGCAGCAGGCTGATGCGATGTTTTTCGATCAACTCGGCGAGTTTGGCGGCTTCGAGCGGAGTCGGGTAGGTGACGAGATTAACGCCTTCGATAACCGGATACCACATCGTCACGGTACAGCCGAAGCTGTGAAACAACGGCAAGCAGCCTAGAGCGGAGTCGATCGATTTGAGCTGGAGGCGCGAGGAGAACTGATTGACGTTCGCGATGATGTTTCGATGCGACAGCGCGACGCCTTTTGGATCGCCGGAACTCCCGCTCGTGAAAAGCAACACGGCTTCGCTGTCGGCTGGCGCTTTTTTCGGCAGTTTGAGCGTTTTCGCGATGGCGGACGCGCTCATGAATTTGCTCATGATCATCCAGAAGATGATTTTCGATTTGAGCTTTGGCAGGACGCGTTCGAGGAAAATCAGCTGCTTGTTTGGAGGCCAGGGAAATCGCTGGGTCCGTCGAACAAACGGATCGGCCGTGATGATCCGATCGATCCCCGCCTGAGTCATCGAAGAAAGGATCGCGGCCTCGCCTGCGGTAAAATTCAGGTTCACCGGAATTTTACCGGCAAAAAGCACTGCGATGTTGGCGATCAGCGCGCCCGGACTGGGCGGAAGGACGATGGCGACGCGATCTTTGTCCGTCTCTTGCCGAATGTATTTGCTGAGCACGATCGCCACCGCGAGCAGCTTGTCGAAACGGAATTCGTCGCCGTCGTAGCCGTTGTAGACCTTGTTTGAGTGGCCGTGCTTCTTCAGCCCCATCAGCAACGCATAACCCAGATGCATGGACAGCCCTGGGCGGCTGTTGAAACTTTCGCTTCCGGCAAAGAGGAGGCTTTCCTGATAATTGGGCAGGTTGGCGGCTTCCCGCTCGATCACTTTGCCGAAGCTGAAAACGATCGTTTCGACTTTGCCCGTGGTTTCGATCGCGAGTCGAGCGTCGTCCGGATGATCGATGAAAAGGGGCAAGATCGGAGCGCCGCATTCGACGACGAACTGCAAAAGTCGGCTCGGAACGCTGGTGAAACCGCCCGCGCGCGTTGCCGCCTGGCCGGGCACGAAGATCACGATCTCGCTAGCGGTGATGTTGGCGTGAATCTGTCGTTTGAAGGTGTCGAGGAGCTCAGCCCGGCATGAGAATTCCAGCGCAGCGACGCCGTCTTTTTCGAGATGCGCCTGAAGCAGAGGATCGAATAGCGCGTCCTCCTCGATCAGATAAGTCACGCTGCGGGGCTTGAGATTGTTCTCGAGCAATAGCAGATCGTGAAAGCTTAGAAAATTCGGGATGATGAGAACGCCGCTTTCGGGAACAAAATTCTTCCCGAGAATGATCACATTGTCTTTGGTGTCCGCCATTGAGTTTGAGTTTTTGCCGCCTGTCAGGATCGGCGTGAGAACCGATGCCGTCTTTGGAGAATTTATCGAATGTTTTCTTTACAGGAAGGGTTGTCTCACTTGAAATCTCCCGATTCTGTCCGGGAACTCGGACTTGGAATTGACGACAATCAATTTTTCGAATCAACACCTAAAAACACGATGGCAGACGAAAATTCTGAAAAGCCCGCAGCTTCCAGTTACTGGCGCAAAAACATCACCTACCTCAGCATTCTGCTCAGTGTCTGGTTCGTGGTTTCCTTCGTATTCGGCATCCTTCTCGTCGAGCCGCTGAATGAAATTCGCATGGGCGGGTTCAAGCTCGGCTTCTGGTTCGCCCAACAGGGGAGCATTTACGTTTTCGTCGTTCTGATCGCGGTTTACGTCGTGTTGATGAACAAACTCGATCGAGCACACGGCGTTGTCGACGACGACGACTGAATCAGCAGCTGCTGGCTGAAAAATCTTCGCATTCTGAATTATGGACGTTCAAACTTGGACCTATCTTCTCGTCGGGCTCTCTTTCGCCCTCTACATCGGCATCGCAATCGCCACGAGGGCGGGCACGACCGGTGAATTTTACGTAGCTGGCAAGGGAGTTCCCGCGTTAGCCAACGGCATGGCCACAGCGGCCGACTGGATGAGCGCCGCGTCGTTCATCTCGATGGCCGGACTCATTTCGTTCATGGGCTACGACGGCTCGGTCTACCTCATGGGCTGGACCGGCGGCTACGTGCTTCTAGCGCTGATGCTCGCGCCGTACCTCCGCAAATTCGGCAAGTTCACCGTTCCGGATTTCGTCGGCGACCGCTATTATTCGAACTCGGCGCGCTCCGTGGCGCTGGTTTGCGCGATTTTCGTCTCCTTCACCTACGTTTGTGGCCAGATGCGCGGCGTCGGAGTCGTCTTTTCACGGTTTCTGTTCAACACCGGCGACAAAATGCCGTTCGGTTGGGAGCCCGTGACCTGGGGCGTGATCATCGGCATGGCGATCGTCTTCGTCTACGCCGTTCTCGGTGGAATGAAAGGCATCACCTACACTCAGGTGGCCCAGTACTGCGTCCTGATTTTCGCCTTTACGGTTCCTGCCATTTTCATCGCGATTCAGCTGACCGACAATCCGATTCCGCAGCTTGGATTCGGCGCAGAAGTTGCCGATGAGCAAGGCGGTTATCTCCTCGACCGGCTCGACGGGATGGAGAAAGAACTCGGCTTCGCTTCCTACACCGAGCCGTTCCCACGCGATGAAGCAGGGAAACTGCTGCCCGGGAAAAAGAGCATGATCGACATTTTCTGCATCGCGCTGGCCCTGATGGTCGGCACGGCGGGATTGCCGCACGTCATCGTCCGATTTTACACCGTCAAAAAGGTCAAAGCCGCCCGAGTGTCCGCATTCTGGGCTCTGCTGTTCATCGCGATTTTGTACACGACCGCGCCCGCGGTGTCCGTTTTTGCGAGGACAAATCTGCTCAAGACCATTCCAGGAACCGCGTATTCGGAGATCGTGGAAAACAAGGATCTTGAATGGTTTCGAAACTGGGAAAACAGCGGCCTGATCGCTTGGGTTGACCGCGATAAGGACGGCGCGATCGACTACGCGCCCGGGAAAGTTTTCGAGGTCAAACGTCCGGAAGGGATGAGCGATGAGGATGCGAAATCGAAGATCAACAAGAGTCCGATTTTCGCCAAAGACGCCGATGGGAAGCAGGCCCGGGGCGAGCACGGTCAGCGGCTGGTCACGAACGATCTGGCGGCAGGCAAGAATGAGCTCTACGTCGATCGCGACATTATGGTTCTCGCCAATCCCGAAATCGCAAGATTGCCGAATTGGGTCATCGCTCTGGTCGCCGCTGGCGGTCTCGCGGCCGCACTTTCGACTGCTGCTGGGTTGCTTCTCGTGATTTCCACATCCTTCGCGCATGATTTCATGAAGCGGATCGCAAAACCGGATCTCTCCGAAAAAGGTGAACTCCTCTGCGCTCGGATCGCAGCCGGATTCGCCGTGGTGATCGCCGGTCTCTTTGGGGTCTTTCCTCCGGATTACGTCGCTGCCGTCGTCGCATTCGCGTTCGGCCTCGCCGCGTCCTCGTTCTTCCCGATCATCATTCTCGGGATCTTCTGGAAGCGAATGAACAAGGAAGGGGCGATTTCCGGGATGATCACCGGGATCACGTTCACGACGGCCTACATCGTGTATTTCAAATTCATCAACCCGGGTGCCAACAATGAGGACAACTGGTTCTTCGGCGTCTCGCCTGAAGGAATTGGAACGATCGGGATGCTGATCAACTTCGCGGTTTCGATCGTCGTGAGCAAGCTCACCTCGCCGCCACCCCAAGAAGTCTTGGATATGGTCGACCGCATCCGCCAGCCGGGGGATACGTGAGTTTGAACGTAGCTGGATTCGCCAAGCTCAAGGCAACGAACGTGGACGTCCGTTCTACGTTAATTTCGTGACGGAGAACGGATGTCCACATCCGTTTGTAGAGGTTTTGCAACAGTCTGTTACCGAAACTCCCGCCAGTCGCCGCTGAGGTGATGAACTTCGCGGCCCAGGAGCATGCGAAGGGTCTCGGCGGCGTGTTGGGCTTTATCGCATTTCGGCTCGCAATAAACGACCGTCCACTTTTTGAGCGCCCCGGACAGGAGCTCCGAGTGGAGATCCGGCCCGACAGTGTTTTTGGGGTTTGAGCCTACCCAGTGCGCGCCTTCGATATGGCCTTCGTCAAATTTGGCTCGCAAGCGGGCGTCGATCCACATGATTTCGGCTTCGGCCCCGCTCTCTTTGAGCTCGGCGGAAGTGACCTGGTGGAGGAGTTTCTCGGCAGCAGCTGCTGCGCCCTCGGGACCAACGGCCGACAATCTCCACCCTGGCGCTTTGGGATGAAATAACTTCGTCGCTGCGCCCGCGACCAGGGTCAAGCCAACCAGAATTCCGACCTGCAATGCCAATCTGCGCATTTTACTGATCTGCCGCCTCCTCGATGGCTTCGCGTTTCAACGCCTCCTCAGTCAGGACCCGGTAGAAACCGAGTTGCCGACGTTGCTCGTCGATTTCGCAGTCCGTTTCGATGCTGACGACCCCGATCAGAGTCTCGGCCGTCGATTTCGGGGTCATCATGATGTGGTAGAGCTTGCCTTCCTCGATTGTCTTAATCTCGCCAGTAAAATTGACGCGCGAAACGTCGATGCTCTCTATGTGAATCGGCTTCTCGCGCATGACTCGAAAGATGATCGGCTTCGGCCCAGGATCCTCGCCAACGGCCCAAGTCAGCATCTTCGGCTCGATCTCGACGATCAGCGGAATGTCGATTTTGACGGCAAGTCGATAGTCGGGATTCTCCGCATCGTCCGTTGTGACGGTTAGAGATTTCTCAACTTCGCCGCTGATGCCTTGAACTTCAAAAACCGCCTCGATCACCCCGGATTCTCCCGGCTGATAAACCGATTTGTCCGCCTCGGCTTTGAGGCAGCGGCACGAGGTGTCGATGTTCGAGATTGTGATCGCATTCGGGCCGCGATTCGTGAATTCGAACTTGGACGCGACCGTTTCGACGCCTTCCTCCGCTTTGTGCTCGAAGACGTTGCTCTTGAAGTAGAGCCCGGATCCGGCTGGAACCTCGTATTTCCCGTCAGATCCGGCGGCGTCTGAGCCATCGCAGCCTGTGAAAAGCAGCGGTGACCCGAACGCACAAACCAGGGCGTAAATCCTACTTGTTAAGCACATCGCGGATTTCAGTAAGCAGCTTGACCTCATCGCTTGGCTCTGGTGCGGCTTCTTCTTTCGGAGTTTCCGGCTCTTCAAACTTCGCTTTTGCGCGATTGTAACTGCGGACGAGGAGGAAGACGCAGAAACCGACAATCAAAAGGGAGATCGTGTCGTTGATGAACGTTCCGTAGCGGATCGCGACTTCGGGCTCGAGCACCCCGTCGACCGTTTTCTCCGATTTCATGACGAGCTTTTTCTGGCTGAAATCGATTCCTCCAAGCAAATAGCCGATCGGCGGCATGATGACGTTGTTGACGAAGGACTTCACGACCGTGCTGAAAGCAGCGCCGATAATGATGCCAATGGCCATGTCGATCACATTGCCTTTTAGGATAAATTCTCTGAATTCCTTGATTAACGATTTCATTCCAAGTGCTTGTTTGAGTTGAATCTTGCGCGAAGCCGACCTTCGTCAGCCGATGCCGTCTTCTTTGACAGAATCCTCCGCTCGCTCTCCCGAAATCGTGCCAGAGGCGTCGGGCAGAGTCAATCTGATTGGCGAACACACTGCCGACGACTTTGGAATGAATTTATCAATCTCGTTCGATCAGCAGCTGCTGGTGGAATTACGCGATTTCCGAAGCGGCGAAATCGAGATTCTGCCGCTCGGGAGCCCTGACAAGGTCATCGTGATCGCCGACACCGGCGTGAAAAATGATCGCGCAGATGAGGAACTCGCGTTACGTCGGGAAAAGTGTCAGGATGCGGCTCAGGCGCTCGGAGTTGACTCCCTGCGCGACGCCAGCTGGATGCTGCTCGAGATGAATCGCGAGCGTCTGAGCGATGAAGTTTTTCGGCGAGCCCGTCACGTGATCACCGAGATCGATCGCGCGCGAAACTGCTTCAATCGGCTACGTGCCGGCGAGTGGACGGCGGTAGCCAGCCTGCTGTTCGCGAGCCACGAATCGCTCCGAGATGACTACGAAATCAGCTGCGCAGAACTCGACGAGTTGGTCAAAATCGCGCGTTCGCCGGATTTTGACGGCTTGGTCTACGGATCACGAATGACCGGGTGCGGCTTTGGCGGCGCGACGGTTTCTCTGGTCGACGAGCAGATCGTCGATCGTTTTTGCGAGACGCTCAGTTTGAACTGTAAGACCCTGCAAACTCTTCCAATTCGGTAGTTGCACGAAGCGCGGCCAGGAAGCAGCATTAGCGCCCTTCGAATCCATTGAAACCTGACGTAACCACATGAAAATCACCACTCGAACCAGAGCGACAACCGTGCTGTCCCTGATCTTGTTTTTGTCCAGCAGCTGCTGGATTGGAGCTCAGGATGTGGAGCTGGCTGAAGGCGGCGAAGATTCTAATGAAGCGACCCTCGCGCTCAAAGCGCTGGTTGATTTCGTGACCGCAGAAACCTGGGAAGACGCCGCCAAACTCGCGCTCGACGGCGAGGAGTTGAAGCCAAGAATGGAGGCTCATTACAAGCAGTTTGAATGGAAGCCGATTGTGGAACCCGAAATCGTTTACAACCGCAGCACGAAGGTTTCTGGCGATGTTGTCTACTTCACTCATGACTTTGAAGTTCGCCCGAAGGATCGCTCGGCCCTTCCCGTTCTCCTCACCGTGGTCCAGAACGGCGACAAGTTTTTCATCGATTGGGAGATTTTTTCCCAGCTGCACGACCTGGCGTTTGAGACTTTCGTTAAAGAGCGGACCATGGAACCGAGGTCGTTTCGTGTGAGCGGAGTTCGAGGCGTGCCAGGACCTGCGGAGGCGAAAATTCCTTTGGAAGGCGGCGTTGAGCGTTTGCGAATTCGTTGGAGACCCGGAATTGCCGAAGCCGTCAGCGTTTATGCCGGAAAGTCGACCGATGCTGGTCAGGCTCTGTCCAAAATCGCATCCTGGGAGCACTACCGGCCCTATCGGATCAAAGTGCGTTGGGTCGTGAGCGAAGAAGAATCCTTTGTCGAGCTGCTCGGGGTCGAGGCGATCAATTTCCGGAAGCCATCGGTGATCTCCGACTAAGCCCTGATCGAACGGGCAGGGAGTCGCGGACCCTGACACAAATTCCGCGCCGCGATGAACATTACGTCGATTTCATCTTTTTTTCCCTTGTAATCGAGGTGTCGAATCCGTTATTTGACCTTGTTCAGGACAGTTCACAGCACCCCGCCCGCGTTCTTTTGCTCTGGCTGTCCTGATAAACGAGATAAGTTAATTAAATATGGCTTCGACCTCTAAGCTGATGGATTCGAACGAGGATTCACCGCCCCTTTTCGACTGGCGCGTCATGGCGTCCGGCTTGAAACGCCGTGTAGGCAAATTATTCGGTCGTAAGCCGGAGCCCGATCCCGAGAAGCCCGAGGAACCTCAAAAGAAACCGGAGCGGCCAAAGCCAAAAGAGGAACCTGCGCCAGCAGCTGCTGCCTTGGTCCAGCCGCCTTCGACTCCAGGTCCAGCTCCAGTCGAGACGAAAGGCCAGGCTGTCGAGCGCCAGCGTCGGAGTCAGATTTTCGACAAAATTCTCGGGGAAGATCGGGAGTTAGCGGGAGGCACTGCGCCGAAGCCGCCGACTCGACCGAAGAGGCCAACGACTGAGCCGCCTGTTGAAACTGAGCCGGCAAAGGCAAAGGAGAAACAGGCCGAGCGGCCCAAAAAAGAGGCCAAATCGAAAGCGAAGGCCAAACCCAAGCAGCCTCGGCCAAAAGGATTGTCGGCAACGGCTGAATATTCCCAAAAGAAATCGGCAGCCGAGCGATCACGAGCCGAAGGCGATCATCGATCGGCGGCTCTCCATTACCAGCAAGCTCTCGATCTCACGCTGAAAGCGAAAGTGGACGCGACGCAGCAAACTCGGCTGCACATCGAGCACGCCGACGTTCTCAGCAAGCTCGGCCGCGACGAAGAAGCCGCGACTGCGCTCCGTCGTGCCGAAGCAGTTCTTCCCGAAGTTTCTGGCGTGGCGGGTCACGAGCTGAAAGTTTCGATCGATCTCCAGCTGGGCACGCAAGCCCTGACCCGAGGTGATTTTTCTGAATCCGAACGCCGAAACATCAACGCGATCAACCGGTACGAAGAGCACTGTTCGCCGAATGACGCGAGGCTCGGGCGGATGTACCTCGATCTTGGCCGAGTCTATTTCGACGCTGGCTACAACGACAACGCGATCGAAATCACCCTCAACGCGCTCCACGTTTTCGAGTCATCGAAGCACGACGTGCGGGGCGATCTGGTTTCCGTTTACCGGCAGCTGGCCGGAATCGCCTTCAAAAAGGGCGAGCTGGAGGCCGCGGTGAAGCACTTGCTTGAGGCCTATCGCTTGGCGACCGACTCCGCGACTTCAAGTAATCGCCGTGTGCTGACCGAAATCGAAATCACGCTGGCAACGGTCTATTCTCATGTTGGCGAGTACGAAACGGCCAGTTCCTGGTTTGCGGCCGCGATCGAGCACCAGGAAGGCAGCAAACCGCGTTCCAAATGGCCGTTGAGCCTGCTTTATACGAATTTGGCGCTTGTCCAGACTCGCGGAGCTGGTGAACCGCAAAGTCATTGCTTCACGCGGAGCCTCGATCTGCAATTCGCCGAAATGGCGATGACGCGGACGGGTTCCTGACCGGTCAGATCCGCTTCTGCGTGAAATTCCGGGTCGGCCGCCTGAGATCGGCCTTCGTCTGCCTGGCCCGCGCCGAGGAATCCAGAATAGGGAGAATGCTCGGATTTTAGGCTTGATAAAAGTCATAATTTTAATAAAATACATGCTCTTCTCAATCTCTATCCGGTTTGTCAGATGCATGGAAATACCCAATCCCTTGCCGCTCCCCAGGCGGCCACCGCTCCCATTTCTCGAGCGGCCAAGCCCAGCACCGCGGTTTCCCAGCCCGAAAAGTTAACCTGTCGCCTGATTCAATCGACCGACGATCTCGACGAAGTTGCTGAAGATTGGATTTCGCTGGCGACCTCTTCCAAGGGCTCGCCTTTCCAGAGTTTTGCGTGGAATCGCGCCTGGCTTCAGCATTTTTCGGAAGATTACGATGAACTCGCGGTCTTTTCGTTTTCGAGAGGCAAAGAACCGGCGGCGATTTTCCCATTTTACCGCCAGGGCCGCTGTCTCAGGCTTGCGGGCGACACCGACGGGGATCTGCAGGACGCGATCGCGACGGATGAATCGGCAGCTCAAGAAGGACTTCGCGAAGTGATGCGTTGGGCTCGCCGCAACGGTTGTCATCTCAAAATGCTGAGCATTTCCGAGCGCGGACGCCTGCATGGAGCCGCTCGATCGATCGGTCTTTTGCGCAATCGCGCGTTTCGATTTCAGCGCGGCTATTCGACCTGTCTCTACGCGGATTTGCCCGAATCTGCCGATGCCTGGATCCAGCAGCTGCCGAGAAAAGTGCGGGGCGACATGCGGCGCCACGTCAACAAACTCGATCGCCAGCATCCCGAGGCGAAAGTCGCGATTCACCGCGCTGGCGAAGTGCCCGAGGGCCTCGTCGAACGCGTCGCCGCTTTCCATGACGAGCATTTTCGGAAAGACGGAGTCAGCCTGATGCGCGATCCGCGAGTTGTGGATCTCATCGCTGATGCCGCTCGCTGTCCGGATTCCGGATTGAGGGTCTCGACGTTGACTGACGGCGATAAATTGATGGCCGTGGACATCGGCTTCACCTTCAACCGGACTTATCACGGGTTCCTGACATCGTTCGATCCCGCCTACCGAAAAATCAGTCCCGGGACCTGCCTTTTGATGAAGCGGCTCGATTGGTTCATCAAAGATGACGGCGTCCGTTGTCTGGATTTTCTTCTCGGGGCCGAGCGCTACAAATCGCAATTCGCGCAAGAATCCTACGAAGTTGGCGCGACTTATTTGTTTCCCTGGAGCATCTCGAATGCCTTTCGCTGGGCCTCCGTCGCGGCAAAACGGGTCATCAAAATTCTGGCGAAGAAAACTTTGGCGGAATCCGCAGTTTATAAAATGGCGAAGACCGCGATCAAAGGCAAGCCGGCCGGAGCACCCGAAAAAACCGTCGAAGTCACCGCAGAAAAATCGCCGTTTCAGGTGCTCAAGCCAGAAGGCGATTTGGCAGCCCAGAAAGAAGCCGAACGCGCGCGTGTGGCGAAAATTGCTGGTGGAGCGGCCGAAAAGGAGGCTGGAAAGCGGAGTGCGGCCTGATTTCCCCGCTGTTTGACCGGCGAAAAATCGAATCGACCGTCACCGTGGAATTCGGCTTGCCCTTCGGGATTCGGCTCCCTAAACTACGCCGCTATGCCGAAGATCACGATCCAGATCCCAGACGGAGAAGAAGCGGTTTACGAGTTCGACGAAGAACAGGTGAACGTTGGCCGCAATGCCAGTAACGACATTGCGATTCCGCACGACTCGATGTCCGGGTCTCACGCCACGCTGACTCTGAATCAGGACGGCAGCTACACGTTGACCGATCAGGGGTCGACCAACGGCTCATTCGTTAACGGAGAGCAGGTCGTCGAACGAGTTCTCGCCGATGGAGCTGACATTCTTTTCGGCCAGGTCGGCGCGATTTATTCCCACCCGGAGATGTCCAATGTCTCTCTGGACAGCATGGAGGAATACGCCGAGGAGCCGGCCGCTGCCGAGGAATCGTTCATCAATCAACCGCTCGAAGCTTCGGGCCGCCCTGCGAATTACGGAAGCATTTCTCCCTTTCCGAAGAGCGCAGAAAAGGCGGATCCAGTCGCGAAGGCCGCTCTCGGGCTCGGACTTCTCGCGATCGCAGCTGCAATTGGCCTGGTGGCCATCGTTTTTCTGAAACTCTAAAAGCGCTGCTCCAAACCGCCCAGATAGCGGTTGCCAAACCTTGGCCTTGAGGCACGGTTGGCGCGCTCCGATCGCTGGCGCTTTGAAAGGCCGTGCCGGAGCATTTTTTGGGACTTTTTTCTTCAATCAAATGTCGAACGCCATAATTGTGGGTGCCCAGTGGGGTGACGAAGGCAAGGGCAAGATCGTCGATTTCCTCACAGAGGATACGGACGTTGTTGTTCGCGCTCAGGGAGGATCGAACGCGGGTCACACCGTGATCAACAACGGCTCGAAATACGTGCTTCACATGGTTCCGTCAGGAATTCTCTGGCCGGAGAAAACTTGCGTGATCGGCAACGGCGTCGCGCTCGATCCCATGGGACTCGTTGAAGAAATCGAGACGCTGGAAGCTCAGGGAATCCCGATTAAGCCTGAGCAGCTGCTGATCAGCGACCGCGCTCACCTCACGCTTCCTTCGCATCGTTTGGTCGACGGTTTGCGCGAATCCCAGCTGGGATCTCAGAAAATCGGCACGACGGGACGCGGGATCGGCCCGACTTACGCCGACAAGGCGCATCGAGTCGGGCTTCGGATGCACGACATCCTCGACATGGCAAATTTCGCCGAGCGACTGCGCGCGAAAATCGTTGACGCGAACAAACTCGCCGCTGCTGCGGGTGTCGATCCGATCGATGTCGAGGAAACCGTCGCGAAAGTCATCGCCGCTGTTGAGCGGCTTCGTCCGCACGTTACCAACACGATGGCCGTGCTCCACGCGGCGCTGAAATCAGGCAAGAGTCTTCTCTTCGAAGGTGCCCAGGGAACTTACCTCGATGTTGACTACGGAACTTATCCGTTTGTGACTTCGTCGAACACCACCTCCGCTGGCGCGTGCACCGGTTCCGGTTTTCCGCCTCATCGGATCGACAAAGTCATCGGAGTTTGCAAAGCCTACACCACCCGGGTTGGCGCCGGGCCGTTTCCCACAGAAGATGAGCCGCTGGGCGATCATTTTCACGGGATGGGCCGCGAATTCGGAGCCACGACCGGCCGCGAGCGCCGCTGTGGATGGCTCGATACCGTGCTCTTGCGCCAAGCGACGATGGTCAGTGGTTTCGACGAACTCGCGATGACCAATCTCGATGGGCTGGACGAAATGGACACGATCCAGGTTTGCACCGCCTACAAGCTCAATGGTTCCACGGTAGATCTTCCGCCAGCCGGAATCGCCGAGTTTGAAGCCGCCGAGCCGGTTTATGAAGAGTTGCCGGGTTGGAAAACCGACATTTCCGGCATTCGCGAGTACGAAGATTTGCCCGAGGCCGCCAAGAGTTATCTCGACCGAATTCAGCAGCTGCTGGAAACGCCGATCAGCATGATTGGCGTCGGCCCAGACCGAGCACAGACTATCGTTCGATGAAAAAAGTGCGAGGAACTCGCTTTTGTAGCGGAATTCGCCAGAATTTCGACGAGACCGGTCGGCCGGACGAAACTCTGGCGAGTTCCGCTACAATTTCTACGGTCCATGCCTGACACCCCCGCCAGCATCCCGAAGCATATTGCCATCATCATGGATGGGAATGGGCGTTGGGCGAAAGAGCGCGGGCTGCCGAGAACCGAAGGCCATCGCGCGGGCGCGGAATCGGTTCGTAACATCGTCGAAACCTGCAATGTCATCGGCGTCGAGTACCTCACGCTCTACGCGTTCAGCTCGGAAAACTGGAAGCGACCGAAGAAAGAAGTCGATTCGCTCATGAAGCTTCTCGATCGCTTCCTTAAAAAGGAGACCAAGGCGATCAACAAGCAAAACGTCCGGCTTCAGGCGATTGGCCGGCTGCACGATTTGCCCGATTTCTGCCAGAAAACGCTTCACAAATCGATCGAAGATACCAGCCAGAACACCGGGCTGACTCTCGTTCTCGCCCTCAGCTACGGTGGTCGCGAAGAGATCATCGACGGAATGAAAAGCCTGTTCCGCCACATCGAGGATGGCCACGCCGACATCGGCATGGTCGACCCTGACATGTTCAGCAAGCATCTTTACACTCGCTACTACCCGGACCCGGATCTTCTCATCCGGACCTCTGGCGAAATGCGGCTTTCCAACTTCATGCTTTGGCAGCTCAGCTACGCGGAAATTGTGATCACCCGGAAACTCTGGCCGGATTTTCGCGAGGACGACCTCCACGCAGCAATCGAGGAATACAATCAGCGCCAACGCCGGTTTGGCGGAATTTGACCAATTCGATTGCGGGCGTGACGTTGGCCCGGAACCTGCTTTCCTGCCCTTGGGCCATCAGGGTTTCCAATTCGCATGAGTTCGCCACAGACTATTTTGATCGTCGACACCGAGGAAGATTTCCTTGGTTGGGCGAAAAAACACCTTTCAGCTCCGGGCGTTTCCGTGGTCACCGCAACCAGCGCGGAAACTGGGATGAATCAGTTCGAGAAGCTTCAGCCGGATTTGTCGATCATCGAACTTCGGCTCCAATCGGTTAACGGCCTTGAGTTGCTTCGTCGAATGCGGCTGCATGACCCGAACGCGATGGTCGTCATCACGACCGGATTTCCGTCAACCAGCGCCGTGATCGAGTCGATGAAACTCGGTGCCTACGACGTTCTGCGTAAAGAATCGCTCAACTTTGAACTCCGCCCGGTTGTCGAAGCGGTCCTCCGCGCACAGGAAGAAATCCGGGTTGTCCGCGAGTCGAAACCGAAGCAGCAATCGGCCGAGGACTATCGCGAAACCATCATCGGCAAGTCGCCGGCGATGCAGGACGTCTTCAAAATGATCGGCCGCATTTCGCGTTCGGATGCGCCCGTGCTGATCACCGGCGAAAGCGGCTGCGGCAAAGAAGTCGTCGCCACTGCGATTCACAAATTCAGTCTGCGAAGCAACCAGGAGTACGTCGCGATTAACTGTGCTGCGATTCCGCCTGATCTCCTCGAAAGCGAACTTTTCGGCCATGAAAAAGGTGCTTTCACCGGTGCTCAGGCTCAGCGAGTCGGGCGATTTGAGCAGTGCGATGGCGGGGCCCTGTTTCTCGATGAAATCGGCGACATGCCGTTGCCTGTACAGAGCAAAATTCTACGAGTTCTCCAGGAGGGCGAGTTTTCCCGAGTCGGCGGAAACCAGACCCTCCGCAGTGACGTCAGAATTATCGCAGCGACGAACAAGGACCTCGAAAAGGAAGTCGAGTTGAAGCGATTTCGCGAAGATTTATTCTACCGACTCAACGTCGTCCGCATTCACATTCCGCCGCTTCGCCAGCGTCGCGAAGACATCCTGCTGCTCGTCGATTTTTTCCTCCAACGCATCGCAGACAAGCGTGGAGCGGAGAAGATCCGCGTTACCGATGAAGCCCTGCAGCTGCTGGAGGCCTACGACTGGCCTGGCAACGTCCGCGAGCTGGAAAATACGATCCAGCGTGCCTGCGTGCTCGCGAATAACAATGTGCTTTTACCCAAGGACATCCCCGTTGGTCGAGTTCCACGGCGAGTCGAAGCGCCGAGCGAAGAGACCGAACCAGAAACGATTCCTGAGACTCCTGAGATTCAGCCCGCGCCTCCCGCGCCGCCGTCAGAAATCACTCTTGATCAGGCGGTCGAGAAATTGCTGGATGCTGCCGAAGCCGACGAAAACTTGCAGCTTCTCCCTTGGCTGGAGCGCGAAATGACGAAGTTTGCGATGAAACGAGTTGGTGGAAATCAGGTCAAGGCGGCGAAGCTTCTTGGAATCACCAGAGGCACTTTGAGAAAGCGCCTCGAACGCCACGACATCAGCTAAACCAATCCTGACATGAAACTCCTAATCTTGTTTTCCGTTTTCCTCGCGAGTTTCTCGCTCGCCCAGCAGCCAACAAAATTCACCGCGACCGAATGCGAAGGCGATTATCAGCATCACCTCCAAGGCGTCTGCACGAACGCCGAAGATGCGATTTTCTGGTCGTTCACGACTGATTTGGTCAAGACCGATCGAGAGGGGAAAGTGTTAGCAAAAATCCCGGTCGCCAATCACCACGGCGACCTCTGTTTTCAAAATGGAAAAGTCTACGTCGCCGTAAATCTCGGCCGCTTCAACGACCCAAAGGGCAACGCCGATTCCTGGGTCTACGTTTACGATGCGGAGTCGCTGAAGTTTCTTAGTAAACACGCAACGCCTGAGGTTTTTCATGGGGCAGGCGGGATCGACGCTCGGGACGGTCGCTTTTTCGTCGTGGGTGGGCTGCCGGACGGGATTGAGGAAAATTACGTTTACGAATACGACGGTGATCTCAAATTTTTGAAGAAGCACCTGGTTAAAAGCGGCTGGACCCAGGTGGGAATTCAGACAGCGGCCTGGCACGACGACGCGTGGTGGTTCGGTTGTTACGGATCGCCGAAAATCCTTCTGAAAACGGACGCCGACTTCAAGATGCTCGGGCGTTACGAATTTGATGCGTCGTTAGGAATCGTCGGCGTCGCGCCGCAGCAGCTGCTGGTTGCGAAGGGGCCTCGAACGGCGGAAAAGCGTTGTCTTGGAAACGTTAGTCTCGTGCAGACGGATTCTGAGCAGGGGCTCAAATTTGCCGAGCTTAAGGCTGATTCCAAAAACCCTTGAAGACTTTCAGCGGGTCCGCTGAATTTGGATCCGTCCCGGCCGGGGCTCGACGCCATTGCCAGAAGTCCTCGAACAATTCGGCTGGGTCGGGCGTAGTACGGTTTTTCCAGTAAGCTCGGTCGTGTTCGAGAATCGAGCGGCGTGATTTCCGCCAGTCGGCCATGACTTCGGCAAACCAATCATCATAGACTCTGGCGAGCTCTGCAGTCAGCTCCGGGTGATCAGCCGCGACGTCGTGAAGCTCGGCTGGGTCGGATTCGAGATCGAAAAGACGAGGTTCCGGCTCATCAAACTCCGGCACGGAGCCGAGTTCACGATCCAGCGGCATTTCCCAATGCGGTCGAACCACACCACGAAGATAAGACGGATTGTCGCGCGTGCTGTCTTTACGCATCGTCGCAGGCGCACCTGGCCAGACCAGTTTCCAGCGGCCTCGCCGAATTGCGGCATCGCTGTGGGCCGCCGGCATGTAGCGGTTCTTTTGGAAAGGCAGAACGCGAGATTCGAGACTTGGCTGCGGCTCGCCGAGCAGCATCGGCATGATATTCAGGCCGTCGAAATTTTTGGCTCCGTCAGGCCGTTCGCTGCCCGTCAGGCTGAACAACGTCGGCAGCCAGTCACAGCCGTGGACGGGCGTGCTCGAAACCTGGCCACTTGGAATCCGACCTGGCCAAGCCACGATGCCGGGAACGCGAATTCCTTGTTCGCCGACGTCACCCTTGTTTCCTGAGAAACCCGCGTGGAAGCGCTTGGTCGATCCGCCTTCGGCATTCCCAAGAACGGCTCCGTTGTCGCTCGTAAAAACGATGATCGTCTCCTCCCAAAGCCCAGCTGCTTTCAGCGTCTCGAAAACACGCGCCAGCCCAATGTCCATCGCTTCGATCATCGCGTAAATCGTCGCCACGTTTTTACTGCCGTCTTCACCCAGCAGCTGCTGGTACTTTTTGACTAACTTGTCTGGTGCCTGAAACGGCGAATGCGGCACGTGATGCGCGAGAAAAAGCGCGAATCGTTTATCTTCAGCGGCGTTCGCCTGAATGAAGCGGATCGCTTCGTCGTTAAGCGCGTCCGTCAGGTAACGCCCATCATGAGGCACGTGAGCGTCGTTCCGCATCAGATTCCATTTCCAATAATCCTGTCCGCCATTCGGAAAGCCGAAGAATAAATCGAAACCTCGCCGATGGGGCAAATGATCCTGACAGTACAACCCGTTGTGCCACTTTCCGATGAGCGCCGTCGCGTAGCCAGCCTGACGAAAATAGTCGCCGAACGTTTTCTCCGACAACGCGATCCGGTCGAGGCCTCGGTTGCTCGGAACGTCCACCGCTCCCGTGCGATGGTTGAATCTACCGGTTAGAAATCCGGCCCGCGACGGCGCGCAAAGCGGCGAGGGAGCGTAGTGATCTGTCAGGCGGACTCCAGCAGCTGCCAGGGAGTCGATCGCCGGCGTTTCCAGATGCGGATTTCCATAACACGCAAGATCGCCAATCCCGAGATCATCGGCGAGGATGAAGAGCACGTTCGGCCTGGCCGCCTGCGTTTCAGCCGCTAAGCAGGCAGGAAAAAGCAGGGCCGCCAGGCAGAGTCCGAGATGCCTCATTTCGAGAGCTGCTCCAACACATTCTTCGTGATCTGTGCAACCGCTGCGTCGCCGCCTTTGAGGCCATGAGCCCAGTCTGTGGTTCCCGCCGTCATCACCGTTCCGCCAGCTTCGTTTGTCCAGACACCGAGAACGGCGTGGCCTTCGTGATCCGGCCCCGGCCACTTTTCATACCAGAATGCGTCGCCCGGAGCCCACTTTGCCGGGCAGGTCGCGAGCACCTCAAACGTCTTCGGCGTCCCGTCTCGGTGAGTCGCGAAAGGCAGCTCATCTCGCCAGACCAATTCGCAGCCATCGCACTCGTAGCCGACGATCGTGTCCTTCCCGCCAAACTCAGCCCCGCGCTCCAGATTCGTTCCAGCAAAGAGCCAGTGATCCGGGCGATGCACTTTGAACGCCGCTTTGCCGTCCATGAACTGGCCATGACTCTTGTGGTAGCCGCCGTGGAGGAAACCAACCCCGGTCAGCTCGTTTTCCGGCCGCTTGACGAGGTGATGACTCCAGAGCGAACTCAGCAGCTGCTGGTCGTCCGTTTTGTAAACAGGGTCCTGGTTGTGCCACTGCTTCCAACTCAGCAGCGATCGGGCTTTCTCGTCCCAACGCACCTGCCAGCAGACCGAATTGCCACTGAAAAACGCCGCGTTTCCGCCTTTCGCGATGAAGCCTTCGAGCGAATCGCGCATGCCCCAGGACCAGTACTCGTCATGCCCGACGCTGAGAACAAGCTGGTAGTTTTCCAGAATCTCCGGCCGGAATTCGAGATCCATGTTAGAGGCGTAATCGAGCGTGAATCCGTTCTTTTCGCACCACTCGACAAACTGAAGTTCCCAGCGCGAAAACAGGCTTCTTGGCGGGCGCAGGAACGAGACTTCGTGCCCTTGAACCGCGCCGCGACCATGAAATCCGTAGAGACTCGTCCCTCCCCAATTATTGTAAGCGTTGTAGGTGTTGGTCGCGAGTTGGAGGAGGATTTTTGCGTCTTTGCCAGGGTTCGCCGAGCGGAGGACAAAGTAAAAACTCGACTCTGCCGTCCGCCGGTTGCGATGAACGAATTTCCCACCATCATCAGCCGTGCGCAGGGTGACTTCGTAGTATCCGGTTTTCCAATCGGCTGGGATTTCGAGTGAAAACGCGACTGGCCAGCCGCAGCCTTTCGACGATGCCGTTTCCGGGATCGGATGCGCCTCGCCCGCGACGCCCACTTTCTCTAGAACCGTTCTCCGCTCAGCACCAAGCCGTTCGATTTTCAGATCGAACTTCGCCGCCGAGGTCGAGACGTGAAATTCCGCCGTGTCGCCTGGAGCGTAGCTGACAAGACCGGCGTAGCCTTCAACAAATAGACTCGGTGTCGTTTCCTCGCCCCTCGCGAGGCCGACCAAAAGTAGAAGCAGGAACAGTAATCTCATCTCTCAACCTTGCCGGAGCGCGGCCTGAATCCAAGGCGGAAATTGAACCGCGTGTTCGAAGGACTCGCCGTTCAGGGCGCGCTTTCTTCGAATAACCAGAGATGCAACTCCCGAATTCGAGCGAGCATTGCAAGCGTGATCGAACCGATGATAATAGCGAGCGCATTCCCAAGATAGAGGAAATAACTCGATGCCGAAGCTACGAAAAATACCCAGACTGGAAGGAAGCGATAGTGCGAAATTCGAGATGCACTTTTTCTTAGCAGCCAGATCCCTACAACAAAAATAATCGCCGCCAGGAATGGGTAAATTGCTTCGGTGATTCGAAACATATAAAAGAGCGGAGTTTGGGCTCGAACCTCAAATGGCGGAGGCAATTCCGCTGGAATCACCAAAAACAGGATTCCAAACTCGATCTGCTGAAGGATGAAATTCAGTGGCGGAGCAGCGCCGCAGGCCACGACGATCAGCAATTTGGTCTTCGTTAAACCTTTGCCGAGCATGCCCGTAACTGAGGGTCGAGCTGCGCAGTCTGCAATCTAAAATCCGTTCAGATCCGCCCTTCTTCGATGTCGTAAACGTCGAACCAGTAATTCACGATCCGGTTCTTCGGGATGAATTCTGGAATGTAGCCTTCAAGAAATTCCTGAAGCTCAATCGGCATGTCGACTGGCCGCGTGTAACGCATTTTGTTGTTCCAAGCGATGATTTCGCGGCGCTCCCGCTTCTTCGCGTTTTCCTCGATCCACTTGGCCACTTCATCATCGTTAGCGCCAGTCGCGACGAAGGTCTTGAAGTCCTCCGCGCTGATTTCGGTGAAGCTAAGCCAGAAATTATCCAGCGGACAATCGAAATGGTATTCGCCGTTGATCCCAGCGACCGCCGCACGACATTTGTCCAGCGCGCGACCGGCGGCAACGTAGCCAGCGAAAGTATCGCGAGGGCTGCGGGGTAAATCTTTGGTCAGGTCGAGGGCGAGTTCGTTTACGGTGCTCATGGCGAGTTGGTCGATGTGGTTGAAGAGCGCTTACATGAGCGGAGAAGTTTTCTCTCACAAGTCAAACAAACCCGAAATTCCGCTTGTCCCGACCGGACCCCGTATCGCAGGGTTAGAGCCAATTTGCTCACCATGAAAACTGTACGATTTTTCATTCCCGCGGCCACGCTTGTGTTTTGCGCGCTCAGCAGCTGCTCGTGGCTTGGCTCCGATGTGGATCGCCGTCTCGGTGCTTTCGGGCCTCGTCGCGCGGCTGGAAATCAGACCCAGCATTTTGCAAATATTGACTTGGAGCCTGCCCTAAGTTTCTCGACCTACACGCCCTACCTACCTTCCTATCCTTCTGACCCATCTTCCTGGGGCAACGGCGCTCATCCTAGCGGAAGCGCCAACCAGATTCCGATCAGCTTGATTGGCGAATCGCACTACGATTTTGGTGTTGTCACGTTCGGCGATCAGGTGGTGATCGCCGACACTTACGGCGCTGTTTTTCACGACGGGCGCTACGCTGGCAGCGTGACGAATTTTGGCGTCGCCAACGAACCGATGCTCACAACGACGAGAGCGATGACGCATGATTTTTATCTCGGAGACGACTGGTTGCTCACAGAAGCGCCTGACTCTGAGGCTAAGAATGAAAATCAGTAACGCAAAACCGAACCGCCCAGAAACCGTGGAAAGACGATCAGGAAGTTTCATCCGATTTTGCATCATCGCGCTACCCGTTGGCCTGATCACCATCGGAGTCGCGAGCGTGGCCTTCACTACTCGAAAAGGTCAGCCGCCGCCAGGGCAGCGAGATCAGCCTCTCTTTATTGCGAGAGGTGGAGGCGCGGCGGAGATCACTGCGGGAGCGATCCAGCGCCACGTCGATAATCTCAGCAATCGAATCGGCCCGAGACACGCAGGCGAGCCCGAAAAGCTTGAGGCGGCGAGAATCTATCTCCTTTCGACTCTTGCGATTCGAAATATGGGCTACAAACCTCAGGAGCAGGTTTACCAGATCGGCGAAGCCGAACAGGAGTTCGCCAACATTGAAGTGGAGTTGAAAGGGACAACCTGGCCTGAGCAGCTGCTGATTGTCGGGGCCCATTACGATAGCGTTTCGACGAGCCCCGGAGCGGACGACAACGCTTCGGGCGTGGCCGCGATGCTCGCCTTGGCGGACGCGTTCGCAGCTAAGCCGCAAGCCCGAACGATCCGCTTCGTCGCCTTCACAAACGAGGAGCCTCCGTATTTTCAGACCGAAAATATGGGAAGCACGCGCTACGCCGAGCGATGCAAAAAGCGTGGTGAAGATATCGTTGGCATGATTGCGTTGGAGTCGCTCGGCTACTTTTCCGATGAACCGGGCTCTCAGAATTATCCGCCAGAGATCGCCGACGACTTTCCAGAAACCGGGAATTTCGCCGCAATCGTGGGAAATCTGGACAGCGCCGTTCTCGCCGATTTCGTCCACTCCAGTTTCAAGCACGTTGACGTGATTCCCTCGGTCTCCGGCGCATTTCCAGCTCACATCGATGGTGTCGGTTGGTCGGATCAATGGTCATTCTGGCGCGAAGGCTACCCAGCCGTGATGATCACGGACACCGCTGTTTTCCGGAATCCGAACTACCACAAAGCAACCGACACCGCCGCTACGCTGGATTTCGAGCGCCTCGCCCGCACGACGATCGCAATTGAGATGGCGATCAAGCATCTCGCCAACACGCCGAGATTGCCGTGGAGGAACGAGAGAAATTAGTTGCTGAATTCGGCCTCCCGGGTAGAATTTCCGCCCTCTCGGAAATGGGGGGCATTAGCTCAGTTGGTAGAGCGCCTCAATGGCATTGAGGAGGTCATCGGTTCGATTCCGGTATGCTCCACCACTCTTTCCTCTCCCGTGGTGACGGGATTTCTCAAGTCTCCGCGCCTTCAAGCGCTTGCTCGATTTTCAGGATCCACTCCTCGTCTTTTTCAGTCAGCAGGCCCGAATTCTGCATCTCGCGCAGCCAGGTCAGCGCCTCTTTGTAGCGACTCGCGGCGATTTCGGATGCGCCCCTCTTCTTGTCGAGGTCAGCTAACTTATACAAAGTGATGATCTGCTTGAGTCTCCACGTCTCCGGCGCTTGATCGGAAGCCAGCAGCTGCTGAACGGTCTTGATGCTCGAACGATAGTGGATTCCTGCCGCAATCGGATCAGACTCGCTCCTCGCATCGCCGAGCCGATCTTGTGCGATTGCCAGTCTGCGCCGCCAGGTTGGATTGATTTGATCACTCTCGACAAGCGTTTCCAAAACACCTGCGCTCTCCTCAAAGAGTCGCGCCGCCTCGGGAGCTTCCGAGACTTCGCCTAACCGAGCGAGCTCCGCGCTCAATTCGCTTTGAAGCAACTCGTTATCCGGATTCGCGGTGGAGAGAGTTCGTAGCTGATCGAGACTTTTGCTGTGGAATTCTCGGGCGCTCTCAAGATTTCCGCGGGCGCGTTCGCAATCGCCAAGTCGTGCCAAGCCCTGACAGATGCCCAATTGATATTCCAAATTGTCTGATGAGAATTGAGCCACAATAATCGCCACCTGCTGAGCCTTCTCGTAAGTCGTGAAGGCGTCGTCAGCTTTGCCTACTGCCAATTGAGCATCACCAAATTTCACCATCGCCTTAACCACAGCGGCCTTCGGTGCGGTTTCGTTTAAGTCGATCGTGCTGATCCACTTGAGAATTTCCAGACTCTCTTCCAGATCCGCCAACGCCTCCTCGATTTCGGCTGACTCCAGCCGCGCGTCACCCAGCTTTGCCAGACTCGCCCCCAGCGCCATGTGAGCAGGAATCGGGTCCGAAGCAGCCTCAATCGCCTCGCGACGGAGCGCCACACTCTGTTCGTAAGCTTGAATCGCTTCTCCGAGCTTTCCGCCTGCCAGCAGGACGTCGCCTCGGTGCTCGCTCAACGTCGCACGCGCTTTCTGAGTCGCCCCGTTTCGGTGGGCTTCCGGTAGCGCATCAAAGTAGTCAGCCGCATTGGAACTGGCCGTTTCGAGCAACCCAAGCCTACCGATTGGAGCCAACTCCGCTTGCAGTTCTGCCAGCGTATTCACCAGGGCATTCTCCACGGAGTTCCGACTTGAATGCGCCGCCTGCGCGTCGAAATCCGACTTCTGTTTTCCGTCCAGCGCGTTCTCGGTTGCCTGCTGAGCAGTTGCTGACTTTTCCCGAGCCTCCGTGGCTACCTTTTCCGCTAGAACACGCTGAGACTCTGAAACGTTCGCCTCTTCTTCGAGCCGCACCATCGCGTCGCGAATTCCCTCGTGAGCCTCCCTTTCGTCGTCGAGCGACCCGCCAGTCGAAAAAGCGAACCAGACCGCAATCGCCGCCACAAGCGAAAGGGCTCCCGCGACACAGCCGACAATCAAAGTCAGCTTCCGCTGGGCTGCCGTGTCGCGCTTGCGGTCGGCGGCCTCGATCGCTTCGGCGACCTGCTCCATGTCTTCAAACCGATTGTTGAGACTGAGGCAGCGCTTAAGAATCGCAAAAAGATCCGCGTCGTCTCGGCTGAGGTCTTTAGGAATCGCGATGTCGCGATTTTCGATCAAGAGGGCTGGGAGATCGTCGCTTGACGCCACTCCCCCGCCGGCGATGTCATTCAATCGGGGGAGCTTTCCCGTTAGCAGTTCAAATGCTAGAACTCCAAAACTATAAACATCCCAGGATTTCGTTGGTTTGTCGGGATAGCGCAGTTGCTCAGGGCTTGCGTAGAACTGACCACGGCCAGTTTCTGAGTAAGGCAGATCATCCCGGCGATTCTGGCCGAAATCAGAAATCAGAGGTCTCGGTTCCTCGCCTCCCGTGAGCAGAATGTTGGACGGCTTAAGATCGGCGTGAACGATATCATGGCGATGATAAAAAGCCATCGTCACCGCGATCTCACGAACGATTCGCGATTTGTCCCCAGCGTCGGATTTTTCTTCGTTCAGCCCCGTGATCAGATTGCGAGACGTCCACCCCTTGCCCTTCTTTTTCAGCTCCCCCATCATTCTCATCGCAACAAACGGAGCGCCGGCCTTTGTCTCTCCCCGCTCAAGAATCGGTACCGTGCCAGGAGGTTCATCGAGTGAAAAGAGGTTCTCGAGTTGCTCTTTTCTAAAGCCATTCTCGATTCGATCAGGCTCAAGAACCTTCAAAACACGAGGCTCCTTGCCATGGAAGAGACCAACCCAGGATGAACCAAAAACTCCCTCTCCAAGAAGGCCGTCTGCCGAGATTGTGTAATTTTCGATGTCGGGCGTTTTGACTGCCATAATTTTATCAGTGCGAGTGCGGTCCATGAAAGGTGCGATTCGACTGATTTCAATCAACAACAGCGGAAGTCCTCTAAAAATGCGGAGCGATTGAAAGGGCTGGTGCGGAATCCCGTCCAAGCCACATCAAGGGATCTGCTCGACGTGGCGGCGACCGTATTAGTATAGTGTCAGGATTTCAGGATCTTGGCTTATCTGTTTCGGTATCTTCGGAAATGTGGTTCAGTTAGGGTTTCTCAAGAGTTCAAGCTTCAGATTCGAGTTGAAACAATATGTATTTTGCGCTATCACTTTTCCGTTGGAGTTCGTCCCCTGCGACTCTTTCTCTCTCACTTAAAACCCTCCTCTTATGACTGCGACTCAGTTGCGCGCCCTTGACGGGACGGTGACCGACCACGGCAACCTTTTCCTCGCTTTGGAAATGCACGCTGAGGCGGAAAGTAAACGCGGTGGATTCCGGCGGGCGCTCCGCGATTTTGGTCAGCGATTTCTGACGCGAGTCCGAAAGACCAAGGACGACTTCAACACCGGGTTCGCGCCTCAGCCCTTGGTTGAAAAAGTAGCCAGCGCTGCGCTTTTCGATAGTTCAGCCCCGATTCTTGTCCGGCATCGACAATTGGGCGCGCTAAGCCAATTTTTCAGCTGCCGTCTCCTTCCATACATGGATCGAAATGCAGTCTGCGGAGGTCTTGCAGAGGTTTCGGATACCAGTGGTTTTGAGGCCGCTTCGACGCTTTCGAGGGCCATTCAAAGCCTCGCACCGGGGCTGAATCTAAAAGCACTGGATCGCATGCCGATGATCGAATGGGCGCGATATCTCGAACGCAAATTTCGGGATCCGGGTCCTCAGAAAGTGCTCGTCGTTCAACATTTTGACGAATTCTGCCAGCCTTTTGAGCGCTCGGCGTTCCGCCAGTTTTTCAGACGACTGGCACGGATTTCCGGATTTTCAGTTGTGGTAGGCGTTCGCGGGCGAACTGGATCGCGGAAAGATTCAGCCAAAAAAGCTCCAGCTGGATGGGCCCGACCAGGCAAGCCGCTCGGCGTGCTCGATCTCAATCAGCAGATCTGGACACCGCCAGCCGGACCGAATTCTGGACTGTTTTTCGATTCGATTTACAGGCACCTTGGCCCGTGGGTCGATGCAGTTGCGCAGCTGCGGATTTTGCATCCTTTCCACCACCACGCCGCGGAGGCAGAGGCTGCTCGGATGCACGCCCACTAATTTGCGCTCGCGATCCAAGTGTGGTTGATCCAATTTGCTAGATCGCGGGTTGCGGCGATCGCTTGCTAAGATTCAGGTCTCTCTGATCATTCTTTGGAATTCATGAGGCCTCTTTTTACGACTCTTTTTCTTGTCCTGCTTCTCGCGGCGAGGGCAGCAGCTGCTGACATCAGTTTCAAGAACGACGTGATGCCGATTTTCCTGAAATCCGGCTGTAACGCGGGCGATTGCCACGGCTCAAGCCGCGGTCAGGACGGATTTCAGCTTTCTCTTTTCGGCTACGATCCGGAGGGCGACTACTACCGGCTTCTCGAGGAATTTCCCGGACGACGGGTGAATCTGGCTGAGCCAAAAAAGAGCCTTTTGCTGAGCAAACCGATCGGCGAAGTCGCCCATACCGGCGGCGAATTGTTCAAGCCGGATTCCGAGTCCTATCGAATCATTCTCGACTGGCTGAACGCTGGCGCGCCGGCGGATTCAGATGAAACCGCGCTGGCAACCGGGATTCGATTCGAGCACAGCTCCTATCGGTTCGATAAGCCGGGTGGACAGCTCCAGGCGAAGGTGGTCGCGAACTACGCGGACGGTTCCGAGCGCGATGTGACGCGTTGGTGCCTCTTCATGATGAGCAACGAATCCGTGGCGACGGTCGATGAAGCCGGGCTGATCACCGTGCCAAAAGCAGGGGGCGCGCACATCTTCGCGCGATTCAACAAATTCACGGTCGGCATGGAGATCACGGTTCTCCCGGAGGGCGATTTCGATTGGCCGAGCCCGCAGGAAAACAATTATATCGACGAACTCCTCTTTGCGAAACTCAAGGACATGCGGATTCTGCCTTCAAAGCTGTGCAGCGACGAGCAGTTCCTTCGTCGAGTCACAATCGACCTGACAGGTACTTTGCCGACGCCAGAAGAATACAGCAGATTCGTGGTTTCTGAAGATCCTGACAAGCGCACCAAATTGATCGACGATCTCATGTCGCGGGAGGCATTTGGCGAGGTCTGGGCTGCGCGTTGGGGCGAATGGCTGCGGGTTTTCACGGACACAAATCCAGAGAAGGGAACCGCGATGCTGGCTGGCTGGAATTATCACAAGTGGATCCGCGAGCAAATGATCGAGAACACGCCGATGGACGAATTTGCCCAGCAGCTGCTGAGTGGGAACGGCTCCAACTTGACCAATCCGCCGGCGAATTATTATACGATGATTCCGCAGGGAAAAGTCGATCCAATCCGGCTGAGCGAAGACACCGCGCAGATTTTCATGGGCATTCGAACGCAATGCGCGCAGTGCCACAACCACCCTTTCGATCGCTGGACGATTGACGACTACTACTCGTTTCAGTCGTTCTTTATGGGCGTGCGCCGGAAGCACGGCACGGAGGCGCGAGAATATTTCACGTTCGTTGACGTCGATGCTGAGCCGGCGAAGCATCCGGTCGATGATCGGCCGATGCCGCACAAATTTCTCGGCGGTGAACTCGCTGATGTGAAAGACAAAGACCCGCGCAAGGTACTGGCGACGTGGCTGACGGAGCCGGGGAACACGCTCTTCCGCGAGAACTTGGCAAATCGGATCTGGTCGCACTTTTTCGGCAAAGGCATCATCGAGCCAGTTGATGATATTCGAGTTAGCAATCCGCCGAGCAACGCTCCGTTGATGGCTGAGTTAGGGAGGAAATTGGGCGAAGAATACGGTTATGATCAAAAGAAATTGATCCGCGATATCTGCACTTCGCGGACTTATCAACTCGCCGCGACCACAAACCCGAGCAACGAGCAGGACGAGCGGCTTTTCTCTCATGCCGACCTTCGCCGAATGCGGGCCGACGTCTTGTTAGACTGTCTCTGCGAAGCCCTGGACTATGATCATCGATTTCGCCGTTCGTCCGCTGATCGCGCCCTGGTGATGTTCGAAGGCGGCCGACGCGACAGCTACAACCAATACTTTTTTACGACTTTCGGCCAGGCGCGCCGCGAAAGTGTGTGTGCGTGTGAGGACCAGACCGAGGCCAATCTGGCGCAAGCGCTTCACCTTGTGAATGGCCGCACGATTGACGAGGCGCTTCAACGAAACCCGACGCTGATTCCATATTTGATGGATCAGTACGATTCGCACGAACCCGTGATCGAATCTCTCTACATTCGCGCCCTCAGTCGTAAACCAACCGCAAAGGAAATGGCTGGAATTTTAGAACTGTTGGAAAATACCGATGATCGGAATCTACGTCAGCAGAATTACAATAACGTTTTCTGGGGCCTTTTGAATTCCAGCGAGTTCATGTTTAATCATTAGTAATAAAGAGATGAAGCTGATTTTCGTTCTTATCGTCGCCCTTGGTTCTGCCGCTTTCGCAGCACCGCCAAATTTTCAGGAACACGTCGTCCCGATATTAAAAGAGCATTGCCTCAGCTGTCACAACCCGGATAAAAAGAAGGCGGGTTTGGATCTTTCATCCCTGAAATCGATCCAAATCGGCTCATCTGGCGGCGAGATCGTGAAGGCTGGCGTTCCTGACACGAGTCCACTTTTCATGAGCATCGACCATCATGAAGACTACGAACCGATGCCGCCCAAAAAGCCGAAGATCTCAGCCGAGCAGCTGAAGGTGGTTCACGCCTGGATCGCAGGTGGGCTCATTGAATCTGCCTCCGGGAAATCGCAATTGCGAGATGTTACGTTCGATCTCGCTAAGGGATCTGCGGAGCGTCCAGAGCATCCCGCCTTGCCGGTGAACCTGCCAGAAATCGCATTGGCAAAAACAAACCTGCCGCCGCCCGTTGTAGCGATGGCGGCGAGTCCATGGGCAGACTTGTTCGCGGCGAGCGGACACGAACAGATTCTATTATATGGAAAAGGCGCAAATCCGAAGGATTCGCCAGATTTTGAGCTGGTCGCCAAAGAGGATTTGATAACGCAGGGCGATTTTTCCGGCGCTGAAGCCGAACTCAAGGAAGTGCCGCCAAATTTTCTGCGCGATCATGGTCAGTTCACCTTCAGCGCTTGGCTGAAGCCGGATTTATCGATGCAATCGCCGACGGTCTTCGGTCGCAGCTCGTTCTATATATTATTGGAACGCAAAACCGGTGGCTGGACGATTCGAGCCCAGTCACGATCTGAAGAAAATGCCGTAACCTACTTCGGTCGTGTTGGACAGATGAGCGAAGGCGGAAAAGTGCCGATCGCGGTGACGTGCGATGGGAAAGAGTGGGCGTTTTATGTGGGAGGAAAGGAAGTCGTCAGACAGGCGATTCGGGACGATAAGCAAGGCTTTCTCGATAACGACAAGCCTTTCTTTATTGGCGGCGATGGCGCGGACGAAAGCAGGCGCTATAAAGGCGCGATTGAAGATTTCAGGCTTTATCGCCGAAGTCTCTCCGGCGAGGAAATCGGCCAGATCATCCAGAACTCCAGCCCAACCTATCAGCATATCGGCACCCTGCCGTTTCCGGAAGGGGCCGTTCACGATTTACGTTTTTCGCGGAATGGAGATTTGCTAGTCGCAGCCGGAGGAGTTGGAGCCTACTCAGGTAAGGTGGTGATCTACGATGTTAAGACGGGCAAACGCCAAGCTGTGATCGGGGATGAGCAGGACATTGTGCTCTCCGCCGACATCAGCGCGGATCACCAGTTTGTGGCGATCGGCACGCCGGCGAAAATGGTCAAGATTTTCTCTGCGAAGAACGGCAAGTTGCTTCACCGAATTGAGAAGCACACCGACTGGGTAACCGCAGTTCGTTTCAGCCCCGATGGCAAGTTGCTGGCGAGCGGTGATCGCAACGGCGGGATTCACGTTTGGGAAGCGGCCAACGCCGGAATTGTCTACACGTTAGACGAACACAAGGTCAAAGTGACCTCGTTGTCCTGGCGTCCCGATGGGCAACTGCTGGCTTCCGCCGACGAAGCCGGAAAGTTCGTTCTCTGGGATATGAAAGACGGCTGGCCGACCCGAACGTCGACGGGGCACGCCGCTCAGCCAAAGAGCCGATACTCAAAACGAACCGGCATCCTCGATATCTCTTTCGCTCGTGACGGCCGAATGATTACAATCGGACGCGACCGCGCAATCCGCTGGTGGGCCACCGACGGGAATCCTCTCGGAGAGATCTTAGACCTCAGCGCGTTGCCGACGCGAAGCGCTTTTGGCGTGGACGGAAAATTAGCGTTCGTTGGTGACTTCGGCGGATCGATCGTCGTTTGGGATCTGGAAACGAAAACTCGATTGGTTACCCTGCTTCCCTATCACTGAAATCGGATCGAGAAGACATCGGCGTTTTTCAGCGCGAAGCGCAGTTTCAACGCGCCTTTCCCCAGCTTCGGATCCTGAGCCCACTCGACTGCTGAATCGACCGCGTCCCCTGTCAGCGGCTTGGATTTTCCAATGATCTTGCCTGCTTCGTCGAGGGCCTCAACCGTCAGCGATCCGCCTTCGCGTACGACGTAGTTCATCAGCAGCTGCTGGCCGGAGTACTTCAACGCTTTGGTGATCACTGCGCCGCCCTTGTCGCCCCCTCGCAAGGCCACAAATCCGTCTACTCGATAGGCAAAACGGCGGACACGACCAGGTGTCCGTTCGTAGTAGTTTTCAGTAGCGTAAACCGATACTTCTTTGGGTTTACCTGGAAGCTGAAACATTCCCCAAGTCATGTAGTTCGAGCGATTGCCTTTACGATCCTTTGGCGCTTCCTCTGGGATCACCGCTTCGTTCCAGCGATGAAAAAGGACCCCGTCGCGGCTGGTCATCAGGATCGGCTCGACGCGTTGACCTTGCTTAGGCAAATAGCGAGTCGGAAAGCCTACGAACAGATGTGGCGCGCGGAAATATTTCTGGATCGCGTTGGTGTAAAGGTGCTGTTCTGGTGTTCCTTCGACATAAGCCAGGTCCGCTTCGTTTTCCCAATTGATAAAGTCCTTGGAGGTCGCCGTTCGGATCGCGCGAACCCGCGTGTCTTTCGAAAAATACCGCCAGTAAGCCCGGTATTCTTTCCGGTCCGTGTCCCAGAACGCTAGATTTTGAGAATCAAACGCGCCGTTCGTGATGACCGAATCGTCGTGAGCGATCCGCCAGTTTTTACAGTCGGGTGACGAAAACGGAAGCAGCCCGCGGCTCAGCCCACCTTTGCCGTCAGACCCGCCAAGCGCCTTGAACCGCGCATCGGCTGGCGCATCGGGATTCTCGTCGAGGATCGCAGTAAAATTATGACATCCCGGCCCTAACCAGATAATATTATTCTCCTTGGAGCCTTCCCACTCAAACAAGCCAAGATTCGGCTTCGTCCACTTTATCCCGTCGGTGCTCTCGGCATAGCAGGTGACTTCCGGATGAGTGGCCTTCATCTTTTCATCATGTCGCCAACCGCGATAAACCATTTTGTAGGTGTCGCCGTCGCGAAAAACTCCGTAGTAACCGCTCGTGTTGCCTTCCCAAGCGGAGTCGGTCACAAGCACGACCTCTTTCGGGTCAGGCCTCAGCAGCTGCTGGCCGGCGTCACCGTCGATTCCGGCAATGAGATGGTCGTCGACAAACAACTCAAGGCGGTTACCGATTTCGATGGGCTCGGCGACAAGTGCGGTGGCCGCGAACAGAAGCGGTAGCAGAAGAAGTGGGGTTTTCATGGCTCATCCTTAAATGAAGGAGACGACGGTTGAAAGCCTCGAAATCTGAAATCTGAAAACCTGGCACGCACTAAAAGGGGCGCTATGGTCGAGTTCATGCCTGACGAAACAAAAAAACGCCCATTCAACAAGGCCCTCTTCGGCTGCCTTACGGCCGGACTTCTTCTTCTGACGATGATGATCGTCTGTTTCACCGTGTTTTTCTGGATGATAGGAAAACTGATGCCCGACTTCAGTTCGGTTGTGGAACCTGGCGACCGAATCGCCCAAATCGATCTGGAAGGGATGATTTCCACGATGAGCGTTTCGTCGTTAACCGGTTCATCGGACTCGATGGTTCTGCGACTGACGAGGGCCTTGGAGCGGGCGCGCGAAGACGAAAACGTCAAAGCAATCGTCCTTCGCATCAATTCTCCAGGCGGCGAAGTCACGGCCTCAGACACCCTCTTTCATCAGGTCAAACTGGCGGCTCAAGAGAAGCCCGTCGTCGTTTACATGGACTCGATGGCGGCTTCGGGCGGCTACTACATCGCTTGCGGCGCGACCGAGATTTACGCGAATCAAACGACGCTGACTGGAAGTATAGGCGTGATCGTGTCGACTCTGAATTACGAGCAGCTCTTCGACAAGATCGGTCTCGAATCGCCCACTTTCACGAGCGGCGATTTCAAAGACACTCTCGGGGGTAGCCGCCAGATGCGTGAGGACGAAAAGGAGTGGATTCAGAATCTCGTTAGCCAGATGTATGATCGCTTTATCGAGGTGATTCTGGAAGGCCGACCCAATCTCGACGAAACCGAGCTGCGCGCGCTGGCCGATGGTCGCGTTTACCTCGGAAGCGAAGCCGAAGCGAACGGACTGATCGACAACCTCGGCTACATCGAGGACGCCTACGCTCGAGCCTGTGAACTGGGCAAGGTTCCCGCGGACACGCCCGTCGTTTCCTACAACGGCGAGTCTAGCTTGTTTGGGGCGCTCGGTTTGCTCCAATCGCGAGCTGCGGCGATGCCGAAACCGGGTCAGCCGATCAAAGTTGAACTCCAGCTTCCGGAAGGATTCGCCCCTCAGCTCAAACCTGGAATGGCTTACCTTCTTCCGACTTTCTACGCGCCCTGAATCGCCATGTCGATCGTTGAGAAGGCCCTCATAACGGACACCGCCAACCTGTCGGTGCTCCTCCTTGGCATCGGCTTGCTCGCCGGGCTGCTGCTGAAACGTCTGCCGGCGAAGACGCTGGCTCCGATGCCAGTTGAGCCCGCAGTCACGACCAAGAAATGGGACGTGCCGGAGTTGCTCCTCGCCCTCGTTCTTTTCGCTCTGATCTACACGTTTATCCTCCTCGATGTGAACCGCGATTCGGTGAGCCCGGCTCTTGTCCGGATGCGCAGTTTCATGGGACAACTTCAGCAGCCTGTTTTCGTTGTTGTCATTCTTTTGATGCTCGTCGTCGTCCGAAAACGCGATGTCATCGAAGTCTGGGGGCTCAACAAACTCACGCCGCCGAAAATCACCGTCACTGGAATTTTCCTCATCGCCTCAACTGCGCTTACGCTTTTCGTTTACCAGCTGTTCCAGCATTTTGTTCTCAAAGACCTCGTCGGAACGCCGCCGGCCCAGCCACAGATCCAACAGCTCCGCGAAAATAAATCTGCGCCGCTCGTGATCTCAATGATCATCGGTGCCTGCGTCCTCGCGCCGCTTTACGAAGAAATTATCTTTCGCGGATTCCTTTACCCGGCCTTGAAACGCTTCGTCCAGCCTGTCGTCGCTGCGATCGTCATCAGTGGGATTTTCGCTGCGGCGCACACCAACCTCGGAGCTCTGCTGCCGCTCGGCGTCCTATCGCTGATGCTGATCCTCGCCTACGAAGTCACTGGCTCGCTTCTCGTCCCGATGATCGTTCACTCAGGGTTTAACCTCTGCAATATCATCATCACGCTCAATGAAGCCGGGGGCTGAAAGTTTTGGCTCGGTCGGCGAAGATGGCCTGATCGAGATGCTCACCTTCGACCTGCCCGCGAGCCAGCAACTGCTCGTCGGCCCGGGTGACGACTGCGCTGTGATCGAGATCGACAACGCCGCCCGCGTCGGCTTGCTCAAGACCGATTGCGTGATCGAAAATGTTCACTTTTTGCCTGACGCCGAACCTGAGCGAATCGGCTGGAAAGCTGCGGCTCGCGTCGTCAGCGATTTCGCCGCGATGGGCGGAGGCCAGCCGGAACACGCGCTGATCACGCTCGTTGCGCCTGCTGATCGAGCGACGGCGTGGGCGCGCGGAGTTTACGCTGGCATCCGGCGATGCGCGGAAAAATTCGGCTTCGACATCGCTGGAGGAGAAACTTCTCAGGCGTCGATCTGCATGATTTCAGTGGCCATGTCAGGGTCGATTTCGAGGGCAGAACTCTGCCTGCGAACCGAGGCGAAAATCGGTGACGGAATCTTCGTAACCGGCAAGCTGGGTGGCGCGGTTTCCAGCGGGAAACATCTGGATTTCGAGCCGCAAATCGAGATTGCCCGCGAGTTGGTTTCGAAGCACAGGATTCACGCAATGATGGACCTGAGCGACGGGCTCGCCAAAGATTTGCCGCGACTCGCGAAAGCCAGCGGAGTCGGTTTTCGGCTCGAACGGGATGCAGTTCCTCGAGCCAGCAGTTGCTCGCTCGAAAGCGCCCTGACAGAAGGCGAAGATTACGAACTTCTTTTCACGTCGCCGGATTCGAATCTCGATTTTCCGCGCATTGGCGATATCGTCGCAGCTGATGAATCAGAAGAGCTCACCGGTGGCTGGGACCACTATCGTTAACTCCGTCGAAAGCACGATGGAGGTCGGCAAAACGCTCGCGAGCGAATTGGCCATCGGAAATGTGATTGCGTTAGTTGGTGGTCTCGGCGCGGGCAAAACCCACCTGACCAAGGGGATCATCGCAGGTCTCGGCGCGAGCGAAGAAGTCACCAGCCCGACCTTTACGCTCGTCCACGAATACACTTCAGGCCGGCTTCCCGCCTACCATTTTGATTTCTACCGCATCGACGACCCTAACGAACTCATCGCGATCGGCTGGGACGAATATCTCGAAGGCGACGGTGTTGTGATCGTCGAGTGGGCCGACAAATTTCCCGAGCTCTTGCCTCCGAGCAGCTGCTGGCTGAAGATCGAAATCGAATCCGGCGAAACTCGCCGAATCACGCGTCAGAATTCTCCTTCTTCATGATCCTCGCCATCGAATCATCGACCCCTAACGGAAGCCTGGCGCTTCTCGATCCGGAATCGGGCAAAGTCGTCTTTGAGCGGGAATTCGTTTCCGATCGCGCTCACAACTCGGTGATTTTTGAGCCCCTCGCGGCTGCGCTGGATTCGGTAGCCGCCAACCCAGATCGAATCGTCATCGGCACGGGACCAGGCTCTTACTCGGGTGTTCGAGTCGGCATCGCCGTGGCCAACGCGCTTAGCATCGCGCTTGGTGCTGAGGTGATCGGCCTTCCCTCGATTGTCGCGCTCGACATCGCCGCCGAAAGCTACCTCGTCGCCGGTGACGCGCGCCGGAATTCGTTCTACCTCGCAGAAATCCGCGACCGGCAGCTGCTGGCGGCACCCAAAGTTCTGGACCCGGAAGAATTCGCCGATGCGGTTCGAAACGCGGCCCTCCCAGTTTTTTCGACCGACTCCAAGAGCCCGGCTGACCTCACCGAAATCACGCTTGCTAAGCCGCGCGCGGATCTCCTCGCTAGCATCGGCGCAGCGTCTGTCGTGACGGGCGAACCGATCGAACCGCTCTACATCAGGGCACCGTACATCACGACGCCCAAGCCGCGTCGAATCTGAGCCGAAATCGTAAGGCGAAGAAAAAGAAAATACTTCTTGTGAAAGAACTTTGCGCGACAAAGTGTATTTTACTTTGTGATGCAAAGTCGAAACTGGCCAGACCAAATGAATCTCGATCGATGGGAAGAACATTTCCGTCGAAATGCCGAAAACCGCCCGGAGCCCGATTGGAATGCCGATTGCGACTTGCCAGAAAACGTGGCTTGCCGACTCGTCCGCTCGCTGGAACAATTTGAGCTCGGAGATGGCGGGGGACCAGCGAGTTTGATCGCGTGGAACGCCGAATCGTTCCGCTGTGAGTCCGAGCAAACGAGGAAACTCGTCGACTTGTGGTTTGAGGAAGAAAAGGAGCACTCGCGCCTTCTCAACTGTGCGGTTAAGCGCTTCGGTGGCCAGCCAATCGAAACCCACTGGAGCTTTCGAGTTTTCTGCGCCGTTCGACGCTGGCTCGGCGTTCGATTTGAGCTGACCGCCCTCCTGCTGACCGAACTCGTCAGCACGGTTTATTATCGACTGATCTGGAGGCACGGCCAGGACTCGGCTCTGCGCGAAATGTGTCGGCTGATCATTCGCGATGAAACCGGCCACGTTGCGTTTCACCGCGCGCGGATGGCCGAGCTTCGCAAGACAGGCCGGCGGCGTTTTGGTTGGTGTTGGGCCGGGGTGTTTCGAATCCTCGGCCTTGCCGCAGGCACGATGCTCTGGGTCAACCATCGCTCTGCGCTTCGGGCTCTCGGCGCGACGGATCGCGAATTTTACCGCGAAGTTCGAGGCGAACTGACGCGTTTCATCAAGCAGCTGCGCCGCGAGTCCAGTCCTGAGTCGATTCGAATTCGCCGCCCCCTTTTTCATCAAACACTTTGCGATACAAAGTAACAACTCTAACAAAGAACAAAAAACAGCGGCGCAGCCGCCAACAAAAAGATGAACATCACACTAGCAAAACACCACGGAATGTGCTTTGGCGTGCGCGACGCGCTTCGCCTGACGCACGATCTCGCCACCGGCGAAAACGTCACTGTCCTCGGCCAACTCGTCCACAACCCGGTTGTCGACGCCCACTTGAAAACCCTTGGCGTCCAGCGCGGAGACCTGGCTGATCTCGGCTCCGCATCGACGAAAACGGTCGTGATCACAGCTCACGGCGCGGCTGACAGTTCGCGAAATGCCTGGCGAGCGGCTGGCCACAAAGTCGCCGACACGACTTGCCCGCTGGTTCGCAAAGCGCATCGCTCGCTCGAGTGCCTTGTGCTTGGCGGCTATTTTCCAGTCGTGATCGGCGAGAAAAATCACGTCGAGGTTCGAGGTTTGATCGCCGATTTTCCAGATGCGCTCGTCATTTCCGAAGCGGACGAAATCGCAAACGTCCCGTTCTACGAAAAGATCGGCGTCGTCTCACAAACCACCCAACCGCTTCGGCACGTCCAGCAGCTGCTGGCTGAAATTGAGCGGCAGCGCCCGGACTCGGAGGTCAAATTCGTCGACACCGTCTGCCAGCCTACCAAAGATCGTCAGAACGCACTCGAAGAGCTCTGCGACGCGAACGACACCATCGTTGTCGTCGGCGGTCGGAACAGCAACAACACGAAGCAGCTGGTCATTCGAGCAATCGGGCTCGGCTGCGCCGCTTACCAGGTTGAGGGGGCGGCCGACCTCGAAGAGAAGTGGTTTCGGCGATCGAAAAACATCGGCGTTACGGCGGGAACTTCGACGCTGGACGAAACCGTTCGCGACGTCTTCGAACGGCTGAAGCAGATCGGGGCCAAACGGCGGGGCGGGTTGCTTGCAAAAGTTGCTTGAGGAGCGGATCGGATCTTTACCGATTGCGAGATTGTGCGACTAAAAAGGCATGCCGGATTCGTCCTTTCAAATTCTTCTCTACTATCTCTACAATCACATTGCCGACCCGAAGGCGTTTGTGGAAGAACAGCGTGTGCTGTGCGAGGAACTGGAGTTGCGCGGGCGGATTCTGATCAGCGCTGAAGGCGTCAACGGAACGGTGTCGGGCCTGACGGAGTCAACTGAGCGCTACATGGCCGTTTTACGCGAGGACAGCCGAACCAGCGGTATCGAATTCAAGGTCGATTCCGCAGAAGAACATCCGTTTCGCAAGCTGTCGGTGAAGCTCCGATCGGAGGTCGTGACGCTGGGTCTGGATCAGGACGATATCGATCCAAACGAGATCACCGGCAAGCGGCTTAGCCCGAGTGAGTGGCTCGATGCGCTTCGCGACGAGGACGTGATTGTGCTCGATGGGCGTAACGATTACGAATCTGCGCTAGGGCGATTCAAAGGCGCGATCTGCCCGGACGTCGAGCATTTTCGGGATTTTCCAAAGTGGATTCGCGAGAACCTTGGCGACAAAAAAGACCGCAAGGTTTTGACCTACTGCACGGGCGGAATTCGCTGCGAGAAGCTGTCTGGATTCTTGTTGCGTGAGGGTTTCGAGGACGTCAGCCAGCTTCACGGCGGAATTGTCGAGTTTGGAAAGAACCCGGAAACTCAGGGCCGTGATTTTGAGGGGCTCTGTTATGTTTTTGACGAGCGCGTCGGTGTTGAAGTCAACCACACGGAGACGCGAAAAGTCGTCAGCAGCTGCTGGCGCTGCGGGGAGCCGAGCACGCGATATCGCAACTGCGGCTGGCCGGATTGCAACGCGCAGATCTTTCTCTGTGAAGGCTGCGAGGGGGAATTTGGGCGATTTTGCGGCGAGAGCTGCAAGGCGAGCCTGGGTTGACTTCGCCCTCAAAAAAGTCGAACTTCTCCCGCTGTGAGTAACGGGCTCGCTGAGACAAATTTCGGATCACCATGATACGGCTTATTCTGCTAACTCTGGTCGTGAGCGCCACGATCACCTGGTTCTTTCTTCGAGGCGAATCGGATGATCAAACCGCAAAATCGGCAGGCACGAGCCCTGCAGAGAAGGAGTCCGTGCCGGGTCCTTCAGCTGAGATCCTTGCGAAGAATCTTCGCGAAAAATTGAAGGCGATGACCGATTGGAAGTACGAATCGGTGATGGCGGTTGCAGACGCGCTCGACCCATCCGCACGTTGGCTTCTAGAAGATGAGGCTAGGCTGGAGCGGCTCGCAAAGATCCAGATGACGGCCAAAACCCGGGAATTGATTGATGAATATCCGGCCAGCATCGCGCTGCTGGAAATGACCCACGTCGACTCTCGTGAGGCTTTGGCGAAAGGCATTTTGTCTCCCCGCCGCGCCGAAGATCAGCAACGTCTTTTGAGTTCGTGCGCGAAGTACGCCGAACCAACTGCGCTGAGCCAATGGGCGCGGGCGCTCGAGCAACATTGGGAAAGTATCGCGTTGCTTTTGGAGGTTTGTCCGACTTGGCCGATCGATACGATCTTTCTCTACGACCAATCGCCGGCGGTGAACGAAACCTACATTGCTTGGATCACGGACGCGCTCGACAGCGTGGAAGAAGAGTCAGATTTCCCTTCGATGGTTCAGTTTCTTCTCGAAGCGAACTCCATTGTTAGGGCGAAGCTCAATGACGAAGAGTTCAGGAGTGGATTTCTGATCGAAGATGGAACCTGGCCGAGATTTAAGAAGTGCATCGGCCTGGCTGAAAAGCATATCGAAACTAACGGAGGAGGAAGGATGCCGTTGTGGCATTGTTATGGACAGGAACCGCTTTTGTGGGATTTGATGGAACTGTATGACGCGGAAGATTTGTTTTTTCACGCGGGCGAGCTGGCCGCGAGAGTTTTGTTTGAGAATCCGCCTGACGACTTGGTCAAGCAGCGATTGATCGATCTGCTTTTGATGGGTAACTCGGAAGTTTATACGGCGTTAGACCATTTCGGCAGCGACTCGCAATTCCAGTTGCTGCTTTCCCGTGGAGAGCTCAGCAATCAGAATCTAGCGGAGGGTTGCAAGCGGTTGAACGATACCTGGGATAAAGATTCCACGGCTGCGTTCGCGAAGCTTGCTGAATGGAACGCGTTTGAAGAAGGCGGCGATTTGCGGCTTCACGTCAGCGGAACCGACGATCTGAAGTATTTCAAAGACGTCCCAGGTTACGGCGTGGTCAACGCGATTAACAAATTGTACTCAGATCGTCAACTGACTTGGGGCGAAGACGGGAAGAACGTAATTAAGGACATCGTCGCGATTTATACGATGGGCCAGGAGTCGACGGTGAAGGAGTTTGCGATCAAATATTCGAAGAAAGCAGGTAAGGCGCTGACGAAAGGTGCGATCGATTATGTCGGGGCGAAGACCGGTGAGTTGGCGGACGCTCCGAGGCTCGCGGTTTACGGAATTCTCTCGCTTGAGTATCAGGGGGTGGCCACGCTCGACGTCGATTCTGACGTCACACGGATGGTTCGACTGGCACTTCGATTTGGACAGGACCAAGGGCAGGCGGCGTTGGGGGAATGCATTCGAAAGCTGGACGATTTGGGCGTCCAACTCCGAATGAAGGACGATTCCGGCTGGGTCATCGCGGCTTTTGAGGATCAACCTGGGGCAACCGAGTTTCTCAGGGTTGCCGTCTGGAAAACCGGCCAGACCGCTCAACGAATGCCGAAAAACAAGCTGCTCTGGCAGCAGAATCTGGCTGCCTGGTGGTTGCTGGCGAACTACGAAAATTAGCGGATCGCGTATGAAAAAGAATACGGAGAAGCGAGCGAAGAAGAATCCGAGAAGAGATTCGCGGTACTATCGGTTTGGGATCTGCGGCGGAAGCTCGTCCGGCAAAACGTGCATTCTCACGGCGCTGGGAATGCCCCGAGTGCCTCATCCGGATGACCTTTCGGCTACCCTTTTGCCTCCTCCGCGATTCGGCGACTTGGGGCTGCGCCACGGCTACCGCTGGATCACAGAACAGAAGCGGCGGCTCGCTGACGGCGATGTCCCAGAGCAGAACCCGATCATCGATCAACGCCTCGCACTGCGATACAAAATAACCAGTTCAGGTGGGCCGGACGGGGTAGGCCAGGAGCATTTTGTTGAGCTGATAGACTACTCTGGCGAGCTGATGCAGGCGGAGAGTTCCGATGCGGAGTTGGCGGAAAAACTACGCGAGAGTCTCGCCGAAATGGACGGCCTGCTGATCGTGGCTGAGTACCCTCGAAATCGCGATACGGTCGATGAGAAGGCGAAGGAATTGCACAGCTTGCGTGGGGCGTTTGCGAAACTCCGGGAGGAACAACGCGAGCGTGATAACGAGCAAGTCGTCCCGATGATCTTGTGGGTTAACAAGTGGGACAGGTCAGATTCAGCGGGGCACGGGATGGGAGCGATGTCGGCTGAGCAAGATCGCGTCCGGGCCTTCCTGGATGGAAAGCCGCATCCTGAGCCAGCAGCTGCTGGCGCGCTTCCGCCGCACCGAACGCTTTACAACGAACTTCTCCCGGCCACGAACAACCATTGCGAACTGTTTCCAGTCAGCGCTTTTGGTCCTTCCAGATCCGACACGGATCCGACAACCGGCAACACCGTCGAGAAGCCGGTTAACATTGAAGTCCTGCAATCTTTCGGAATGGAGGATCCGTTTATCTGGTTGATTCAGCGGCGCAACGCGCTTGATGTCGAAGAGTTGGAGCGCAGGGGGAAGAGTTGGCTTCTGCCCCTCAGGCCGCTCAAAACCAGACGGCTGCGAAAGGATGCTAAGCGTGTTGCTGCGCGAATTTCGGACGGCTCTGAGTTCAAGAATCGGGCGACTGGCGTGAGTCGGCGGTTGAGAAAATGGCGAGCTTTGCAGACCCTGACATTGATCTGTGCTCTGCTTGCCGGTGCCCTGTTGGGCGAAGCCGCCTTTGATTTCAATTCCCATCGCAAGTCGCGAGCCGCCTTGGACAATTCGGCGGCTCAGCCGGCTTGGGTCGATGCTCACAAATGGTATCAGCGCTACATTTACGCCAAACCCTGGCAGCATTTTGTTTACAGCGGAAAATACCTTTCGCGTGATCAGGCCGAACGAGATCAACTGAGCGCGCTGCTGAAGGAAGACGAGAAAAGCTGGAGTGAAATCGAGCGATTGGAGGAAGCTGACCCTAACCGAATCGCACTCGCGATCGCTTACGTTGGGCGAGGCGAAAAATTTCCAGATTGTTATCTCTGCCGCGAAAGAGAAAAGGCCGAAACGATCGTTCTCACTGCTGAACGCCACGAAACGATCCGAAATGTGATCGCCGAGCTCGAAGAGCACCGACGAGAATTGACGGTCCTCGCGGCGAAGTTCGAAGCGAATCAAACCAGCCCGGAACTGGCGGGAGAAATTCGAGATCTCAGCACGCAGGTCAACAATCTGGCTGAGAAAACCGCCGAACTCAACAGCGCCGATCTGGATGAGGAAAAGGCGCTTCTTTCGCAGGAAATTTCATCGCTTGAAACGAGCTACAACGCGAGCGTCGAGTCGGACGTTCACCGTCGGCAGTACAAAGATCACATGACGTCTGGCGATGTCGTTTCGGCAGGCGTGATGCTCTTGACTGATCTGAGCGACCCTCAGTATGACGATCTTCGCAGTGATTTTGAGCAGCGGGTTCAGGAAAGGTTGAGGGTTCGCGTTCAGCAGCTGCTGGGGCGGGGGAGTGGCTGGCAGGACGGCGTGGCTTACCTTGATGAGTTTCTTGGTAAGGGCACCGACGATCGTTTCTTCGATCTTTTGCCCACCGATAGTCTGGCAAACGCGCGAACCGAGCGAACAAGCGTCCTCTGGGCCGGAGGTCAGTATCTTTGGAATGCAGTCCGCGCGAATCCCGATAGTTTGCGGCACGTGACCGAATACTTGGATTCCAAGGATCAGGGAGTGCCGATGGTGATGCAGGAAGTCGCCAGCGCACACCGCGATTATCTTTTGCAGATCAACTCCGTTCACGAATATCGGCTCCACGTTTCTAGACTCATCTGGCCGGCCGAAACTAAAGGCTGGTGGTCCGATATCGAAGGCGTCGTCACTTTGAGTTCGGGAGTTTTGCACAGCGGCTCGATTGAATTGGCGAAGATGCACGGCAGCAAATCATTCGCTCAGAGCGCAACACGCGTTCCTGCAATTTCGATCAAAATGAAGACGAAAGCGACCGATCCACTTTCGTTAACGGTCGAAGTCAGAAACGACCGATCAAAGAACCTGGGAGGCGGTTCGTTTGGCGAAGCGTTAGTTCGTCAGTCGCTGGATTCCTGGAAACGCGACGGCCATGTGGTGACGCTGAAAGGTGCAAGCGGTGGCGGCGAGGATGGAAGCAAGGTGACTCTGCTGGTTCAGGTGAGCGATGGCCAAGGAGGCTGGATTGACTTTGCGGCTCCCGCGCTCGAGCCCTGGCCCGCTTCTCCCGGAAGCTAAAACTCAGACGCGAATGCGAGGAAAACCCTATCTGATTTTGGACACGCCGCGAGGCCCCGACGGAGCTTGCTGGTTCGTTGCTGATGCTTCGCGTTGCTCTGAATCTGCGATCTCAAAGGTAACGACTCAGGCGCGGAATCAACTCTCAGATGGATTGAAGTTGGTTGGACGAAACTACGTCGCTGTCGCGGCAGAAGCGGAGCAAGTTCGAGACAGCAGCAGGACCGGGCAGGAGTTTCTGATTCTTTGCGGGCTTACCCGGGATGCGATGCAATCAGCAAGCGAGATTCGCGAGATTCTAAGCGAGCTTCTTGGTAAACTTGAGCCAATGTCAGGCCAGACGATCGAATCCGACCGCGGGCAGACGAGCTTAGTGAGAACCGGTCCGGCGATTCGAAATCTCGAATCCGAAACGTTGGAACGGTTGGAAGAGTTGCAGCCGAAAGTCGCAGCGATCCGCTCGGTCAAGAAGTTCGTGAAACCTGCGTTAGGCATTTTGATCGGCGTGGCGGCTGGGATCCTTTTGGTTCGAGTCGGGGGGCCTGTGCTCAACTCTTCGTCGAACTCGGAGCCGAGCGTCGAGAAATCCGCTGTGGCGATTTTCGAGGATTCCGGTTGGGAAAAACTTTACCAGGCGAATCAAAATCCTGGCCAGGCGCGAGCGGATTTTCTCAAGGCGCTCCACCGCGAGTTTCATCCAGAAATTTCGGTGACCGAGGTTGTCTCGATCGCCGATCTTGAGTTTGACGCGGCCGGCTTGCTAAGCACAGCCGAAGAGCTGGCGGCTTCCGAGATTTCGACGTTGGCGCTGTCTCGGCAGTTCATTTCAAACCGAATTAATGATCCGGTTTTCGAAGAGCTTTTCGATTTCTCCATCGCATGCAAACAGGCCGGCCTCACTCCGGCCGACTCCGGCGTCTACCCGCCTCGTGCTGTGATTCAGGCGTGGACCGAAGCGATCCAGACTTACGCCGCGGCCAATCTCGTCAGCGGAGAGCTTGAGTCGGCATCGAACAAACTACAGATTCTGGCTCCTTCTAAAGAGATCAATTTCCTAACGCCAAAGGACAACGAACGCCTGCGAGCAGTTTTGAGATTCACCTCAGTGCTGTTCAGCAGCAACCCACCTTTCCCGAATCTCGGCCCAACCGATTGGGAGGACGCTCCCTGGGGTGAGCGCATCGAGACTTTGAAGAAGCTTGAAGTCCGGTATCGGGCGTTTTCTGATTTTGGCAGTTTCAACGAGCTTCTCCGAGCGCTCGCGACACCGCTTGAACGGCATTAGCGAAAGACGTTTCGCTCGAGCCGTGCCAGCAGCTGCTGGGGTCATTTTTCCCGATCGCGGTTGGTTGTTGTAATTCAAATCGGCTGCGCTAGCCTGATTTTATTATGTCGACTTTCCGAGAAATCTCAGACGATGAACTGGCGGCCCACGCCGAGTGGCTTGCCTCTGATGGTGCCAGTGGAACTAAGTTGGATAAGACGGGCCGAGACCTCTCAGACAAGGCTTATCCCGGTCTGGATCTAACCAAAGGCCACTTCATCGGTACCCGATTTATCAACGCCGATTTTTCCGGCGCGAACTTTTCTGGCGCGGATTTCAGCGGCGCGCGATTCGAAGGAACGAACCTCCAGGGCGCGAATTTTCGCGGAGCGGATCTCAGCGGAGTGACGCTCGACGGCGCGAATCTTTCCGGAGCAGACCTCAGCGACGCCGACTGCTCGGGAGCGACTTTTATCAATGCCAATCTCTCGAACGCGATCTGCGCAAACATCGATTTCGTCGCTGCCAACTTTACCGGGGCGACGCTGACCGGAATTCAGATTACCGGCGAAGCTCGCCTCAATGACGCGATTGGTCTCGACGTCTGATTTCGCCCAAGTCGCCGCCACTTCCGCGCATGCTTAAGTTTGTCGCCAGCCGGTTCATCCAGTCGATCGTCGTGTTGCTTTGCATCCTGACGATCACGTTCTTTCTGATGCGGATCGCTCCTGGCAGTCCGTTTACAGACGAAAAGGCGATTCCGGAACACGCCGTCGAGGCAATGAAGGAGGCCTACTGGCTTGACCGCGAGTGGTACGAGCAGCTCGGCCGCTACTACGCGAAATTTGTCACAGGATTCCAGGACGTCCCCTCTCTTAAGAATTCCGGCTACACCGTCAACGAGATCATTTTCGGCAGCTTGCCGGTCTCGATGGTAATCGGTTTGGGCGGACTTTTGATCGCGCTCGTCCTCGGGATTCCGCTTGGCTTGATCTCAGCCGCCAGGAAAAACACAGCCGTCGACTACTCATTGATGTCGATTGCTTTGGTCGGAATCTGCCTGCCGTCGTTCGTCATCGGGCCCATTCTGGCGACACTTTTCGCAATCCACCTGAACATCGGGCCCACTGCTGGCTGGTGGAATCCGCTAACCGACTGGTTTCTGCCATCGCTAACGCTTGGATTGTTCTACACTGGCTATTTTGCCCGACTGACGCGGGGCGGCATGCTCGAAACGCTCAACCAGGATTACATTCGAACGGCGCGCGCCAAGGGGCTGCCCGAGTGGCGAATTCTCGTTTTCCATGGGCTCAAAGGCGGCCTGCAACCAGCTCTCAGTTTCATGGGCCCGGCCGTCGCCGGCTTGATCGGCGGTTCGTTTGTCGTTGAGACGATTTTCGCGCTGCCAGGGCTCGGCCGCGTTTTCATCAACGCCGCAACCAACCGCGATGACCCTCTTTTGATGGGCACGGTCCTGACTTACGGAGCTTTGATTCTCACGATGAATTTCCTCGTCGATCTCGCGCAGATGGCGCTGAACCCACGGCTTCGCGGAGCCGAGCAACCCGATCTCAACTGACCGATGGCGACTGAATCCAAATCCGTTCAGGTGCCCGCTCTCGAAGAAGTGGAGGAAGGAAGCTCGCTCGGTCGTGACGCGTGGTTGCGGCTGCGTCAGAACAAGTTGGCAATGATTTGTCTCTGGGTTTTCATCGGCATCGTCCTGCTTTGCATCTTCGGACCGTTCATCGCGACGGACCCGGATAAGATCAATCTCGATGCCCGTTCTCAAGGGCCGAGCGGAACTTACTGGTTCGGCTCCGAGCACCTCGGCCGTGATATTTTCTCGCGAATTCTTCATGGCGGACGAATTTCGCTCGCGGTCGGATTCATCGCTACGGTTGTTTCGATGACCATTGGCGTGGCCTACGGAACGATCGCCGGTTACGTCGGTGGGCGCCTCGACACGGCCATGATGCGAGTCGTCGACGTTCTCTATTCGCTGCCGTTCACGATCATCGTGATTATCCTCGCGACTTTTTTCGGGAAGTGGTTCGAAGGCGCTGAACTCCTGCTCCTCTTCATCGCCATCGGCATGGTCGAGTGGCTTACGATGGCCCGGATCACGCGCGGACAGATTCTCAATCTGAAGAAGCAGGAATTCGTCGAGGCCGCAGTCAGCCTGGGCTTCAGCCATCGTCGAATCATGTTCCGGCATTTAGTTCCCAACGTGCTCGGCCCGATTATCGTTTACACGACTTTGACGGTGCCTGCAGTGATGCGGCTCGAAGCGGTTCTCAGCTTCCTCGGCCTTGGCGTGAAACCACCGAACAGTTCCTGGGGCACGCTGATCAAAGAAGGTGCCGACCGGATGTCGAGCGATCCGTGTCTTTTGATTTTCCCGGCCCTGTTCTTCAGCGCGACGCTGTTCTGCTTGAACTTCCTTGGAGACGGCCTGCGCGACGCTTTGGATCCGAAGTCGTCGAAGGATTGAGCCTAACGATTCGCCAAAATGGCCGCCAGCTTCGCCGCTGTTTCGAACGCCACTGGGCCGTCCGCCTGTGGGCGACAACTCACGGCGCGATCATCGATGTAAGCGCTCGCGTATGGTTTTCCATGACCGCAGTAAACTTCGTCCCAGGAAAAATCGTGCTTTTCAAGCCACGCTCGCACCAGCGCCTCCCGCTTCTTCATCGTAACCCGGCTCCCGTCTGTGTTGCATCGCGCCGTGAAAATGATCACCTCGGCCCACTCGCTCAGCTGACGCGTAAACTCGACGGCACCCGGAATTGGATCGCCAAACGCCTCGATTCCTCGCCAGCCGTCGTACTTTGCCAGAACGCCGTCCAGATCGACGCAGATCCGCGGTTTCTTCGAACTGCTGCCAGCAGCTGCTGATTTGATCGCGCGTTTGCGCTTGGTTTTCGGCTTAACCGTTTCGCTCGGCGGAGGAGGCCCGGGAATTGTCCGCAATATCTGATCGATCGCCTCGTTTCCTTCCAGCCAAGGCTCCTCCAGCCAGTCATCGCCACTCCAGACCCGCGTGAAATGATCACGAGTGTGGTGCAATCCCGGTAACCTCAGCCACGCCCCGAGCTTGTCGTCCTTCAGCCGTTCAGACTTAGGAAACGTCTCCGGAGCCACGTCGAGATTCCGCGCTTCCCAGTCAGCTGTGACCGCCTGAGCGAACGCATGGACCACCTTCATTGAAGCCGGCTCAGCGAACAGCACCCAGATGTGAAAACCGCCCGCCCCATTGGAATCGAAAAGCACCGGATCGTAGCCCTTCGCCAGCAGCACGTTCCACCACCCGCTTGCCGCCGCGAAATTCCGCCGCGCCGCGTCTTCCGCGTCGAAGGCCTCCGGATCGTGAAGATCGATATCGATCGAAAACCATCGGCAGGTTTCTTCGACGCTCTGCGAATGCAGACCGATGAGGTGATTTCGCTTCAAGCTCCCGAAGTGCCGAGTCAGCTTGTCGAGCGTGACCATGTCTTTGCCGCGCATCGACTTTTGTGGCAATGTCAGGGCCCCATAACCCTTTTCAGTTTTCCCGGTGTACTGACCCCAGACGTCTTTTCGATTCACCAGCCGCTCGAAAGCCCAGTCCGCCAATTCGCGGCCGCGCTTCTTCCATTCCTGACCGATGATCTCAAGTTGTGAACTCATTCACTTCTTCAAATATGACTTAACCGGATGATCCTCCCAATCAGGCAGCTCCAGCAGCTGCTGATCCACGCTCTTGCTCAACGGCAAATTCCAAGCCCGCCAGTACGGCGCGAGATTGCGTTCGCACGCCTTCGAAAGCCGTAAGACCAACTGGTCGTTCTTCTCTTGCTGCGACTTCGGCCATTCGCTCGCAGGCAACGCGTTGTACTCTGCAAACACATCCTTAAACGGTTCCCATCCGAACTCTTCCTGCACTAACAGAAACGTATCGAGGGCGACCCACATGCTCCACTCCTCTTTGAATTTGCGGCCGTTGCTGAAATACGCGTTCCGCTTTTGCCTCCTTCTGAGCGGGTCCATTGCACCGTGCGCGCCGTCTCGACTCTTCCCAACCCACTCCTCGAAAAGATAGACGCTCCAAAGATTGCAGGTCGTTTCAACGGTTCCCGGCAACTGCCAGAGATTGTGCTGATGATTGTGGCCATACTCGTGGAAGAATCCCCAGTTGCCCTCGGATCTCAACGCATCGGCGTCAATCGCCTGGACTGCGCTCTTGTCCTGAGGCGCGGCAACCGGGTAACCGGAATGCATGTAGCCAGCCGCGGTCTGGCGCTCGAAAACGATCCGCTCTGCGCGAAACTGATCTCGATCGAGCATCGCGAGCTCGGCTGACTTCTCAAGGATCTCGTCCCAGGTTTCCATGACTTCATCCGGGTTGTCGAGTTCGCGGATGTAGCTGGATGGGATCGCGATGATCATCCGCTTGCTCGCCAATTCGGCCCAAGGGGCTGGGTAGTCGCGAATCGTCGATTTCCAGTCGGCCAGCGAAGTCTCGCCGTGAAGGTAGAGCGGAGCGGGAATCGCACCTTCGATTTGGATCTCCAAATCACCGAAATTCGCCTCGTGCGGAATCGCGATCATGATTGGGCCGCCGAGCCCGTTTGCCGCGCCAGTTTCGGCTGAGTTAATCGGGAAGGCCGTCCGCAATCGCGGATACCGCTCCCACTTCTTCCGATTGTCGAGGCCGCCCGCGTAAGTCCCGATCACCACCTCAAAACCTTTCTCAGCAATTTCGGAAGGCGACTGAACCCGAATCAACTCGCCGGGAGCCGCGTAGAGCCCTGTCGGCCGGAGTTCCTTCGCATTCCACGCCCCTGCACCGCGCCCAGTCGCCCAGCCTTTGTAATTTCCATCGATCCTGACACTGCGCGAAATCCGCTCCGTGTTCTCCGGCACAGCTCCCGGGTAATCGGCCGCCGCAGGAATCGCGATCACCTCCTCAGCTGGCAGGCGCTGATTGAAAAAAGACTCAAGATCAATGATCGAATCGACCAGCGGATTGGCACCGCGCACCACCGGATTCTTGCGCGTCGGTACGATCGGCCCAACCGCGATGTTCAGCTTCGTCAACGCTGCGCGAAACTCAAGCCGCGCCTCGCCACGAAGCTTTTTCCCGGTCGCAAGATCCGCCAGCAGCTGCTGGAGTTCTTCACCCTCGACATCCGGCTTTTCGGTCAATTTCGCGATCGACGCTTTCACCTTCGAATCATCAGCCGGTGCCGGGGCGACCCGACCATTCACTCTAGCATAGCCACCAGGCTGAAACTCGATTCCGGCAAGCATCGCGACCTGGTTTCCTGGAAACTTCGAAAAGTCCGGCCACTTCTCGCCAAACGCCCAAGGCGTCGACGAAACTAGCACGCCTCCGCCCTTCATCGCAAACCGCCGGATTGCCTCGATGTCCGCTTCATCGAGTTTCTCGTGGCCAATAAAACAGTAAACATCGACCTGCTTCTTCAGCTCGTGCGGAGCGACTTTCCGAATCTGGAATCCCAGAGAGGTGAGCGCCTTTTCCAGCTCGGCAGTTGCGCCTGACAGGCCTACCGACGGCGATTGCGCTTTGCCTGCCCAACGAATCGTATTTCCCAACAAACTGAGCGCGCCGGGTTGATTCATCAGGCCTCGGCTCAAGAAGCTGCCATGAGCGAACGCCGCCACCCGCCCGTCTGTCGTGTGTCCGATCGCGCCGAAAATTTCGCCTCCATCGCTGACCAGCAACTCGCACGCCGACTCCTTTTTAACCCGCAAGACTCCCGGAACCGCGTCGCCGACTTCAAACGCCTCGATACCAGTCGTGATCAGTTCTGCATCTTTGTAGGCGGGCGCTTGCGACCAGCAGCTGCTGGCGAGAATCAGAAAAAACAGGATTCGCATCCGCCCACTGAAAAGGCCTTCATCTTCGTGTCGAAGGAAAATTGTCAGCCGTTGAAATTTAACCGAAAAGACAAGCCGACCGGCGACTACGCGGGCACAAGATCGAGATGCTTGCTCTCGATGTCAACGCGCCTGACAATCACCTCAATTTCTTTCCCGGGCGACAGCACGACCGCACCTTGCGTGTTCGTTACTCGTTGGAATTTGGCATTAAAATAGAGTTCGCCCTTTGGCAGATCGTCACGACGAATCATTCCGCGCAGGAAATATTTTCTCAGCTCGACAAAGACCCCTTTTGGCAAAACCTCCATAACGGTGGCGACGAAAGTCTGACGATCCCCACTGTTTGCGATGTTGAGAAAATACTCGAATTGCTTGAGAAGCTTCGACTCGTTCTCAGCATCGGCAGCAGTTCGCTCAGTTTTCGAAAGGTGCTCGGCGACCTCAGCCAATTCGCCAAGACCAGGCGTCGCGCGTTTCTCATCTGTCCGGGTAGCGAGCCGCTCCAGAACGCGGTGGACGACAAGGTCGGCGTAGCGGCGAATCGGGCTCGTAAAATGAGTGTAGTTCACTTTGGCAAGGCCGTAGTGGCCCATCGGCTCCTCGCTGTAAGCCGCTCGTTTAAGGCTCTTGAGAAGGCCGACCGTGAGGTTGTGCTCTTCCGGTCGACCACGAATTGCGCGCAGCAGTTTTTGGATTTCTGACCGCTGAGACAAGTCGCCTACCTCGTATTCGTAGCTCAGCGCGAGTTCGCGGAATTCCGAGAGTTTGTCGAGATCTGGATCTTCGTGAATCCGATAAATCGACGCTGCTCCTCGGTTCTTGGTCAGCTCGGCAATCGCTTCGTTCGCCGCGAGCATGAATTCTTCGACCAGCTGATGCGACTCGTCATGCTCGACCAATTTCAATTCAATTGGCTTGCCGGTTTCGTCGAGCACGACGCGCACCTCGGGAAAGTCGAGATCGAGCGAGCCGTTGGCCATCCGATGCGTTCTCAATATGCTCGCCAGTTCCCAGCCGTCGTGAATCGCGTTCGCAATTTCGTCGTCCGCCGGGCGAGGTTTCTGGAGGATCTCAAACGCCTCTTCGTAGGCGAATCGCTGTTTGCTTCGAATCACCGTCTTCGCAAAACGAGATTTCTTACGATGTCCGCCAGCGTCGAACTCCAAGATTACAGAATGAGTTAGCCTGTCTGCCTCCGGAATGAGACTGCAGATGCCGTTGCTCAGCTTTTCGGGCAACATCGGGACTACGCGATCGACCAGATAGACGCTGTTGCCTCTCCGTCTCGCTTCCACATCAAGCGGCGATTTCGGCTGAACATAATGGGCAACGTCAGCAATGAACACAGCCAATTCCCAGCTGCCATCCTCGTTTTTACGAACGCAAATTGCGTCGTCGAAATCGCGCGCATCCGCCGGGTCGATCGTAAAAACCAACGCATTTCGCCAGTCTTCTCGGCTCGCAATTTCCTCTTCGGTGATGGTCTCGTCGACGCTCTTGGCAGCTCGCAGAATTTCGTCTGGAAACTCCAACGGCAGATCGTGTCGATGAATAATCGACAAAATATCGACGCCCGGATCGCCCTCATTCCCAAGAACCTTGACCACACGTCCACGTGGTGCCTTGAACGGAGAATCCCACTCTAACATTTGCACTAAAACCTTTTGTTCGTCCGCAGCGTCGAGCGGCAGATCACGAGCTTCGATCGAGAAGTTAATCGGGATGGTTGGATCGTCAGGAACGACATGAGCAAACTTCTCGCGATGGAGTTTCAGCGTTCCGACGAATCTCGTCCGGGCACGCTTATCGACTTTACTTACTCGCCCTTCCAAGCGCTGCTCAGCCGGTCGATTCATTCGCTCACGCAGCTTTTTAACGTGCTTGTGCCATCGCGGTGCCTCCGCCTCGTGAAAGGTCGCGCTTACCTCATCGCCATGCAGGGCCGTGCCTGTAAATCGCGCTGGGATAAAAATTCGATCGATGTCACCGCGCTCGATCACCGCCTTCCGAGACTCTCCATCCAATTCGAGAAACGCATTTCGCCCTCGCTTTTTGTCTGCAAAACGGATTGTGCCCCTCAGCAGCTGCCTGCCTTTCTGGTGAGGTTCTTTAGGCAGTCCGTAGCGGGACTTTTTGAAACGCTGGAGCTTGCCGCTAGCTTCCAGGGATCGAACCGCATTCCGGACCGTCGGCCGGTCCTTGGAGTCTTTCGCAAGAGCGCGAGCGATCTCGGATCGGGTCATCGGCTGGACGTTCGGTGCGCTCAGGAGCTCGAGAACCAGCTTCTCAAACTCGGCGATTGGATCGGTGTCCTTCAAGCGCGAAATGTATGCGTTTTTTGCAGACTGTCAGGCAGAAGCTTGACGCAGCCGCAGTCGAGTCGATGGATTGGCGTGACCAAGCAAGAACGCGCCGACTTTGTCCTGACAAGGCTCGAAGAACTCTACCCAAAGACGCCGATCCCGCTCGATCATCGCGATCCGTACACGCTGTTGGTTGCGGTTCTGCTCTCGGCGCAGTGCACGGACGAGCGCGTCAACAAAGTCACGCCGAGCCTCTGGGATCTGGCCGACAACCCGGCTGACATGGCCGAGGTCCCGGTCGAAAAAATCCTCGCTGTGGTTCGGCCATGCGGCTTAGGTCCAAGGAAGTCGCAGAACATTTCAGACCTATCGAGCATCCTCGTCGATGAGCATGGCGGCGAGGTGCCTGAAGATTGGGATTCGCTCGAAGCGTTGCCCGGCGTCGGCCACAAGACGGCTTCGGTCGTGATGGCTCAGGCCTTTGGCGAACCGGCATTTCCAGTCGACACTCACATTCATCGATTGGCGCAGCGCTGGAAGCTGACGGACGGCAAGAACGTTGAAAAAACGGAGCGCGATTTGAAACGGGTTTTCCCGCGTGAAAAGTGGAACAAGCTCCATCTCCAGATCATTTTTTACGGCCGTGAGCACTGCTCGGCGCGTGGCTGCGATGGGACGGTTTGCGAAATTTGCACGACGCTGTTTCCGAATCGCAAACTCAAGGTTAAGACAAAGAAATGAAGATTACCGAAGTCAGTGCGCTCCAGATTTTCGACTCGCGCGGAAACCCAACACTTGAGGCGCATGTCAGGCTGGATAACGGAATCGTCGGGCGCGGGCTCGTTCCATCTGGCGCTTCGACGGGCCAGTTCGAGGCATTGGAACTGCGGGACGGCACCGAGCAATTTCGCGGCAAATCCGTCTTTGGCGCGGTCGCGAACGTCGAGGGAGAGATCGCGAACGCGCTCCGTGGGCATGACGTTTTTGACCAAGCCGCAATCGATCAGGCCTTGATCGATCTCGACAGCACGGAGAACAAATCGCGACTCGGCGCGAACGCGATTCTCGGCGTTTCGATGGCCGTGGCTTCAGCAGCTGCTGGCGCGCGTGGCGTCCCGCTTTTCCGTTCGTTAGGCGATGGCAATCTCCTGCCATTGCCCGAAATCCAGCTCCTTGGCGGCGGCGCGCATGCGAATTGGCGGACGGACGTTCAGGATTTCATGATCGTCGCGATTGGCGCGATATCCTATCGAGAGGCCTTAGAAATGACGTTCAACGTCTACCACGCCGCAGGCGACATTCTCGACGAGCGAGGCCTGCGATTCGGCTTGGCCGACGAAGGCGGATTCTGGCCGGAGTTCAAGAGCAATGAGGAGGCTTTCGAGATTTGCCTGCGTGCAATCGAGCGAGCCGGCTACACGCCCGGTGAGGACATTGCGCTCTCGCTCGACATCGCGGCGAGCGATCTTTTCGACGGCGAAAGCTACCTTTTCCGCTCGGAAGACCGCAAATTTGATCCTGACGGGTTCGCCAATCTCATGATTGAGTGGACCGAGCGCTACCCAATTATCTCGCTCGAAGACCCGCTCGCCGACACCGAATTCGATGCGTGGCGCCAGCTGAACGAAGCGATCGGACACCGCGTTCAGCTGATCGGCGACGACCTCTTCACGACGAATCCCAAGCGCATCGCCGAAGGAATCGATCGCGGCTTAGCAAACGCTGTTCTCATCAAGCTGAACCAGATCGGCACGGTCACCGAAACGCTCGAATCGATCCGCCTGACGCAGGAAGCAGGCTGGCAGCCGGTCGTATCTGCGCGGTCCGGCGAAACGGAGGACGCATTTATTTCTCACCTCGCCGTGGCCACAAACGCCGGGCAGCTGAAGGTCGGCTCGTTCGCTCGCAGCGAGAGGATGGCGAAATGGAACGAGGTCCTGCGAATCGAACGGGAGTTAGGCTTGAAAGCTCGGTTCGTCGGCATTGAGCCTTTCTCGCAGGATTGAAGCGAACTGCTCGTTCCATCGCTCGGGACTGACATTCGACTCCAACCAGTCGCGACCTGCGTCTCCCCACCCGCTGGCTGATCCGCAGATCGCCGAACTCCATTCGTTTTGATCTCCAGGATTCAGCACCCGACCCGTCACGCGATCCTCGACGATCTCCCTCATCCCGCCGCTAGAGCTCGTGAAAATCGGGCGCCGCTGTTCGTAAGCCTCGTAGGCGACTGTGCTCAGCGGCTCGCGCCAGAGCGACGGAAAAAGGACTGCGCACGAGCCTCGAATCAGGCTGCGTTTCTCCTCGCCTTCGACCCAGCCGACCCACTCGACGTTCGACGTGCTGATCGCGCGGAGTTCGCTCTCGAGATCACCGCGCCCAGCGACTTTGAGCTTCACATCGCGAAGTTCCGGCCTCGCGAAAAGCTCGATGAGAAATCGGATGCCCTTCTCTTCGATCAGACGGCCGAGATAAAGGAAGAAGCCCTCGTTCTCGGACTGGCCGGGATCCTCACCGATGTCCCAGGAATGGTGTAGAGTCGCCAACCGATCGGGAAACCAGTCAGCGGCGGCAAAAGTCTGGCGCATCGCATCGCTCACCGCGACCCAGGCTTTCACGGCTTCGAAATCCCCGCGCCGGCGAACCCTGGCGTAGTGCCAGGCCAGCAATCCGGTTTGAATCCGACTTCCGCGCCAGGCACCGCGAATCGTCTCAGAAAAGTAGGCCTTCCGCTCGCCCGCACCGCTTGGGCTGATTGGTCGATAGTTGTGGAGCCACTGAATGATCGGCACGCCGAGTTCACGTGCGAGGCCGTAGACGCCAAGCGAAATGACCGGAATCACATTGTGCAGAATCCAAATGTCCGGCTTGAACTCGCGATGCCGCGCCAGCAGCTGCTGGAGAACCGGCTTGTTGTTTCCTAACAAAATCGCCTGCTTCCATCGCGGCGGCGCTGCCTCGCCCTGCCACTCTTCTGAAGCCCGCCAGAACCGCTCGACTTCGTGCCCGCCCGACTCGAGGTGCCGCGCGATTCGGGCGACCGAATTCTCCTCGCCTCCAGGCTTCAGGTAGCGATTGAAGACTTGCAGGATTCTCATTTCCGTTGGCGGCCCAATAACTTTAACAGCCAAAGCTTGATGGGCAGCCAGAATCGATAGCGTCGGTTCGGAATCGCGTGGCAACCCGCATAGGGCTCGACTGACGTTTTGCGTTCGTCCTCACACGTGAACGTCCAATCGAACTCATCGCGCCACCTATCCGGATTTCGTGTCGCGATCGAAAAAATATAAACCGAGCAACCAGGCTGGTTGTTGAAACTCTGATAAACCAACTCAAATCCGTTCTCTTCATACAAGCGCTTCAGCGCCAGAGGCGAGAATCGCCAGAAATCGCCGTAGTGAGAGTGATACTGTTGGAGAAACGGCAAAACCGTAATCACAACATCCTTCGAAAGCCCGCATAAATTCGCGAACGCCTTTCTCATCTCATAAATATGCTCCAGCGTCGTGTGATTGAACACAACATCGAACCGCTTCTCAAGCTCGGTTGGAAGATCCGCTTCGAGATCGAGGAACAGCTCGCCTTCGACGCCCTGAAGGCCATTCGCCTCAGCTTTGTAGTTTGTGATGGAGTAGTTCGACGCAGCCGAAAAATAATCCCGATAGAATCGGCCTTCTTTGTCTTCATCTTTAAAGGCGCTGACATTTACAACTTCGCCTTCAAATTTGTGAGCAAATTTCACCAACTCGCGGTTGGACCAAACTCGCGGAAGGCGATGAATACGATCAATGAATAATTGTTTCATGCTATCTGGACATCAAAAATTGAAACCCGCGGAAACTCAGGAACTTCCGTAGCCATGCGCCTCGACTCCTGAACATTTTTTGATGCATCGCAGCTTCAACCTGGTCCCGCTGATCGCGTAAGTCTGGATTAAGGCTGGGAAGAAGTTTTGCGCGTGAATCCTCAGTATCATTCTCCGGCAAATTGAGTTCGGCGATTCGTTCTTTCGCTTCCTTTTCGAGAAAAGAACGATCAACCATCACCGAGCCATCAAACGAATCATGATCTTCCAAGGCGGCCAGGGCGACTCGAAAATCAGGCCGATTTGCGGCAAGCGCACTCCAGGTCGCTTTCAGGTAATCGCGAAACTCAGCGTGCTTGCGAGCATGAAGAAACGCTTTTCTGTAAACATCTTCGTAGTGCTGCCCGAAATCATGACTTCCAACGTTGATCCGGGATTGCAGCCATGGCCGCCCCGTCTTGGTCAGCGATGACAACATATCCGATTCCGGCCGCAGCGATGTCCCTTCCGCCGGAATCTGTTTCAGCGCCTTCTTCAACAAAGCGGTACGATACAGATGATTTCCGGCCGGTCGATCGACTAGAAACAGCCGATCGAAAACCAGACCCTGCAATTCAACGACATGCTTTGGCATCGCTTCAAATTCAGTGATCAAATTCAGCAGCTGCTGGCCGATTGGAATGACATCAGCGTCGATGCAAAGCGTGTAAGGCCGGCCCTGCTCATGCCCGAGTTCGAGTGATCGAAGCAGTGTCTTGCTGAACGGGCGATCTGAAATTCTGAAGATGCATTCAGAAGAAAAAACTTTGGATAGAGCGTCAAAGCTGCGTTCAGCCGTGCGTTCGCCGCATTCACGCAGAATCACTGTAGTAGTAGCCTTCATAGCCAGCGGCGCGCCCAGAGTTCGGCGATGTAGAGTTTCCAAAGCCAGACGGGCGGTAAAAATGCGCCTTTCCGTTTGAATTGAGCTCCATCAATCAGTTTCAGTTCGATTAGCATTCCACCCCATACTGTCTTAACCATTCTGAGCCAGTTTGCCGGCCTTAACAACCAACGGCGTATCGGAATGCTGAATCCCTTCTTTCGTTGAGTTAAAACACTGTCAGGGAGCCACTTTCGCGCCACGGCCTTCAAGAGTGCCTTTCGTTCGCCGGCTCGATAAGTCAGACTTGAGTCAATCTTAAATGCCAGCTCAACCAAGTTGGGGTCGAGGAACGGCACGCGTGCTTCTACGCCTTCAGCCATGGTCGCGCGATCAACTTTGACGAGGATTTCGTCAGGCAAATAAGTTTTGGCGTCCAGAACCTGCGCTGCGGGGGTGGATGGGAGGCCATTCGGATAAAATTGCCGAAACCGCCATTCTGGCTGGCAATCGTCCGGAATTGCGCTCCCGGCCATTCGCATTTCTTCACGCGTATGAATAAATGCTTCGTGGGGTTGGTAACTCGCATACGGATCGGATGCGGATTGCATCTGATCGTAGTGTCGATAGCCGGCAAACAATTCGTCCGCGCCATCCCCTGCCAGAACCACCTTTAATCCAAGTTCGCGGGTTTTCTTTGCGATGAACACCAATGGAAGCGCGGCACCAAGCGCGTAGGGCTCATCGTAGATTTCGGCGAGTTCGTCGACGAGACCCATCGCGGTTTTGTAATTCAGGACATTTTCGTGATGGTCGGTCTGGCAGTGGTCAGCGACGAGCTGGGCGAAAGGCCGTTCATCTCGCTTCTTATCATCAAAGCCCACGGTGATCGATGGTATCCGGGATCCACTGGATTTCGCCGCGATTGCGGTGATCAAACTCGAATCGATGCCGCCGCTGAGATAACTTCCGTATGGAACATCGCTCATCAATTGCAGAGATACCGCCGACTCCAAGGCATCGCCGACCAGGGAGACGGCTTCGTCGAAATCCCGAATCTCTGGCTGATACTGGACTTTCCAATATTGTTTGACCGCAATCGAACCGTCTTCGTAGACCAACTGATGGCCAGGCGGGAGTTTTTTTACGCCTTCAAACAAAGCCCGATCATGAGGTACGATTCCAAAGAAAAGATAGTCGGCGAAAGCGCTGGGGTCGGCTTTCGGCTTGAAATTCGGGGCCGCGCAGATCGCTTTTGGTTGGGAGCCGAAAATCAGGGCTTCAGAGGTCTTAAGATAGTAGAATGGTTTTACGCCCAAGTGATCTCGAGCGCAGAACAGACGCCCTGTCCGCGAATCCCAGATTGCGAACGCGAAAATTCCGCGAAATCGAAGGACGCACTGATCTCCCCATTCCTCATAGGCATGAATTATCGTTTCCGCGTCACAGGTGGAGTTGTAGCGGTGTCCCAGCCGTTCGAGTTCGGTGCGGAGAGTCTCGTGATTGTAGAGTTCGCCATTGTAGGTCAGCCAGACGTCGCCGGTTTCGTTGCACATCGGCTGAGCACCCGCTTCCGAGAGATCTACAATGGCGAGGCGACGGTGTCCGAGGGCCACCCGACCTTCACGAAAAAACTTGGAGTCAGCGCCATCGGGGCCGCGCGCGATGAGGGTATCCCGCATTCGATTGAATGCCGAAGGCTCGATCGGTTGAGATTCGGAGATGTATCCGGCGATGCCGCACATGAGATCAGTTTCGTCTAACAATACACCCAATAAACCGGCTCAGTGGCAGGTTCAAGCCTCGATAGCCGCGCCAAACGGTCCACCAACTTAAAAACAGGATCGGAACAAGCCCCTGGCCGATCATCATTCCGGGCAAGTGCCAGAGTGAGCCGAATGAAAAAGAACAGACCGCCACCAAAATCCCCGAAACCAAGGTCGGGACGACAAAGGGATTCAGGTTTTCCGTTAACACCAGGGCGCCATAAAAATTCTGGTGGCACTGAAGGAACTGAATCCCCAACAACAAAACCATGATCGGCGTCGCGACCAATCCGGTTCGAGAGCCAATCAGGCTGAGTAAAGTGGGACCGGCCAGAATTGCAAGCGCGCCCAGTAAAAGCAGAGCCCCGAGACCCAGGTAAAGCCGCATTCCAAACAGCCGAGCAATTCCGGCTGAGTCATTGCGAAGACGGAGTTGGGAAATTTTTGGCCCGATGACGGCGGCTGGGGCAGTGCAAATGGCACCGAGCACGCCAAATATCTGGAGAGTGAGACCGTAGCGAGCGGTAGTTTCCAAGCCGAACAGAACCGTGCAGACCAGAATATTGCCCCGCAAAGCCATGAACTCACCGACCGCGACGACTCCCTGCCTCCACGCCATCGGCCACATCGCGGCGACTGTTTGATTGTTGTTCATCCAACCGCTTGGGCGGGCGCTCGTTCGACGCCGGAGAAACCACTGCGCGAGAAATCGGTTCAACGCGGCGATGACGAAGCGGGAAACTGGAAATGCCCAGATTCCCAAGCCCGCCAAGAGGCAACCCGCCGTCACCAGGACGCCGCTGAACTGAGCGGCGACGCTGACTTGATGGGCTTCGCGCATCCCGCCGATTCCGAAGAGGATTGTTCGCCAGAACTCGGAGCTGAACGAAAAACTGATTCCCACGGCCATGACGATCCAACAGGTGATCAGGTCAGGGTCCAAACCAGATTTTGCGATCTCCTTGCTAATGAACCAGCCTCCCGGCAAACTGAGAATCAGCGCCATTGCGATTCCGGCTAAAGTGTAGTAGGCGCGAGCGCCAGTCATCAACTCCTGAAGCAGGGGCAGATTCGGCTTTGATTCTCCGGAATGTTCTGGCAAGCCGGTGTCGCGAAAATCCTTCGCACCTGCCCAGGCATAAGAAGCAAATCGACTGAGAGTTTGGCCAAATCCCATATCGAGCAGGGTCGCCAGAGCAATCAGGCTCAAGAAGGTATAATAAAGTCCCATCTCCGCTTCGGGGATGAACCTGAGCGCCAGCGGAAGCGTCAGTAGCGCTCCTCCGGCCCGTATTCCGGCCGAAGTGATTGCCCAGGCCGCGGAGCTCTGGAATAACTTCCGCATCATCGAGTTATCGATTGAACGAGTTGTTCGAAAATAGTGACGCCCGATAGTCTTTCGACGAGGTAGACGTCGATCTGTTGAATCTCTTCGTTATGCGAATAGCGGGGCAGAGTCGCGGTTTGAAGTTGGTTCGTCCAGATGTGGTGGGGCGGGTGAAAGGATGCTGGCGGCTTGCTGTTCTTCATATACTGGATCAGGAATCGCTCAAACTGACCACGTTGGAATTCTGAATACCTGAGAGCGCCGAATCTATTCCGAATCTCATCGATATTCTCAGATGCTGACTCCAGGGTCAGTGCATCGAGAATCTGTGCGTTTTTGGTCGTTCCAAAGGTATCGACCAACTGACGTTGCTGAGTCGTGAAGTAGAACCTGGCTTGAGCGAATTGGAGATCGTAAGGGGCAAAATCATCCGCAATCAATTCGTAGCGGTCGCCACTTTCTCCAATGGCTTCAAACCGGAATCGATAGGTCAGAGGCGAATCGTACCATGCCAGAAGCACGACCCTGGGACTGGCGGCGGCGAGACAGGTCATCGCCACGACGCAGACGAGCCAGGTTTGCCGATTGAACAGGCTCTCATCCTTCAAGCGGAGAGCGAAGATCGCGACGGCCAGATCGAGCACGATACATTTCCAGAAAAAGATACCGGAGGATACAAATATTCCAACGTGGAGCGCGATCAGGCTACCTAGAATCGCCAAAGTGAGCTTCCGATTCAAGAGTAGCGCAAGGACCGAGATTTCGGCAACGAGCGAGACGAAAAGCAAAACTGGGTTTAGGCTGTGAGTCGCGGAGGCGAGTGATTCAAATCTTTCGGGCGTGAGATGGGAAAGCCAGCCGTTTTGGTGATAAGCGGATTCAAGCAGATAGGAAAGATCGGTTGTCTGTAGCCATCCAATTTGGATTTTCCCTAGCGCCGGCAAAAGATAGAAGGCTCCTATGATTGCGAAAATCAGAACAGGGGCCGCGCGTTGATCGAGGAGCTTTGAAAAAAACGACCGAAATCCAACCCAGACGAAAAGAGCCAAGAGCGCATGAAGCAGGACGAGTTTGTCGGTCCACGAGAACTGAAGCGGCAAATTGAACTGAGCGAAATAGACATAGGCGGAGGCGAGAAACGCGCCGATGAATCCGGGATGGAAGAAGCAGCTAATTCCGAGGGCGAGAATGACGATTCGATCCGCTGTAAAGTAGCTGGCGTAATAGAAATTATATTGTGTAGTGGTCAGATGCCAGGTCAGGAACACAACCGGCCCGGCCATCACCCACCAAAGCGGGCTATTCCATTTGAAGCGGGGATTTTTGATTACGACAATCAATGAAAGCAGAACAATCGCGATGAACGGCCACGACGTCGAAATGGCGGCTCCGATGATCGAGTTCTGCTCAAATAGCGATGTTGGAAGATTCTGGCATCGATGAAGCAGCGCTTCGGCTAGATAGAACAAGCCGGCCAGAACGGCGACGGAGAGCCAGAGCGGCCAAGGCTGTTCGGCGAAGAGCCGTTTCAGATACTGTCTTCGATCGCTTCGCAAAGGGTGTGGCCGATGAAGATGTGGGCTTCCTGGATGCGGGCGGCTTTTGGCGAGGGAACGACGATGGCGAGGTCAGCAGCTGCTGCGAGTTTTCCGCCGTCCTTTCCCGCTAGACCGACGGTGAAGACGCCCATCTCTTTGGCCCGCTCGATTCCCGCGAGGACGTTCGGACTGTTGCCGGATGTCGAGAGGCCGACGACGATATCGCTCGGCCCGCAGAGGCCCTCGACCTGGCGCGAGAAAATCGCATCGTAGCCGTAGTCGTTGGCGACGGCGGTGAGGATTGAGGTGTCCGTTGTAAACGCGATCGACGCGAGGCCGCGCCGCTCTTTCTGAAAACGCCCCACGAGTTCAGCCGCGAGGTGCTGCGAATCTGCCGCGCTGCCGCCATTGCCCATGAAGCAGATTTTCCCGCCGGCCCGCATCGCAGCGATCATTTTCTCGGCGATCTGCCCGAAAACCTCAGCCTGCGATTCGATGGAACGCATCGTTTCGAGATGTTCTTCGAGGCGATCGGCAAACAGGGAGGACATGGCGGCTGACTAAGAAGCGGGAATCGCTTCGCGCAACTCTTCAGGCGTGAGAGTCGCCGTTCCGAGCTTCCCGACGACCGCGCCGCTTGCGTAGTTTGCGACTTCGATCGCTTCGATCGGCGAAGCGTTTGAGATCAATGTTAGAGTCAGCAACGCGATCGCGGTGTCGCCCGCGCCGGACACATCGAAAACTTCCTGCGCGCGAACCGGGACGTGCTGCGGTTCGTTCGCTTTTCCGCGCTCGAAAAGGATCATGCCGTGCTCGCCGAGCGTGATGAGCAGCATTTCGATATCCCAACGATTCAGCAGCTGCTGGCCGACTTCTCGCAAGGCCTCGTCCTGCATCGGGTCGTCATTTGGCGTCGGTTCGGGTATGCCGGCCATGCGAAAAGCTTCGAGCCGGTTCGGTTTGAGCACGGTCACGCCGTTCCATTTCAGCTTATTTTCAGGGTTGGGATCGGCGGCGACGACGACACTTTTTTCTCGAGCGATTTCGACGATCTCATCGAGCAGGTGCTGCTGAAGCAGGCCTTTGCCGTAATCTTCGAGGATGATTGCGTCGATCGAATCGGCATTCGATCGCACGAAATCGCGAATTTCGTCCTGCTGAGCTTGAGTCGGCGGACGGGGATTTTCGCGATCGACTCGGCAGACCTGCTGTTGGCGGGCGATGATCCGAGTCTTGACGATCGTCTCAAAATCCGGATCGCGGACAATTCCGCTTCCATGAATTCCCCCCTGTTTCAGCGTCTCCGCAAGCTGCCGACCGAACTCGTCTTCGCCAATCAAGCCGACGAGGTCCACTTTCTCGGTAAACGGGACGAGATTCCGCGCGACGTTCGCTGCTCCGCCGGGATAAACCGATTCCTTTTTCACGTGAACGACCGGGACGGGAGCCTCGGGCGAAATCCGGCTGACGCTGCCCCAAACGAAGCGATCGAGCATCACGTCGCCGATCGTTAGAATGCGTTTTTCGGGAAAACTGGTCAGCAGCTGCTCAAATCGGTCTCGGGTCATCGCGCTTTTCGAAAATCGAAGATCCATAATCAGTGATCATCGATTCGTAAACTGATTCAGCCGACAATCCGGAAAAGAGAGGTGCCCGTGCCGAGTCGGCTCCTCAACCGACTCAGTCACGGGCACCATGGTTCCCTAGACCATGATTGTTTGAAATTCCTAGTAAAGGTAAGCCAGCTTTGGGATGTCGCCGAAGCCCACGATCGGGTGTTTACCTTTGTTTGATTCCAGATTGAAAGTGAAGACGTCGACACCGTTGCCGTAGAGGCCGCTTTTGGTTCGACCGCGAGCACCAAACATGTAGTGCTGGCCCTGGGCGCTTTTGCCCATGTAGACCATGACGTGGGTAACCGGCTTTTTGGTTTTGTAGGTCCCTTTCCAGAAAATCAGTTGGCCGGGGCGGAGATCTCTAAGGATTTTCGAGGCTGAAGTTCCGCGACGGGTTTTGTTGAGGGTGCGATTTTCTTCGAGCCAGCGGTACTGATCGTAGGCGGTTCGAGGGACGCTGGAGTAGCCGATGCTTTCCAGGAGTTCGACGATTGTGCCGGAGCAGTCGAGGCCTCCGGTCGATGAATCGGCAGAGCCGAATTTGTAGACGAGGGGCGCTCGGCCGAGGGCTTCGCAACGGGCGAGAAGATCGCGAGCCGAAGCGACTGCTCCGCGCGGAAGTTTTGCAGCAGCTGCTGGTTCTGGAATCGCTTCACGAATTGGGGCAGGGCGAGTTGGGGCGGGAAATTTCGGCTGAGGTCCGGGGGCGGGAGCGAGCTGAATCTGGCGAAACGCAGGCTGTGGAGCTGAAGTCGGACGAGCGGCGGCCGGTTGGTTCCAGATTTGGCTGTTGGTCGGAGCCGCCTGCAGCCGAACCATTTGTTGGGGCGCTGACGATCCAGAGCGGTTTGGCAGTGCAGAAATCGGGCGGGGAGCCGCGGTATCCCAGATATTCTGGGCGGTCGCGCCGGAAACCGACAGAAGCAGAGCGAGAACGGTAAAGTTCGTTATCCCAATCCCGAATGACTGGATTCGGGGGCACCGAGCGAGGGACGTTGGAGTTGAGGAGGAGGATTTCACGGCAGGGGGCTTTCGGGGTTTAATTGGGGATTTGAGACTTATGGCTGATAATTATTGATAAATCAATAGGAATCATAATTAATTTTAGTTTCTATAACTCAAGGTTGGGGAAATTCTCAAAATTGAAATTCCAAGCATCAGAGATCTCTTGGATGAAGAGAGTCTCTGATCGTGCTTTCGTGCTCGCCCTTTATTGGCCACAGCAGTGCTGCGCAGGGAAGGTTGATCGCCGGGGGAAGACGGTCACCGGTTCGGAGATTGCAATCGATTGAATTTGGCGAAACATCGCCTCAATCGATTGAGATCGGGTCAGCCAGCGCTTAAGAAAAACACGCGTGGCGGGTGAGCCGCAGGAAGGTATTGGGGGATTTTAGAGAGATTTTGGTCGAGGCGGTCCGGTCGGGAAGACGGACGAAACAGTGGTGTTAGTTGTTGTTTTCGATGGTCTGTATCGAACGTAGGTTGCCGCTGCTTCTGGGAGCTGTCAATATAATTACCATAAATATCATAATTAAATTCTCGCACAGGCTGGATTTTGCAGCTGAAAGATGACTGCGCGGAAAATCGTGATTCCTGCGACGAAAACAGCCCTTTTTAGAAAAGCCCCATGCTCACGATTAATTCCCAGAATTCAGGCCGCTTTTGCGACGGTCACAGCCGCCGTAATTTTCTGAAAATCGGAGGTCTTTCTGGTCTCGCCGCTGGAGGCATTTCGCTTCCGCAGCTGCTGGCAGCCGAAAACGAAACGACCGGCAAGCTGGGCCACAAAGCGATCATCAATATTTTCCTGCCCGGAGGGCCGCCGCATCAGGACATGTTCGATCTCAAGCCGGATGCACCGACCGACATCCGCGGCGAATTCCAGCCGATTTCGACGAACGTGGACGGAATCCAGATCTGCGAGGAGTTCCCGCGCATGGCGAAGATGATGGACAAATTCACGGTGATCCGTTCGATGGTCGGTTCGACCGGGCGGCATGACGCGGATCAGTGCATGACGGGACGGCCGTTCAACCAGCAGCCTCCGGGCGGTTGGCCGAGCATGGGTTCGGTCGTTTCCGAGCTAGCTGGCGCTGCGAATCCAGCCACACCGCCGTTTATCGGGCTTTCGCCGAAATGCGGTCACGACGAGTGGGGCGATCCTGGAAAAGCGGGCTTCCTCGGGCCTTCTCACGCTGCGTTTTGCCCGTTTCGAGGAGGCGGCAAGGCGGATATGAATTTGGAGGGGATCAGCCTCGAGCGTCTCGATGATCGTGAGCAGCTGCTGTCGAGTTTCGATAATTTTCGCCGCAAAGTGGATTCGTCGAGAATGATGGAAGGCATGGACACGTTCAATCAGCAGGCGTTTGGCGTGCTGACTTCGAGTAAGCTGGCCGAGGCGCTCGATGTCTCAAAAGACGAGCCGTATTGGGTCGAACGTTACGGCAAAGGCAGCGACGTTTTACGCGCGGACGGCGCGTGGAAGCGGCTTGATCAGTTTCTGATGGCACGACGGTTGGTCGAAGCCGGTGCGCGCGTGGTGACGCTCAGTTTCAGCCGATGGGACTGGCACGGCGGGAATTTTAACCGCGGCCGCGAGGATTTCCCGATGCTCGATCAAGGTTTGAGCGCGCTGGTCGAGGATCTCCATTCGAAGGGGCTCGACAAAGAAGTGACCGTGGTTTGCTGGGGCGAATTTGGTCGGACGCCGAAGATCAACGCCAACGCTGGACGCGATCACTGGCCGAGAGTTTCAATGGCGGTGGTGGCTGGCGGCGATCTCAATCACGGCCAGGTTGTCGGCTCGACCACGAAGGACGGCGGCGAGGCGCTGGACCGACCCGTGCATTTTCAGGAAGTGTTCTCGACGCTCTATCATTCCATCGGGATCGACGCCCGCCGGACGACGGTGACGGATCACGGCGGCCGACCGCACTATCTCGTCGACCCGCAATATTCGCCAATGCGCGAGTTGGTGGGCTGAGACGCGAAAACCGGGGATCTCGTTCAGGCTACTTAGCGGGCTCTTCGGCCTCGCCCTTTGAGTATTTCACCCAAGCCTTGGCGAATTCGAGATCCGGCAACCAAGTGTAGTTGGCGTCGACTGTGTTTTCGACGTTTGCGGCGACGACTTCGAGAGTTTTGCGATGGCCCATCTGGGCTCCGGCTTTCGGGTTGAATTCAGTCATCTCCGGGCCGCTGAGTCGGCGCTTGAGGGCGACTCGAATGAATTTTTGAGCGAAGAAAAAATCGAAATCATCGACTCCGCTGGTGTCGTACGGGAATTTCGCGTAAACCCAAGGCGGACTGCGATCACGGAATTTGGCCCAGGTTTTCTCCAGTCCAAACTCGGGTTCCTGATCGACGGAGAGGAAGTTGCTCGGAAGGGTAAAGAACAATGTGGGAATCTTGATCCCCTCCGGGCTCGGCTCGGCGACGTAATTTTCACCAAGGCCCGTTATAATCGCAAGAACGCGCTCCGGCTTCCACTGAGCGAAATTGAAGGCAAAAGCACCACTTGTGCGAGGGCTGCCCAGCATAATTAGTGGTGCCGTGCCAAGTTCAGGCTTGCCCAATTTGCCCGCCAATTCCGTCAAAGAATCCAGAATCGCCTGCCCGCTTCCTTTCTCGACCTCTTGGTAGGTCGGCTCGCCCCCTTTGTGGGCCATGCTCACGCCGAGGAGGGCCAGCGAGTTCTGTTGCGCGAAGTCTATGAAATTAGAATTTTCCGGGTCGCCATAAACCGCACCGAGGGATGGATCACCCCAGAAAACGACGACCACAGCCTTAGGCTTGCCGATCCCACGTGGAACGGAGAGAATCACTTCTCCACCACCGAAATTCTCGCCAGAGCGAAGCTGTTTGGATTGAACAATTTTCGGATCTCCCTGCACATTGACCTTCGGCATGGCCGGAGCTGCCCCGGGTGCGGTTGGTTTTGCTGCGTAGGAACCCAGATTGACGGGCGCGGTTTCGCCTTTTAACGTCTTTTCATAGGCGGCAGCCACAGCTGGCAGCTGCTGGCGGATTTTCCCGATATCGAGGCTGTTCCACGGAACGACGCGGACCTCATCGCCTTCTTTTAGTTGAAGCTCGAGGCCGCCCGGAAGCGCATTGCGAATTCCTATGACAGGGACCGACGAGCCGTTTGATGCAGGGACGTCGATCGCCGAGCTGATACCGACCGCGAGCGCGAAAAATGAGCTCAGTGCAATTTTCCAGTTCATGCCTGCATTTTGCCGCATGAACCGGCACGGCGGCAATCAAAATCGGAGCGCCGCAAACCGCCTACGGACGATATTCGCGTAAAGATCCATTGTAGGGATCGATTTGAATACAATAAAAGTTTTTCGGATCTGTCTGGTTGGCCCCCTGCTCCTGAACCAAAGTGACGAAGTAGATCTTTTCTCCCTTTGGAAGGTCCGTGGATCCATCTGGTCGAAATCGGAATGATCTGTAAGTCGCGCTGGAAACTCCGCTGCCGAACTTTTTCGGGGCCTGGTCAACAGTCCCGCTTTCCTCGACGCCCTCGTCGACACTCTGGGTTCTAAAAAGATTAGTAAACTTGGGGTTGTCGTGAAAAATCACCGGAGCATTCAGCCGGAAAAGTTCGCTCCTCTCAGTGAGCAATCCGTCGTCATTGTATTGGTAGAACTGGTAGGCTTGGTAGACTGCCTTTACCTGCGCGTCATCTTTGTCGGCAAACTTGAAAAACCGGATTTCAACATCCGCGTTTGTTGAAAGCGCGATTTGCTGGCCTTGTGAGAGCTGGTTTTTGAAAAGTTCGCCCTGAGTAGCGAGTTCGCTACCCCGTAGTAAGGACATAATGTTCGGGGCAGAAAGGGCGAGAAGGAAAGCGATAATGGTGATCACCACCATCATCTCTGCTAGCGAAAAGCCGCCCTGACGCGAGCGACGCCGATTTCTGTCGTTGGCTGAGAAATTCATTAAATAGCTTGGAAAAGATTAATCTAAAAACTGAGCAAAATGAGCAAATCAATCAGGGGTTAGTGCCCGCATTCGTGTCTTCGCCGTTCGGCGACCACTTTGAACCTACGATCGCAACACTCGTGCTGAATACTTTGTAGCGAACCTTCACGCCAGCTGTGTTCGCAGTATCGTCGTTGAATGAATCGGTAAGCTCCTTCAGATCTGAAGCATAATCGTCTGCCGAAGTCATCCATGAACCTGTCATGTGCGTTTGCAGGTAAGGCGTCGACGAAGCTTCTCCTCCATAAACCTCTTCATAACGAAGCGCGGAAACTTCATCAATCGCGACAAGCGTGACTTTGACTAGCGGCGGCAGGAGATGGCGGAAATTTGGATTATCTGGATCTTCAGAGTCGAAGTCGTAGTTGCGCGCGATCCGCCGAAAGCTCTCGCGGTCTGCTTTTGCTGGATTCGCGGCAGCCAAGCTGTCGGCGACCGGCTCGCGAGGGGAGAATATCAAAGCGACAACGTTTTCCGCTAACGGCCGGGAGTATGCTTCCAAGTCCTTTTCAAACCAATCTTGAAACTTGGGATCTAGCGGATTGTAATTTTCGCCGTCAGTCTCTTGAGCTCCATCAGAATAAATCCGATTCTGTTCAGTTGGCGGAATCCACTCCATCAAACGGTATCGGTATCGCTCTGGGATTTTGTAAGTGGCAAGGAATTGTGGTCGGTAGTCCCTGTCCGTGTTGAACTGGATATAGTAGGCGCGAGCGTTGAGTAGATTCGGCAGTGTAGAATATTCCCGGTTGTCGGTTACGCCGAGAGGAGCCTGGAAAAAGACAGTGTGACCCGGTTTGTGGCCACCCACTTTTAAATCCTTCGCTTGAAAGGTCTTGAAGTGAAGTTCCGAGGCGATCTCAAACCGCTCAGGAATTCCGTCTGGTGGATCGACGTCGACCTGGTCGTAATAAGCATTCAAGGTCGCCTGGCTGAGATTTTTGGTGATGATGTCGAAGGCAACCCGGGATTCACGAAATTGTGAGATCTGGCCTTGAGCTATTTCCCAGCTTTTTTGAGTCTGATCGAGCACGCCGACAAACATCAGCAGCATCGCCGCCAGAATTGTCATCGAAATCATCAGCTCGATCATCGAAAAGGCTTTCGTCTTCCTTTTCGGCTCAAATTTCGGTGCCGAATCGCTATCGTTCGGCTGTTGATGAATCTTCATTAGAAAAATAGGGGAGGTAAAATTTTTGAAGTTACACGGTGAAGACAGAAGCAAATCCAGCAGCTAGCTTCCGCCAATCGTCCGTCGATCAATCAGGCGAGTCAGTGTCCCCTGAAAAGTGTTAATGTTCCGCCAATTGTCTTTTTCGTCGAAATCTTGAACGGATCGGACACGAGGAGAGGATGAGATTTCGACCATAATCAACTGAACTTCGTTCTCGTCTGCCGGGTCTCCAGAGTAATCGATCGGTTCATAGGAACCTCCGCCAACGCGCATCGGCAGCGAGCCCCCCCGAGTTGGAACGTGAATCCTCGCGCTGTAAATCGCCTGATCTTCAAATGTTTCTCCCGAGTAAGCTGCCTCGAACGTTTCCTCGAGAATTCGAATTCCCTGGTCATCAAAAAAGAACAATTCGTTCGATTCCTGATAGTCGTATTTGGTCCGCTTGTCCCAGTCCGCAAGGGAGATCTCCGCAACGATCTGCTGGTGAATCCGGGCCTCAATCGCCGTGTCAGCGGCCAGCTTCATCGTCTTGAGCCCCTGAGGGACAAGGGCCAGCAACGCGACGAGCGCAATCGCGGCGATACCGATCGCAAGCGATACTTCGATAAGGGTGAAACCCGCTGCGGCGGGGGATCTGAGGTTTTTCGAAAGTTTCATCGGATCAAAAATCTGAAGGGGAGATAAACGTTCTCTTATCACATTCTAAATGGGGCGCGCAACGGACTTTTCGCTGCGGTCGGCCTGTGATTGAGAAAGCTGATGCATTTACAATGACAATACAAGACCAAAATCGGAAAAATCTCAAACACCCTAGCAGCTGCTGAGAGCGACCTGGCCGAATCCCCGACTTTGTGAAAAATTTCACAAATTCAAGTTGCCCGGTCGCGCGCGTTCCGCATCGTTCGCGCAACCTCCATTATGGACTGGTTTCTCATCCTATCTTCAATCGTTAAATGCAGCGGGCTCATCGGCGTCATTCTGACGATGGTGGCCTATTCGGTGTATGCCGAAAGGCGAGGCAGCGCGCTCATTCAAGACCGCGTCGGGCCGAACCGTGTGGGGATCCCGTTCACGAACATCCGCCTCTTCGGTCTCGGGCAGCCAATCGCTGACGGCCTCAAGTTCATTCTCAAGGAAGATTTCACCCCAGGCCACGTCCGGAAATTTTACTACTGGCTCGCCCCGGCGCTCGTGATGATCCCGGCGCTCGTCAGCATGTCGGTTCTTCCATTCAGCTCCGAATTCCACGTTCCGTTCACCGAATACACGACTTCCTGGACGATCGCCGATCTCAACGCAGGTCCACTCTTCATTTTTGCGGTCACCTCGCTCAGCGTCTACGGTATCGTTCTCGCCGGGTGGGCATCGAATTCGAAATACCCATTTCTTGGCGGCGTCCGCAGCAGCTGCCAGATGATTTCCTACGAAATCTCGCTCGGTCTTTCGATCATCCCGCTCCTGATGATCTACGGAAACACCAATTTCGGTGCGATCGTCGATCTCCAGGCTGAGAACGGGTGGGCGCTGGCTCCCTTCTGGGGCGGCTACGGCTTCGGCAGCGATTGGCGGCAATATTTGCTCTTAATTCCCGTTGGCGTCTCGTTCATCATTTTCATGACGTCGATTTTCGCGGAAACCAACCGCCTGCCGTTTGACCTTCCGGAATGCGAAACCGAGCTCGTCGCCGGCTACCACACCGAGTATTCCTCGATGAAGTTCGCGCTCTTTTTCCTCGGCGAGTACGCCGCGATGATCATCGGCTCTGGATTTGCCGTCGCGCTCTTCTTCGGAGGCTGGCACATGCCGTTCATCGCTCCGGCGACAACCGAGGTCGTCCCGTTCTGGATGGGCTTGGTTCAGATCGGCGTATTCCTCGGCAAAGTCGTCGCGCTGATCCTGTTCTTCATCTGGATTCGCTGGACGATCCCACGTTTCCGCTACGATCAGCTCATGAAGCTGGGTTGGGTCTGGTTTTTCGAAATCGCCATCATCAACGTCATTCTCACCGCTGGCATCATCATCTGGATCCAGAACTGATCACGAACCATGGCTGTCAAAACCGTTAAGCGTCCCAAACTGAATTTCGGCGAGAGAACCTATCTCGTGACGATCTTCAAGGGCCTGATGATCACCTTGAAGCACGTTATCAGGAGTCTTCGCGGAAAGACCAAGGTCGCGATGCAGTACCCAGAGGAGAAGTGGGACGACAATTTGCCTGAGTACTACCGCGGAGCTCCCGCGTTGGTGACCGACGAGCTGGATCGCGAGCGCTGCGTCTCTTGTCAGCTCTGCGAATTCATCTGCCCGCCGCGTGCGATCACGATCACGCCAGAGGAAATTCCGAACGATGATCAGTGGGCCAAAGTTGAGAAGCGGCCGCAGGCTTTCGACATCGACATGATTCGCTGCATTTATTGCGGCATGTGCGAGGAAGTCTGCCCTGAGCAGGCGATTTTCCTTCGCAAAGATTACGCCATCACCGGCTACAGCCGCGAAGAAATGGTTCACGACAAAGAGAAGCTTTACGAAATTGGCGGCAAACGCGTTGGCCTCGTTAACAAGTGGAACGAACTGAAATAATGCAGGCGCTCTTCTTTTACCTTTTTGCTGTGGTGACCGTCTCGGGCGCGATCGGCGTGATCGTCAATCGCAACCCAGTTTCGAGCGCGTTCTCGATGATCGTCTGTTTCCTCGGCGTCGCGGCCATTTTCATCACCCTGAACGCCTACCTCATCGGCGTGATCCAGATTCTCGTCTACGCCGGCGCGATCATGGTGCTGTTCCTCTTCATTATCATGCTTCTCGACGTTCAGGCCGAGGAGAAGAAGAAATTCCAGTTCGTTCCAATCGGCGTCGGCTCTGCAATCGCGATCGGATTCGTCACAATCGTCAGCAGCGTCCTGAATTCGTTCGAAGCCGGAAAAGCGCCCCTCAAGCGGCTCTCCGACCCAGATGTGAACGACGTCAAAGCCATCGGCCAAGCGATTTTCACGGACTACAACTTCCCGCTCCAAATCATCGGAGCCCTGCTGCTCGTCGCCACGGTTGGCGTCGTGATTCTCAGCAAACGCGAGCTCAACTGACCCTCACTGAACGACGATGGTTTCGCTGAACGCATATTTAATAGTGAGCGCCCTGCTCTTCGCCATCGGCCTCGCCGGCGTGGTGATCCGGCGGAACGTCATCATCATTTTCATGTGCCTCGAGCTCATGCTCACCGCCGCGAACATCGCCCTGGTTGCGTTTTCGCGGTTCCGGCTCGGCGAAGACGGCATGCCTGATTACAACGCTCAGGTGCTGGTATTTTTCATCATCACCGTAGCAGCTGCTGAAGTCGCCGTTGGTCTCGCGATCATCGTCGCGCTCTTCCGCGCCAAGAAAACCACGGACGTGGCCGACATCAACCTAATGAAGCACTGATGCCGACAGAAAATCTACCTTGGATCCTGCTCCTGCTGCCGCTCTTCGCTGCGGTGCTGAACGTGACGGTTTTCCGCCGTTGGGGCACGATCGCCGCTGGCGTCTCGGTTCTTTCGGTTGTGCTGACTTTGCTGGGCACGTTCCGGCTGATGGGCCTTGAAAACGTAGGCGATATCGATTTCACGCCTTACCACTGGATTCCCGATCTCGGCGGAGCGCTGAATTTCAACATCACGTTCGCCCTGATGATCGATAAGTCGAGCATCGGAATGATGTTCATCGTCACCTTCGTTGGCGCGCTCGTTCACATTTTCTCGCTCGGCTACATGTCGAAAGATTCGCGCAAGTCGGCCTATTTCGCTGGCCTCTCGATTTTCATGTTCTCGATGACCGGGATCGTCCTTGCCGACAATTTCGCGATGATGTTCATCTTCTGGGAACTCGTCGGAGTCAGTTCCTACATCCTGATTGGCCACTGGTTCGAGAAAAACACCGCGGCTGAGGCAGCGAAGAAAGCCTTCCTCGTCAACCGCATCGGTGACTTCGGTTTCATGATCGGAATCCTCATGATCTGGAGCCTGACCGGCGCAATCAGCTTTAGCGGAATCGAAAGCGCACTCGCCGTGAATCCCTACGCAGTCCCGGTTCTGACCGGCGCGACGCTGCTGATTTTCCTCGGCGCTGTCGGCAAATCCGCTCAAATGCCGCTTCACGTCTGGCTGCCGGACGCGATGGAAGGCCCAACGCCAGTCTCCGCTCTGATCCACGCTGCCACCATGGTCGCTGCCGGCGTGTTCATGCTTTTCCGGATCGACTTCCTTTTTCCCTACTGCAACGCCGGAACGATCGTTGCCTGGGTCGGCGGAATCACCGCCGCTTTTGCCGCGGTCTGCGCGATTCAGCAGGACGACATCAAGAAAATCCTCGCCTACTCCACGCTCTCGCAGCTTGGCTACATGGTCATGGCCGTCGGCCTTTCCGCTGGCGAAGCGGGCATGTTCCATCTTTACACGCACGCTTTCTTTAAGGCTCTTCTGTTCCTCGGAGCCGGCGCGGTGATTTACGCCGCTCACCATGAGCAGAATATCTGGAAAATGGGCGGCTTGGCGAAGAAAATGCCGATCACCTTCGGCGCGTTCGCGATCGGCACCCTGGCGCTGATCGCATTCCCCGGAACAAGCGGATTTTTCTCCAAAGAAGAGATTCTCCACGCCGCTTACGACAAAAACGTGCTCCTTTTCTGGCTAGCAGCTGCTGTCGCTGGCCTGACCGCTTTTTACATGACGCGCCTCGTCGTCGTCGCCTTCCTCGGCAAGCCCCGAACCGACGACGCCTCCAACGCCAAAGAGGTCAGCCCGGTCATGTGGATCCCGCTCGCGCTCCTCGCCGTGCTCTCGATCGTCTCGGCCTACGGCTTCTTCACTGACATGCTCAGCGCGACCGTTCCGACAGGCGATCACCACGGGCATCTCGTCCTGATCGTCTCGCTCATCACGATGATCGGCGGAGTCGGGCTGGCCTTCGTGATGTATCGCGGAAAAGACAAAGACCCGCTGCGCATCGGCATCATCGCCAACAAATTCTACATCGACGAGATCTACCGAAACATCGTTCGTTGGCTCCAGGATCTGCCCGCATTCATTCTGCATGCGATCGACGAAATCTTCATCAACGGCCTCGCTGTCCGCGGCAGCGCAAAACTCGCCGAGTGCTCCGGCCGACTTCTTCGTCGGGTCCAGAGCGGTAACCTTCAGAACTACGCCGGCTGGTTCGCCGTTGGCGTCGTCGTCGTCCTCTGGCTGATCCTCGACCGGTAATTTTTTCCTGATAGAATCTCAGTGAACATCCTCGACTTCATCATCCTGCTTCCGCTTTTCGGCGTGCTGGCCATTCTGATGGGCATGCCGGCGCGATTCAGCGCCATCGGCGTAGCAGCGATTAATTTGGTCATGTCGCTCTTCGTCTTTTGCGCGTTTGATCGCGAAAAATCCGGCGAATTCCAGTTCGCCGTCTCGCGAACCCTGATCGAAAGCCCGAATCTGAGCCTCAGCTTCGGTGTCGACGGAATGAGCCTGATTCTGCTTCTGCTGAGCACGATCGTCACTCTCGCCGCCGTTTGGATGAGCCCGCGCGAAGATGATCTCGGCAAGCAGGCCCGCCTCTACTACATTTCGCCGCTCCTCATCTCGACAGGCGCGCTCGGCGCGTTTCTCTCGACCGACGTCTTCTTTTTCTTCGCCTTCCACGAGCTCGCGCTCATCCCGACCTTCATCATGATCGGGATGCTCGGCCACGGCTTTGATCGCGTCAGCGTCGCGTGGAAAATCACGATTTACCTCAGCGTCGGCAGCCTCGTCCTCTTGGCCGGTTTGTTGGCGCTCGTCAGCGCCCTCGGTGCCGATTCCTTCAACTTCGTAGCACTCCGCGAAGCAGCAGCCGCCGCTGAGTTGAGCACGACACAGGAAACTTGGATCGGTGGCCTCTTAATTGTCGGTTTCGGCACGCTGATCTCGCTTTTCCCGTTTCATTCCTGGGCCGCCCCGGCTTACGCGGCTGCGCCAACTCCAGTCGCGATGCTCCACTCTGGCGTCCTCAAAAAATTCGGGCTCTACGGAATTTTGCGCATCCTGCTTCCGCTGATTCCCGGTGGCTTAGAAGTCTGGGCTGACTGGCTCACGATCCTCCTCCTCGGCAATATTCTCTACATCGGTTTCATCACACTCGCCCAGAGCCGGCTCGACAAAATGATCGGCTACTCGAGCGTCATGCACATGGGCTATGTGTTTCTCGGCATCGTCAGTTTCAACACGATCGGAATCAACGGCGCGGTGCTCTTGATGTTCGCCCACGGAATCAGCGTCGCGCTTCTGTTCGGTCTCGCCGGCCAAATGCGCCAGCAGTTGCCAAAGCTCGATCTCTTCGCCATGGGCGGAATGGGCAAGACGGCTCCGTTCCTTTGCTTTGTGTTCGGGTTAGGTGCGTTCGCCTCGATTGGCCTGCCCGGATTCGCCAACTTCACTTCGGAACTCCTCGTCTTTTTCGGCGCGTTTTCAGGATACGAAGGCGAAGGCTTCAGCCTTCTTCAGACCGCCACCGTCCTCGCACTCTGGGGTGTGGTCATCTCCGCTGTCTACACCCTTCGCGCTTTCCGCCGAGTCTTCCAGGGCGAACCCGTTGGCGATTGGAAACTCCATGATCTCGCCTGCGGTCCGAAAATTGCCGCTGCGCTCCTCGTCGTCGTTCTGTTGATCGTCGGCATTTATCCAAAAATCTTCCTCGAGCTGCTCAGCGGCCCGGTCGCCCAAATCCTCGGCCAACGTTAATTTCGACCCGTTCGCATGCCCGCTTACTATCTTGAGATCGTCGTTATCGCCCTGGGGCTCATCCTGCTCCTGCTCGACGCCTTTGTGCCTGGACAGGACAAACGCTGGATCGGCAAAGTCGGCGTTCTAGGACTGCTCGTCGTTTTCGTCATGAATCTCTCCGCTACCGGCGCGAACGGCAGCGAAAGTGTGTTCTGGAATTTCTACACCTACGAAGCTGGATCGTTTGCCGGTTTCTACAAAGGCATCGCGATTTTCACCACGATCATGGTGCTTCTGATGTCCTTGGAGTATCACCCCGTGCTTCGCAGTCAGCTCGAACCGTCCCATGCTGGCGGCGAATTTTACGTCCTGCCGCTCTTCACCTGTGCAGGTTTGATGTGGATGGCTTCGGCCACCGATCTGATCTCGATTTTCGTTTCGTTAGAGCTCGTAACGATCAGTTTCTACGTCCTCGTCACTTTCACTCGGCGCAAAGCCGGCGCTCTCGAAGCAGGCGTGAAGTACCTGATTCTCGGCGCGCTTTCGACCGGTTTCATGGTCTACGGCATCGCTTGGATCTTCGGCGTCACCGGCGAAACCAACCTCGAAGCAATCCAGCAGCTGCTGGGCGACGCGCATGCCAGCGCCGACATCAGCCGACCCGCTTTGCTCTTGGCCTTCGGCCTGATTCTCGTTGCCCTGGCCTTCAAAATCGGAGCTGTCCCGTTTCAGATCTGGCAACCCGACGTCTACCAGGGCGCGCCCACGCCGATAACCGCCTATCTTTCGATCGCGTCCAAATCGGCGGCCTTCATCATTCTTTTGCGGATCGTCGAGCCGTTTCTTCACTCCGAAGCGATCTCCGGAAACGTCCTTTGGATTCTCAGCATCCTCGCCGGAGCCACGATCCTTTTCGGCAGTCTGATCGCCCTGACGCAGGACAACATCAAGCGCCTCCTGGCCTATGCGAGCATGAGCCATGCCGGGGTTCTTCTGATGGCCATCGCGTGTTCACCGGCAAAAGATGCTGCGACCGCGCTTGGTCCAGACACCGCGATTTCCTTCAACCTCGCCGCCTACATGCTTTCGGCTTCGCTCGCGTTTTTCGTCATCTGCATCGTCCGCGCCCAGCTTGAGGGTGAAGAAGTCGACACCTTTCGCGGTCTCGGCCGACGTTCGCCGTTTCTCGCGTTTTCGCTCACCATCGCGGCCGCCGGACTCGCTGGCGTTCCGTTGACAGCCGGCTTTGTCGGGAAATTCCTCGTCTTCCGGACTGCCGTCATCGCAGAATCCTGGTGGCTCCTCGGCATCGCGGTTCTCGCCGCCGTTTCCGGTTTTTACTACTATCTTAAGGTCGTTCGGATGATGTATTTTTCCGGCGGCAAAGAGGACGAAGAAGCCGAACCGCTCAAAGTTTCTACGCTGAGCAAAATCGCGATGCTCGCCCTGATCGGCGGGATTCTCTACTACGGAGTCGCCTTTGGCCAGCTCTTGAAAACAGGACAGGATTCCGAACAGGCTGCAGTCGAGGACGTCGTTCACCCTTGACCGATTGAGACGGAGCCATGCCGTCTTTCAACATCGTTCTCGTTGAACCGGAAATCCCACCGAACACCGGAAACATCGGACGGCTTTGCCTCGCAACAGGCGCGACGCTCCATCTGGTCGAACCGCTCGGGTTTTCGCTCGATGACCGCGCACTGAAGCGGGCTGGTCTGGACTATTGGCCGGATGTCGAAGTTCGAGTCTGGAAATCCTTCCAGCAGCTGCTGGACCAAATCGGGGATGAATCGCGAGTTTTTTACCTCACGACCAAATCCGACCGCGCTTATTGGGATGAGTCGTTTCAAGCGGGCGACTACCTTGTTTTCGGCCGTGAGACCCGTGGGTTGCCCGAAAGTCTGCTTGATGCGAATCCCGAACGCTGCCTGACGATTCCTCAATCAGGCGCGCGAAGCCTGAATCTGGCGACTGCCGTCGGGATTGTTCTTTACGAAGGAGTGAGACAGACGGGAGCGCTCAGTCCGTGAATAGGGGACATGAGAAAACGCCAATTTTTAACTGCCCTAACGGCTGGCCTCCTGACCCTCGCGAATGCGAGTGCGCAGGAGACGGTCAAGGTCTTCCTCCTCGCCGGTCAATCCAACATGGAAGGCCAGGCATCGAACGAACTGATCAACCACCAGGCAACGGACGCGAAAACCGCCGAGATGTTTGCTCACCTACGCACAGCCGACGAGTGGACGGTGCGCGACGACGTTTTCATCAAGTATCTCGGCAAGCACGGCGGGCTGACGGTTGGCTACGGCGTCGGCGATCACACCGGGCCGGAACTCGAATTCGGCCACATGATGGGTGAGCATTTTGAGGAGCCAGTCGTTCTGATTAAAGCCGCTTGGGGCGGACATTCGCTCTACCAGAAATTTCGCTCACCTTCGTCCGGCCTTCCGAGCGATGAGATACTCGCCGAAGAGCTAAAGAAGGCTCAAGAGCGGGTTCAGAAAAACAACGAAAAGAATAAAAAGAACGATCCGCTTCCAGCCATGGAGCAAATCAAAGAGCCCTACGGTTCTTCTTATGCTAATATGCTCAAAGAAATTGAAGAGACGTTCGATAATTATGAAACGCTGTTTCCTGCTCTCAAAGGAAAGAAGTTGGAGATGGCTGGGTTCGTCTGGTTTCAGGGATTCAACGATATGTTTGGTGATCACGCGCCAGCCGAGTACGCGGAGAATCTTAAAAGACTAATCGCAGACGTTCGAAAAGAATACGATAAACCGAAGCTTCCGTTCGTGATCGCAGCGATCGGAAACAACGGCTCCAAGCCCGCGAAGGGCGGCATGGTGACCGTCGCAAGCGCTCAGCTTTCGATGAACGAAGTACCGGAGTTTGCTGGCAACGTCAGGGCCTTCCGAACCGACGAGTTGGTCGACAAAGCCGCCGAGGAACTATTTCCGACTTGGAAGGACAATTTCGAACAATGGAAATTAGTCGGCTCTGACCGCCCCTATCATTATCTCGGTAGCGCAATTTGGTACACCCGGATTGGCCATAAAATGGGCGAAACGATGATCGAGTTATCGAAGTGACGATTCGCGTTCCAGTTTTATTTCTCAGTTTGCTTGCGCTTCAGTCCGGACTCTCCGTTGAGCCGGACGCGCGAGCTTACGAGGAGCACGCTGTTCCATTCTTCAGTCAGAATTGTTTCGGCTGCCATGGCGAAGAAAAGAAGAAGGGCGGGCTGAATCTCCAGACTCTGTCTCTGGACATGGACGATCCAGAAATCGGCGACACGTGGAATAATATATTCGCTCAGGTTCAGTTTGGCGAAATGCCGCCTGAAAAGGCCGAAACGCATCCAGCAGTTGCTGAGAAATCTGACTTCCTCAATTGGCTGGACGGGCAGCTCATTCGTCATGGCCGCGGGTTCGGTCTGGACGAAAAACTGCTGCTCCCGGAATACGGAAATTTTGTCGATCACAAAACGCTGTTCGACGGAAGCGTCATCGAAGCTCCGTTCACACCCGCTCGGCTCTGGCGGCAACGCCCCGCGATCTATGACGGAGTCTGGAGCAATCACTACGGTCGTACTCCCTGGCTGAGTGTTAAGATCGGTAGCGCCGCTCGCATGAATCCGCGAAATGTCGTTCAGCGTGGACCACACAAGGGCAAGGTTCTTACCACTCGATACTTCCAGAACTCACGCTACGGGAACCCGTTTTACGAATTCGTTCATCACGCCTCTGGCTTTACTGATTACGCAACGATTCAGGCGGACCAAGCCTCGCTGGAAGCGCTTCTGGCGAATTCGGAAACCATGGCCGAAATCCTGACGGAAGGCCTGCCCGTCAAGATCGTTACCGAGGTAAAGAATAAAGATAGTCGGCATGGAAACAACCATGGCGGCTTCGTTGGAGGAGTCGAAACCAGCAGCATTGAGAGAAGAGGATTAATTCCAATCGCCTTCAAGAAAATCATCGACGCCGAGGGGACTGTCCCAAAAGCGGACTTCGAAGATGCTCTCAACATTGCCTTTTCGTTGTTTCTGCGCCGCGGACCGGATAAAAGCGAGATCGACGACTATTGGGTTAACGTGTTTGAGCGAAACGCTTCGCTAGGCAACAAAATGGCTCTTCAGTCTGTATTGATTTACATCACGCTGTCGCCGGAATTCGTTTATCGAATGGAAATCGGCATCGGCGAGCCCGACAAGCACGGTCGCCGGATGCTGTCGCCTCAAGAATTGGTTTACGCGCTTCACTACGCCTTTAACAACACGCCAGCTTTCGGTTTGGACGAGGAGTTTGAAACAGCCGACGCTTATACCAGAAACAGCGAGCCAGAGATCAAGCGAATATTGACCCAAGGCAATCCGACGCATCGTCCGAGCAGCTGGCTAGTCGAACAGATGCGTGAAGGAAAACTGGAGACCAGAGAAGATGTGGAGACTGCAGTCAGGCGAATCGTGAACGAACGCCCCGCCAACCTGAACCCGAATCACAATTCGGGAATCAGCTCCGTCCGTAATCCTCGTATTCTACAATTCTTCCGCGAGTACTTTGGCTATCACAAAGCTTCAACGGTTTTTAAAGACGTGGAGCAGTTCGTAAAGGTCGACGGATTCAAGCAGTTTCACAGCCACACGCCGCATCGATTGAAGTACGATACCGACACGTTGATTCTTCATATTTTACAGGAAGATCAGGACGTCTTTTATCAGCTTCTGACAACCAACAAGGTTTTCACCGCATATTGGTCGGGCTCAAACGACGAAGCGGCAATCAAGCGCAGCGGCAATCGCGAAAAATATGCCGCGACTCACGATCTTCAGAGCTACAACATGGATCCGTTTGAATTGGCGTATCAATCGGAGGGTGGAAAAAAGAAACCGCTAATCGCTCCCAAGAACGAGCGTTGCGGAATCCTGACTCAGCCGAGCTGGCTGGTTGCGCATAGCGGCAATTTCGACAATGACCCGGTCAGGCGCGGAAAATGGATTCGGGAAAAGCTTCTGGCCGGATACGTGATGGACATTCCAATCGATGTCGACGCCCAAATCCCGGATGACGAACACCGGACCCTCCGTGAGCGTTTCGATGTCGTTGAGGAAGAGGAATGCTGGCGTTGCCACAAAATAATGAATCCCCTCGGCATGCCGTTCGAAGCCTTCAATCACGTTGGCCGATTCCGTGATCTCGAACTGGGAAAGCCGGTCAACACAAAAGGGGAGATCGCTTACACGGGCGTTGACGGCTTGGATGCAGACGTTGAGAACGTTCGCGAAATGATGGAACGAATTGCGAGAACTAATCTCGCCAGACAGAGCTTCATTCGCCATATTTTTCGATATTGGATGGGGCGCAATGAAATGTTGAGCGATTCGAAGACTCTCATCGAAATGGACAACGCCTATATCGAAAGTGATGGAAGCTTCAAGGAAACTCTTGTTGCTTTGATGATATCGGATTCGTTTTTATATAGAAAGTAGAGATCATGATGACCAATCGAAGATCGATTCTCAAGAGCGTAACCCTCGGGGCGGGTGCGACCGCGCTGTCTCCATTTCTAAGGCACCTCGCAGCCGAGGAGACTGGCGAAATGCCTAAACGATTCGTTTTTGTCGTTAAGAGTAGTGGGCTGCAAGCCGAATACTTGAATCCAAAAGGCCTGACACACGGCGGCGATTCGCTCGTCGATGCGCCTCTCGAAGGGAGGGCGCTTCCGGAAAGCCTAAGATCGCTAGAGCAATTCAAAAACCGACTGACCATCATTCAGGGGCTGAGCGGAAAGATGTGCACGAACGGCCACAGTTCGTTTTACGGCTCGCTTGGCGCTTACAAGTCGTCGTCGACCGCTCAACCTTCAGCTGCGACGATCGACGGGCTACTTTCCAGTCAGTTTCCGTCCGTATTCAACCACGTCGGCTTGAAGATGGGCGACGGTAGCCAGGGGACCGCCTACCCATCGATTTCCGCCTCTGGACGAAATCAGCAGCTGCCCTTCCAGTGCAATCCGGAACTAGCCTATCAAAACCTCTACGGAAGTATCGCTGAAGGAGGAAACATCCGGGCCAAATACACCCGAACCGGAAATGTGCTCGATGCGATGGCTGATGATATCAAGAAGCTCCAAGGCGAGCTTCCGGCTCAGGAACGCGAGAAACTCGGAGGCTACCTGGGTGGATTCGAATCCTTAAGAGAGCGCCGGACGAAACTGATTTCGATGCAGGGAGTTCTCAAAGAACACGCGCCAAAACCTTCCGATAAGTACACTTCGAAATTCACTACAGATCATCTGGACGCCCATTTCGACATGGCGACGGCAGCTTTGATCAGCGGCATCACCAACGTCGCGACGATCCATTGCGATGACTTGAACTCTTCCTATCAGGGATTGGGAATTACACCTAAAGTTCATTCGATCGGGCATGGCTCAAGCAGCGGAGATCTCTCAGCACAGGTCTGCCGCGATATGATTCGAACTTTTCACGTCGATTTGATCGCTGAAATGGCAGACCGCCTTCAGCAGATTCCAGAAGGAGACGGTTCGATGTTGGACAACACACTGATCGTCTATCTCAGCGATAATTCCGACAAGCATCATTCGTCGGCGACCGAGTGGCCAATGTTTACCCTTGGAAACATTGCCGGAAAGTTGAAGTCGAAAGGCCGTTACCTTGCTTATCCGAGCTACGGTTCGGCGAATCACCGACATACGCTTGGCAACTGGCTGACGACCATTTGCCATGTCGCTGGCGTTGAATTGGACCACTTTGGCCAACCAGATTTTGCTTTGGGCAAACTGGAGATGCAGAAGGGGCCATTGAACGAACTGATCGCTTAAAAATGCGCCTGCTCTTTCTTTTTCTCTTGTCGCTTTCTCTGGTTTACGGAGATGAGTACGTCCACGAGGCGGGCCAACTTCTAAGCGGCAAAGATTTTGAAATATTATGCCAAAATGAAGCCCTGACACGGCTGGATCTTCGGGGTGTCGGGCTGGTGGACAAGGACATGTCGCACCTGGTAAGCTTGCCTGGATTGGAGGAGTTGAGGTTGGATTCTCATCGCCTCACGCCTGAAGGCTATGCTGTTTTATCGAGTTTGCCGGCGTTGAAGATTCTTGGAGTCCAGAACACATCCGGAAATGAACTCGCAAGAATTTTTGAGACGATCAGGGATCTTCGACTTGTTGAATTGGACCTGAGTAATTGCAGAGAATTCACTGGTGTGGGGCTCTCCGAGTTGAATCATAAGAGTTCACTTCGGAAACTGGATCTCTCCTGCGATCGAGGACTGATTAACGATAAAGGGCTTCAGGAGCTTCGCGGATTTACGGAATTGATTCAATTGGAACTCGCCGGGCACGACAAAATCAAGAAGGGCGTTGTGCACCTTGAGGAAATGACAAAGCTCGAATCGCTAAACCTTTATGGCTGTGTTGGAATCGAAGACAAAGAAGCAAATTCGCTGTTTTCGAAGCTGACGAACCTACAGAGATTAAACATGGGCTTTTGCTGGTGGCACATCGGAGATGGGCTGGTATTTCCAGAATCGCTGACGGATTTGAACCTCGTTGAGTCTAAGAGATTGTCCGACGCTGCTTTTGTTGAGTTTCCATGTCGGGATTCTCTTTTGCGCTTGAACTTGTTTCAGTGTCTCGAACTGACGGATCAAGCTGTGGCAAGTTTTGCTGATCTAACGCAGCTGGAAAGTCTTAACCTTGGGTGCATCCGCGCTCTCACGAATGAGGCCTTGAAAAGCATTCGTGGAAACACGGGCCTGACCGAGTTGGTCATTTGTGATAACGACAATTTTGATGATTCCGGCCTGGCGCATCTCGCGGGCATGAAAAAATTGGAAGTTCTGAATCTCTGGCACACAAAAGGAGTCACCGGTTCAGGATTCAAGCACTTGGCGGCGATGACTGAATTGGTTGAGCTGAATCTGGCGGATTGCTACTTTTTGGAGGATGAGTTTTTCTCAGAACTGGGCGCGCTAGAGTCATTGCGGGTTCTCAACTTGGATAATTGTAGAAGTATTGGCGACGCAGCAATTTCCAAGCTGACTCAGCTTGAGAAATTGGAAGAGTTGACGATTCCGGGCTGTGAGCGTCTAACGGACCAGGCTCTTTTGCAGCTCGCGGCGATGCAGTCTCTTCGATATCTTGATGTCAGCAGCTGCGCGGGTTTCTCAGACGAAGGAATTCGAGGCCTCGTGAAGGCGCTTCCGAAGTGCGAGATCGTGCGTAGTCAATAAATGAAGCGGAACTCGCCGGACGCGATGAGGCCGTGGCAGATTTCGGTCCAGTTTTCGAGCGGCTCGCCGGCAGACATGAATTGGGTCAGGAGAGATCGCTCTTCATTCGTTGGCGCTCGGCTCAGCAAGAGCAAAAACGCAGATTCGATCCGCTCTGCATCTTCAGAAAATCGATCCAGCAGCTGCTGGGCGGCACCACTGGTTTGTTCAAGCACAAACGGGCTGTTCATGAGGAAGAGCGCCTGCGGAGCAACGGTAGATGTTTTGCGCTGGCCGGACACCATGCTGGGATCTGGCGCATCGAAAATGCTCATCATATCCGGCAAAGCAGCGCGCATGACCGGCAGGTAGACACTGCGATAGAGGCCGTGATCATGGGAAGCGCGAAGTTGATCGAGGATTTCGATTTTGGTTTCGAACGCGCCGTTCTCGGAAACGACCGAACTCTCCAGCTGCGTCAAATCGAGACGGCCAGCAACGAAAAGAAGCGAATCGCGAATCGCCTCTCCTTCGAGTCGGCGCGGGCTCATTCTCCAGCGCAAACGGTTGCCTGCGTCGGCCGCGACGGCGGCATCGGAATGTTCTGAGCTGAGACGATAGACTCGGCTGAGCATCAGGGTTTTGATCAGATCTTTGAGGTTCCACTCGTTCTTGATGAATTGACCGGCGAGGTGGTCGAGCAATTCCGGATGCGTGGGAGACGCGCCGAGTACGCCGAAATTGTCGGGTGTGTCGACGAGGCCGACGCCGAACAAATGACCCCAAACGCGGTTGACGATCACGCGGCTTGTCAGCGGGTTTTCCGGATTGGTGATCCAGCGGGCCAGCTGCATTCGCCCGCTTTCGTTGGCGGCGATCGTCTCGATCGGGTGCAGAAATTCGAGAGAGCCGCGGGGAATCCGATCGCCCGCTTGGCCGACGTCGCCGGCCTGGAAAAGCTCACAGTCGGCTGCGTCGCCTTCCTTGACGGCCATGACCGAAGGCGGCGGCTCGGGAATCGCGGTTCGAGCGTCCTGAAAAGTTTTGAGCGTCGCTTTGTGAAGGATCTTGGCCGCCTCGAGCTCCTTTTCGAGCCGGGCAATTTCATCAGCAGCTGCTGAGGCGGCTTTGGCGTCGTCGAGCTGATTTTGAAGATTCGTGTCTTCGCGACGAGCGGCGACAAAGGGCGGAGTCACCGCCTTAAAGTGCGCTTCGGCGATTTGGATTTCGTCGATGATCGCTTGGCCGTCTTCACCCAGAGGAAGTAAGCCGTTATCGATGTAGTTGTTGTTCGATTTGACGCCTGCGAGGTTTTTGGTGCTGCGAAAAATTCCAGCGAGCGCGTAATAATCGTTGGTGCTGATCGGATCGTAGAAATGTTCGTGGCAGCGCGCGCAGCCGACCGTCAAGCCCATGAAAGCGCGAAATGTCGTGTCGATCTGGTCGTCGACGACGCCCATCCGGTAGATCAAAGACGTGTTCGGCTCGTTCAGAAGCTTAGGTCCAACGACCAGGAATCCAGTGCCGGTGTGTTGTCGTTCGAGTTGCTTGCGATCCAAAGACGGAAGAAGATCGCCGGCGATTTGCTCGGTTACGAAACGATCAAACGGCATGTTGGCGTTGAGCGAATCGATCACCCAATTT
>JBLHKS010000004.1:0-103051 GCA_047620505.1 Verrucomicrobiales bacterium | reverse complement strand
TGATTCGAAGCCTGTAGATTCCGTCTTCTCAGCGTTGGGCTGCCGACCTCCTAGACCCCACTCGGCATCAAAAAATCCAGAAAGTTTTCCACACCGTTGGGGATTGAGATATCGAACGTAATGCTCCGAAACGAACCCGGCTTCACATTTCACATGGACTTTTGCGCCGGCGATTTCGGCTGCCCGAACGTCAGAAATAATCCACGCCCTATTATCAAGGAAGCTACTGACCACCACCGATGGAGGGACCGATGAAACATAAGTATCCATCCAGGATAGCCAATAATCGTAGTTACTGTCAGATGGTTTGCCCCAATGACTTTGAAGGGTGTAGTCTCCGGAACCCGTTTTTTTGACGAGCCACGGCACTTTGTCGGTTGGATGCAATCTTGTCCTGGTAAGCTCGCCGTGTACGCCTTTCCAGGAGAGGTAATCGCCAAAGTATTTCATTTCTGGTCCACGCCATCGGTTCGTTAAATAGTATTCATCTGTCGTGCCCTCGACCAATGTGAACTTCCAGGGATTTGGCTCCGAGCCTCCGAGCTGAAGGCCGGAGAGGTCGCCAAGTCTATCAAATGTCCAGGTAAGTGGCTTGTTTACCCGATTACCAGGCGATGCGTTGTAGAGATAGTATGTTTTGCCATCTTCAATTCGATCGACGGATTTCTGAGCATTCGTAGACGACGTCAGGATCGTGGAAATCGCCAGAGCGATTACCGTCAGGCGTGACAGCATTACGCCGCCAGCGGCGTGGGTTTTTGTTCTCATATTTGTATTCATTTGCTCGGGTATTCTAGATTTTGAGGCGGCCCTGTGGGGAACCACTGTTTTTCACGATCACCGCGGCAATCGCGGTGTTTTTGATGCTGAATTTCAAAAAGGAGTAGAGTTTTGGATTCGATGGAAATTGGTTTCCACTCTCTCATCGCGAAACTGGCCCCTGCGTTACAGGCGCGAAGAAACTTTTTTGAGATTCCTGCGATTACCGCAGCAGCAGGCGCGGATGATCGGGATTCTTTTCCCGCCAAGCCCACCATTTCTCCGGGCGTTCCTTGAACCAGGTCATCTCCGTGAGTCCGCCGCGGACGAGACGGGCGCCGGCGTCGATTTCATCCAGTTTCGGGTCGGGCGTGGGGTCGGGCTGTTCGAGGAGCAGGGAGAGATCGACGAGGCGAAGCCCTTCCCCGCCGAGGTTGGAGGCGAGCGTCCGGCGGTCGGAACTGATTTTCACCTGTGGGAACAGCCAGAGATGCTTGGATTCGGGCCATTGAACCGGGGGCGCGACGGGTTGGGCGGAGTTGATATCAAAGAAGCGGACGCCGTTCATCCCAGCGATCGCGATCCAGGGTGTGCCGGGGATGTGGAGGGTGCGGTGGACCCAGCGATGATCGTTGAAACCGTGAACGAGGTCGGGGGCGAGGTTCTCGCCGGTGTGGAGGTGAAGGACACGCGCGGCAGCGGTTCGACCAGAGGTAAGGATGGTGGTTGGATCGGGGCCGAACAGGATCGTGTTGTGTCCGAGATTGGCGGTGGCCGGTGATGGAATGGGCGCGCCGGTGGCGATGTCGCAGAACGTATGGGGACCATTCGCAGTGATGAGGATGCCGTCACGGTAATCCATGGTCTTGTGAAACCCGTGCGAGCCGTGTTCGAGCGGCGGAAACTTGAACCGGGCGGCTTCCAAATCCCAGACGCAGGTGTGATTCAGTCTCTGGATATTGCCATCATGGGTCGCGATGAGCAACGCGCCGTCCGCATGATCGACAAATCGAAGGGTGTCGAGCGGACGTTTCGACGGCGTTTGGAAGAGATGTCTGGCCTCGCCGGTACGGACGTCGACGCGGAAGACGTCGCCCGATTCGGCGGCAGCCGCGAGCCACTCGCCATCCGGGCTCCAGAGCACGGCCAGCGGCGGGGATGGCAGCGCGATCGGTTCGGCGAGTCGTTCGCCGGTTCGCCAATTCCATCGTTCCAACCGGGCTTCGCCATGGAGAGCAAGGACGACTTCCGGTTCGTCCGATGGCGAGAAGGCGGCGGCGCGGACGACCCCGCCTGGTGCCAGCTTTGGCCCGGCGGATGTGCGTTCGCGGAGATCGTGGACCTGGAATTCGGTTTGCTTTTCACCAGCAGCTGCTACAAACCGACCGCTCGAATCGAAAACTGGAGCCGATCCTGGCGCGCTGGGAACGGTCCAGAGACGCCGATCCTCCGTCAGTCGCCACACATGGAGAAAATTCTCTTGTCTGGAGATGGCGAGCGGGTCCGCGCCGGATTGGAGAAATCCCCGGATCTGCCAAATACTGGCTGGGTATGGCTGCTCGACGCTGTCTTCCAGCGAGAGAGTGAGCGAAGGCAGATGGGAGGCCGCCCGTTGGAAACGGTCCGGATAGAGCGCCCACTTGGGGTTCAGGAAATGCCAGAGGGCAGGGCGGCGAGCGAGTTCCTCGGCCAGCGGCGCGGGGAGCCCGTTCTCTGGCGGTTCTCCGGAGTGAAACGAGACAATTTGCCGGCCCGTCTCCATTTCGTGGATGGAAATCCCCTCCTCGCTGCTCGTGCGCAGCCAGCGGCCATTTCCCAGAAAATCCGGCGGCGAACCTGCCGATTGCAGAGATTCCCACAGCAAGCTTGCGGATTGCGCCTCGCAGTCGAGCCCAAACACTTTCATCGTCCAATCGGGAAAACGGCCGACGGTCGCTAAATAATTTCCCTCGGGGCTGAAGCGACATGATTGAATCGTGCGCTCGTGCACTTTCGTGTTGGTGTATTCGTGGGCGAGGATCGCCGGCCAGAGTTTTTGGCGTTCAAGATCGTAGATGCGGCCATTCGGCGCGCCGAGAAACAGCAGGGTGCCGTCATCGCTCCAGGACATGCGATGGATCACGCCGATTTCTGCGTCTCCGAAATCGAGCGCTTCGATCAACTTGCCGTCCGGCAGCTGGCGGATGCTCACCTGGCCGGGCTCGGGCGAAACCGCGATGCGAGTCCCGCCCGGATCGAAGGCGACGCCGCCGAGATAGGCGCTGGGATTACCCAGCTGATTGGACAGGGGCAGGATCAGCGCTCGGTCGACGTCGACGACAAGGTGCTCGTCGTCGCTCCGGCCATGAACCACGACAAGCGGCCCGGATGGATGCGCTTCAACGAATTGCAATTGCGACTCGGGTAATTTCATGATCCGAAGCAGTTGCGGGGCGAGTTGGCCGGAGCTGTAGGCTCGCATTTGATTGGCGCGCAGCCGGGCGGGATCGCTTTCGCTGAGCTTGGCGGCCTCAGTGAACCAAAGTTTGGCCCGGGCGAATTCCAGCTTCTGTGCTTCCTCCAATCCGAACGTCACGTAAGAATCTGCGAGGACGAGCTGGGTATCTTGAAGCGCCGCCTTTTCCCGATCAAGCGCGTCGGAAATCTTGTTTTTGGAGAATGTCTGAAGCAAGACCAACGCCACGAGACTCACCACCACGCCAGCAGCTGCTGCGGCCGTCGCCTTGTTGCGAAGGACCCATTTCTTGAATTCCGCGACGGCTCCAGTCTGATGCGCCCGGACCACGCGGCCATCGAGAAATGCCTGGAGATCCTCGGCCAATTCGAGCGTGGTCCGGTAACGGTCTTCGCGCGCCCGGGACATCGCTTTTTCGCAAATCGCCGCCAGTTCGGCTGGAGCGTTGGCCCGCAGCTGACGGACGGGAGTCGGAGGACCGTTGGAGAGTGCGGTGATGACGTCTTTGGCCACGCTCGCGCCGGTGTCCTGATAAGGTGGCGCTTCGGCGAGAACTTCGTAAAGGATCGCGCCGAGCGAGTAGATGTCAGAGAGATGATCGACTTGGTCGACGATTCCGGCGGCCTGCTCCGGCGGCATGTAGGCGGGCGTGCCGATGACCGCGCCGTCCATCGTCATCAGCGGAGCGTCGAGGCTCGATTTGGAGGAAGCGTCCGCGCTTCGGGGCGAGGCAATTGTCTCGATCCCGCTGCCGGCTAAGGCGTCGCCAATCTTCAGCCGGATGTCGCGGACATCGTCCCGGCCTAATTGCCGGGCGAGGCCCCAGTCCATGACGTAAACCTCGCCAAGATCGCCGACCATAATGTTGGCGGGCTTCAAATCGCGGTGGATGACGCCTTTGGCGTGGGCGTAGGCGACCGCCTGGCAAACCCGGACGAGGACGCCAACTAGACGGGGCAAATTCCAACTTTCCTTTTCCGAGCGCGCGAGTTCGATCACCTCGCCCAATTCCCGGCCGCGGACCATTTTCATGGTGTACCAAGCACAGCCATCTTCATCCGTGCCCAGATCGTAAACGGGGACGATACCGGGGTGATCGAGCTGCGCGGTGACATGCGCCTCCTCCATGAAACGGGCAAAGCGGTCGACCTCAACTTCATCACCGTCGACATCTGGCGCGGACAGCATTCGCTTCATCGCGAGGGTGCGGTCGAGTTCGCAGTCGTGGACTTTGTAAATCACGCCCATCCCACCACGAGCGACTTCGCCGAGGGCTTCATAACGGGAATCGTCGAACTGAGGGCCGGATGTCACGAGTGGGGCGAAAAAGAGACGTTAACGCTGAAATAAGGCGATGATTTGCCCGATTTCGCTCTCCAATTCGGAAGGATCGGACAACGTCTCCGCGATCTCCTGTTTCAACAGCGCGCGGTAACGCTGCCGAAAGCGGAACAGCGCGACGCGAAGAGACCCGACGCTCATGCCGAGCTCCCGAGAAAGATCCCGGTAAGGCGGATCGTCAGCACCTTCTTCAAGATGGGGAAACAGAGCCGTGGCGAGGTCGCTTTTGCCTGCCTTTTGATAGTCGCCGTCCAGCAGGTTGCGCACCCGATCAAGTAGAGTCCGCGCCCAAGCCCGGTCGAACTCGACATCCGGTCCCGCCGCCGGATCGGGCGGATCGAGCGCCAACCATTCCTCTGCCCTTGCCGTGTCGATGGGAATCGCCCGCACCCCGCCGCCGCGCTTTTGAGCGTACCGTTTCCGCTGGGCGCTGGTCAGGTAATTCTTGGCTGCGGCGAGAAGAAAGGCGCGGAGCTTTCCCGCTTCGGGCGTCAGCGATTCCAGCGAGCCCCGCTGGATCAGCATGTGGAAGAATTCCTGGGGCAGGTCTTCGGCGTCGGTCGGGCTTTCTTCGCGCCCCCGAAAATAGCCGTAGACAGGAAACCAGTAAAGCGAACACAACTCGTCCAAGGCCCGCTTCGCGGAAGGCTGATCATTCCCGGTTGCGGCGACGACCAGACTCCACCGGGTCTTCGGAAAGAGGTCGGGCTTCCTCTCGGCGGACGCTTGGACATGGTCGGTTTCGAGCATGTATAAATAGACGCTCTCGACGATCAATGGCGAACGAAATTGAACGGGAGGCCAGCCGAAGCTCCTGATTTTACGTCCCTAACTGAGGATTTCTCTCGCGACCGCTCCATGTACGTCGGTGAGGCGGAAATCACGCCCGGCGTAGCGGTAGGTCAGCTTTTCATGATCCAACCCTAATAGATGCAGAATCGTGGCGTGCCAGTCGTGTATGTGCATCTTGTTCTCTACCGCTTCGTAGCCATGCTCGTCGGTAGCACCGTAGCTGAAACCGCCCTTTACTCCGCCTCCGGCCATCCAAGTGGTGTAGCCTTTGGCGTTATGATCGCGGCCGTCTCCACCCTGGCCGTGAGGCGTCCGTCCGAATTCTCCGGCCCAAATGACGAGGGTATCCTTGAGCATATCGCGGCGTTTAAGATCTTGTAGAAGACCGGCGATGGGCTTGTCGGTCGCGCCGCAGTTTTCGGTCAGCTTTGCCCACAGATCTCCATGGGTGTCCCAGCCGGGACCATGACCCAGCTCGATGAATCGGACGCCGGATTCCGCAAACCGCCTGGCCATGAGACATTTCCGGCCAAACTCTTCGGTCTCGGATTGACCGATGCCGTAGAGATCCAACGTCTCCTGAGATTCACCGTCGAGGTTGACGACTTCGGGCACCGCGTCCTGCATTCGGAAGGCAATGTCATTCGCGCGACGGTCGACTGGCCCCAGCAGGTGCGGGCCACAGGTTTCGCGCCCGGAACCGCTTCACTCGATTCACAACCGCGACCCGAGGAAGTTCGCCACCCCAATAAGCGCAGCCGCGCGCCCCGAATCAAGGCACGCTCGAGCGCGGATTATCGCATTGTCAGGATGAGGCCGCGCAGGACGTGTTTTCCGAGCTACTGGAGCAAACTGGCCGAGACTTGGGTTGAAGACGCCAGCCTGGTCTCCGAGCCACGAAACATCACCGTTAGCAGCGAGTCGCTCACAATCTGTTCACCATCGCCGTTCGCTACAATCGCGAGGGCGGCTAGATTGAGTGCCGATTGTCGGCATGTGAGGGTGGAATTCGGTGGGGAATCTCCAACCCCGGCGAGCCGATTCCAGCAGCCGACCGCAAACGCATTTTCGAGCGCTTTGTTCGCACCAACCCGGCGGCGGCTGAGGACATCGAGGGTGCGGGCCTTGGGCTCAGCCTGACTCGGGAGATCATCGTTGCGCATGGCGGAGAGATTCGACTGACTCGAAGCGACGCGGAACGCACTGACTTCGAGATCAAGCTCTGAACGTAGCTTCGATTGGCAATCGAAGTCTTTGTCGTATCACGGATTCGATTGCCAATCGAATCTACGAACCTGAAACCCTTCTTTGAGGCCAGCCTTTTGTGGGATGTCGGAGATGTATTCCTCGAACTTCCGCAATGCGGCTTCGTTGCGCACGATATGATCGTAGCTGTGCTTCTGCCAGAGTTGACCGGTCTTTCCGTTCAACTCATTGATCTTTCGCGACGACTGTCGTTTACGGCTTTGGAGAATTCGCTCTAACGAATGTCCATCGAGCGGCCGAAGCAGGAGGTGAACGTGGTTCGGCATGACGACTAAGCTAAACAGCTCATAGCGCTTCTCGTGAAAATGCTCCCAGCCGTCGACAACGACCTGCGAGCAGCGTGGATTCCGCAAAGCACAAGACCCGCTTCCGCCATCGAGATACGTATTCAGTTCGCGATTGAAGCATTTCTGAAACTCAAATTGCAGCTGGCGCGGCAGAGCCAGAAACGCGTCTTTCCAATGTTCGCCGGACGCGATCGGATAGCCACGTCGAGTAAGCCAATTTCGCTTGTCCTCCTCCCAGTCTTCCAGAATCGACTTAGGAATCGAGTCCGCCAACCGATAGTTCACGAAGTAGCTACAGCCCTTCTGACGCCAATGCGGCATGTTCGTGAAGTACACTTCAACTTCGCCCCGAGGATCGAATGGTTGGAACATTGTAGATTCGATTGTTAATCGAATCCTAACCAGTTTGAATTCGACTGCCAGTCGAATCTACGTTCAATAGATCGATATGCCTCTCTGCCCGCGCCTCCGCGATCTAGGCGGGTGCAAGAGTCGGGTTTATGGCAGGCCACAGCAGCGGATGTGCCACCGAGCCAATTTCGATTTCATCCTCGAAATCGGATGCGGCGAGGCAATCTCGGACACGGTCGGCCTTTGACGGCTGGGTTCCAGAGTGAAACGCAAATTGCGGCGTTCGATCGCCATCCCAACTCCAGATTGCCACTCCGTCCACATTGAAGGAATTCAAATCCACGAATGCGTTTGCAGCGTCTTGAACTTCGCGGTCGATCGGACAATACAAGGTGAGCGCCAAGACATTCACATGAGTCTGTCCGCTCTTTGTAAACTTCAACGCTCCTGCCTTAGTCCCAAGACCGTTCTCGAAAACCGACCTGAACCCAAGCGATTTCGTCGGATCCAATCTCCGAACATCGGTCGGGCGTCGTTTCACCTCCAAGTTGATTGTCAGGCCCGCCGACTCGATCTCCACTTGCCAATCAATGTCCGCGTCCGAAACGGCGGCATCGTTCAATCGAACTTCATAATCAATTTTCCGGGCGCCAATCCACCATCGCAACCACCAAATCTCGTTGAGCGTGTCTAAATGTGACGTTGGCGTTGCGAGTCCAGACCTCAGGGAGGAGCGATTGCGAAGTAGGTCTGGAATTTTCGAATCGGCTAACTCAAGAATCAAGAACGCGCGCAAGGTATGTAAGAGATCCCCGATCGAAATTGATGCCACTGCAGTTTGTCGCGGAAATCTTCGAGTCTACCGCGTTGTGAACTGAGAAATCCGTTTCACCGATATCATATTCCGCAAGATCGAAGTACAGTTCTGAGCCATCTGGCATCAACCTCGCGACCGTCCGGCACTCTGGATTCAGAACAGGCAAGTCCAACTGAGCAACAAGGCGAACGAGGTTCTCCGCCCTTGTTGACGCAGCCCGATTTGGACAGCGTGCACGAAGCAGCAAGCTCTGAATCCCTTGTATATCCACCTTGGTTGAGAGGATAGCAGCGGTTTGCCCAATTTCAAAACGGACGAACGAAAAGCCGGCTAACGCACCAGCCGCTTCCTTCGAAAGCCCTCACTTAGAATTGACCTAACCTTTTGAGAGAAGAGATCTATCGCTCGAACGGATTCAGAATGCCAACAGGCGCATGACGGAAGTCGCTCTCGTTGCGAGTCACAACGGTCAGATCGTATCGAACCGCCGTCGCCGCGATGAGTCCGTCAAACGGCGACAAACTTGATTCATTCTCCCGAAGCCACGCAACGACCTGCTCGTCCGGTCGTCGCTTGAGCTTTTCGCTGAACACATTGGTATTGACCAGAAAGCTCATCAGTCGAAGTCCAACGGCTCCGGGAGCTCTCCGTTTCGTTCCGGGATGTCCAGCGGTCCGGGCGGGTTCAAGAGCACCGCCGCGAGTCCGTTGTTTCTCTGCTTGGAAAGGGGGCAAAACACAATTTCCCCGTCTTGAAGGTAGACCTCAAAGTCATCGCCAGATTCCAAATTCATCTAGTCGCGAATCGCCTTTGGAATCACAATTTGGCCTTTCTGGGTCAAAACGGAAGTCATGGTAGGAAAATCCTAATCATGGACTTCTTGTCTAATCCTACATCACCCCACACTGCGCCGACTTGGAAAAGCCCCTGAGTTAAAGATATTCGCTTCGGCATATCCTTTTCAAATCGGATTCATCTTGTGGCTGACAGAAATCAGATTATCATATTTTTGTTATGACCGAAGTTTCCGTCACTGAATTGGCTCGTGGGCTGTCCGATTTCATCAATCGAGCAACCTATCGCCATGAAGAATTCCTCATCATCCGTGGGGGCAAGCCTGTCGCGGCGCTGTCTCCCGTGCCAACGGGCTCACGGGTCAGCGATCTCGAAACGGTCCTTTCTGAACTTCCAAGTTTGGCGATAGACGACCTCAGCGCGTTCGACTCCGATGTCGCCGGGGCGCGTGACCATCTCAACGACGACGTGACCGATCCGTGGCAATCCTGATCGACACCAATGTCTTCACCGCCGCTGAGCGTTGCAAGCATGCCGGTAAACTTGCGGAACTTCTCGATCAAATTCCGGCGGAGAAGAAGACCGAAGACGCCGTAATTTCCGTGATCACAGCGAGCGAGCTTTTGATGAGCGTTCGCAGGGCGACCGATGATCGAATTCGCGAGCGCCGCAGTGCGTTTGTTGAGGCGATTTTGGACCGGTTCACGGCGTTGCCAATCGATATCCGGATCGCCCGCGAACATAGCCGAATCGTTGCCGAACTTCTGAATTCGGGCCAGAAAATCGGCACGCATGATTCTTGGATTGCAGCTTCCGCGAGCGCCTACGGATTCTCGATCGCGACCAACAATGTCGATGAATTCTCAAGGGTGCCAGAACTCGAGGTCGTCACGATTTCGGTCTGAAAAAGCGGGTTACAATGCCGTAATCCGCCTGAAATCTTCGGACTCTTTCATCCTCCACGATGAGCGCCGATTCCAACCCGCCCCAGCAGCTGCTGGGACGAGTGGCACCCGAATTTTCCGATCAACGATTGCCAATCGCGGCTACTAAACCTCCGGCGGTTCCTCGCCCTTCGCTTTGAAATACTCGCGTAGGAAAACTAGATCGGGCGCGTCCTTTTCGCGATGCGTCTTAGCTTTCATCCGCCAAAGCAGGCGCGGCGAAGCGAATGGGATCGGCATACCGTCGACAACCCGTTCAATAATTTCGTCAGCCGCATTCGCGTTATCGATTCCACATGCGGTCGGACGACGGTTCCCGCGGCTCCAGTTCTGGCTCTAACTCTTCTTCGCTGCGGCTTGCGCCAGTTTCCGAATCATCCATTGATCAGCTTCCTCGTGTGAATTGAAACGGAAAACGCCTCGGGGAACTTTTACTCCACCAAACTGCCGCCGCCATTGGATCGATCTTTCCTGACTATCCGAAAGGCTCAGCCCCTGCTTCGGCTTTTGCCGCCCAACCGTCTTGCCAATTGTCTCCTCCAGATTGACAACCGGATGCGTTTGTTCGCTGGATTCGGAGATCACTGGCCCATCCTATACCGGTTTCGAGCCACCGCCAAAACTTGCGGCAGCCGTAGATTCGACTCGATTTCGTTCATTCCGCACAACGTCGTTAGTGTCGAAATTCGCCCCGAGTATCCGATAACGATCTCGGCGATGTTGCGGATCATCTAACAGTCTCTTAAACAAGGAGACCGTTTCGTGACCGCAAATTTTCAAAATCAGTAACCCACGTTCGTAGCCGCTTCGACCGAGCCGCCGTTTTGATAAATCGTTTCGCCGACAAAGAACGGGCCGATGCTTTGCATGAACTCGCCGGTTTGCTGCGTTCCGCGCATTTCCTTCACGAGCCGCGAGAGCCAGTAGAGGCGTTCGCTGAGCAGACCGAGGACGAATTCGTTGTCGTTGGCGTCCATGCCGAAGCATTCGAGCCGAATGTCGGTGGCGTAGCCAGGGGACCCGTAGTTATGGCCGATGACGCCGTGTTCGCGGAGCATTTCGCCCTGCTTTTGAGGTGGTAGCCGATAGAATTCGGGCTTGCGTTTCAGCGGATACCAAACGGCCCAGGGGAGGTCGGCGCGGGTGGATTGTTCGATCGGGCGACGATTGAGCCACCAGTGAACCGGGTCTTCGCGGCCGAAAGCGTAGGTCCGCCCGAGCATGGTGAACTCCGGCTTCATCGTCGCGTCGGTGAGCGCGTTGCCGCGATAGAGTTCGCGGGCCTTGCGATTGAGCTGAGCCGGGTCCTGATCCCAGAGCAGAATGCCGACGCCGAATGGGTCGTTGAGGTCGGCATAAATCACGGCTTCAGCGCGTTTGACGGCAAATTCGTCGACCAGCAGCTGCTGATCGCGGACGCCGGTGAAAACCTGAAGCTGAAGGAAAAGTCGTTCGTCGACGGCTTGCGGAATGCCTTGGCTGGGCATGCCGAAATCGCGGTGATCGCGCGGATCGCGGCGGCAGAGGTAATCGCGATCAGGAACGATTCCGTGCTTCTCGGCGGTTGCGTTCAACTCGTCATCCAGAGGCCATTGCTCGGCCTGGATCTGGCCCTGAAATTGCTGGGTTCCACCTTTAAGAGGCGTGGTGCCGCGATTGCTGCCGATTTCGACGACTTTGGCGAAGTCTCCGATCAGGCCCGCCGGGGTTTCACCGAGCGCGCTCGCTTTTTCGCCTTCTTCAAGCCGCAGGGCGACCGTGCTGATGCCGGCGTGGCTCAGCGTCCAGACCGTCCGGAGCTTCTCGACTGGGATTCCGTGAGGCTGCGCGATTTCGGCGAGCTGAGCGATTTTGCCACTCCGCTGCTCTTTAAGTCTGGGGGCCGATGGACCGGGCGGGATCCGGCTTTCTCGGGCGATGATCCCGATGTTGGCGGCTTTGGCAGGCGCGAAGCAGAGTTCGTTCGGCCAGGATTCGAGCGCTCCGAAAACGACCATCGCCCAATCGATTCGGTCGCCGAATCGGTCGAACGCGTGAAGCAGATCGAGAGTGTAGCCGTTCGCCGGGCCGGGTGCGATTCCGATCGAAGCGGTCAGGCCAGCGGCTTTCGCGGCGGCGAGCGCGTCCCAGAGTTCGGCGCTGCGGAAGCCTTCGCGATCCGGGTTTTCGAGGAGAAGGACATCAAACTGGTTGAGGCCGATTCGGCCGAGCGAGTTGTTAATCGCGATGTTGACCCGATCCTGCATCGTGCCTTCCGTTGAATCGGTCAGTGCCCGAGCCTGGATGCTGCCGATAACGCAGACTTCCGCGCGGTCTCGGCCCTGGAGCGCCTGGCCAAGGGCGCGGTCGGCATCGCCTCCACCGAGATTTTCGGACGTGATGAAAGTTCGAACGCCGGCAGCGATCGCCTGGCAGATCGAATCGGTGTCGGCTCCATTCCAAAGCCCATAAGCAACGTCAGTCGGATTCATTGGGCTCGATATCGGCGAAATCGGAGCGATTTCAAGAAGCTTGGAAAATTGAGCAGCTGCTGGTAAAACAGGTGATCGGGATCGGCATAAAAACAGGGGTCAAACCGGTTGACAGCTGCGGCGAGATCCGTAGGATGCCGCCCCCGAATGATCGAGCTGAATCCGGCTGGAGTCGGGATTTTTAATTTTACCCTCACCGCGTAAGCGATGAAAACATTTTCCGCAAAAGCCGAAGAAGTCGAACGCAAATGGTGGCTGATCGATGCCGAGAACCAGATTCTCGGTGACGTCGCCGTCCAGGCAGCCCGCCTGTTGCGTGGAAAGCACAAAGCCATCTTCACCCCGCACTGCGATACCGGCGACCATGTCGTCATTATCAATGCAGAAAAAGTGCGGCTGACTGGTAAGAAGGAAGTGCAGAAAATTTACACCCGCTACACCGGCTATGTCGGTGGTCAGATCGTCGAGACGCCGAAGCAGGTTCGTCGCCGACGTCCTGAGTTGCTCGTCGAGCGCGCAATTCGCGGCATGATTCCTCACAACCGTCTTGGCCGCGTGCAGATGAAGAAAGTCCGGATTTACAACGGCCCGACTCATGAGCAAGAGGCCCAGCAGCCCGTCCCTTACGCGCTGTAATTCGAACCAATCGTTAAAAGCTAATCGCTAAATTCAATGGCTGAAATTTACCAGGCAACCGGACGGCGCAAGACCGCCGTCGCTCGTGTCCGCATGACGGAGGGCGAAGGCAAGATCGTCATTAACGATCGTCCGTTCGAAGAATATTTCCCGACCGTCACGCTGCAGAACTTGGTTCTGCATCCGTTCCAGACGGTTAACGTGATGAAGAAATACGACTTGATCGTGATCGCTGCTGGCGGCGGACCGAACGGCCAGGTTGGCGCGGTTCAACTCGGAATCGCTCGCGCTTTGATTCAGGCAAATCCCGAGTTTCGGGGAGACCTCAAAGCCGCTGGTCACCTTCGCCGCGACCCGCGCGCCAAGGAGCGGAAAAAGGCAGGTCAGCCAGGTGCACGGAAACGCTTCCAGTTCTCGAAGCGTTAATCGAGCAACCTACCCGATCATCAATTTCATCGAAAAGGCCGTGGATCTCCGCGGCCTTTTTCGTTGTTGATACCTGCTTGACGAAGCGCCCTTCCCGCCTCAAGTCCGCGAATCATGTCAGACCGCCGCCCTATCGTTGCCGCCAATTGGAAAATGAACAAAACTCCGGCCGAGACCACGGAGTTTTTTAACGCCTTTCTTCCGAAGTTCGGCGACAGCTGCGGTTCGGACGCGGTGATCGTTCCGCCGTTCACCAGCATCCCAGCAGCTGCTGAGGCGCTGAGTGGAAATTCGGTCGTCGGGCTCGGCGCGCAAAACATGCATAACGAGGCAAACGGGGCTTACACAGGCGAGATTTCGGCGGCGTTTCTGAATGCGCTGAACGTCGGCTACGTCGTCCTCGGACACAGCGAGCGGCGCGCGATTTTTGGCGAGAGCGACGAGTTCATCAATCAGAAAGTCCTCGCCGCACTGGCAGCCGGGTTGACTCCAATTTTGTGCATCGGCGAATCGCTTGAGGAGCGCAAATCCGGCAAGCTCGAAGCAGTTTGCCGCACGCAGCTCGAAGGCGGATTGGCGAACGTCCCGGCTGATCAGCAGACGAAAATCGTGATCGCCTACGAACCAGTCTGGGCGATCGGCACAGGCGAAGTCGCAACGCCGGCGCAAGCGCAAGAGGCGCATGCTTTTTCACGGAGCGTGGTGGCAGAAGTTTTCGGCGTGGACAACGCGGCGCAGATCCGGATTCAGTACGGCGGCAGCATGAAGCCGGGCAACGCGGCCGAGCTGATGGCTCAGCCAGATGTCGACGGCGGTCTTGTCGGCGGCGCGAGCCTCGATCCGGACAGCTTCTTTGAAATTGTCAGCGCGGCGGCAGCTTCGGTCGCGGGTTAAGCGAGTCTGCTGAATTCATCCGGAACAGCCGAAGGGCTGGGTCGACATCGCGTCCAAACGGGGTATTTTCTGCGCCCGTTTGGAAAACCGTTTCGTATTTTTTGCCATGAGAACTCTTCTTTTGTTTTGTTTCATCTTCTCGACCGCAGCCGCCTTTGGCCAGCAGGGAGACCGCGGTGACGCCGGAAAAATGCCGCCGCCACCGAAGGAATGGACGCTGCCCGCACCGCCGCTTTCGCCGGAGCAGGCGCTCGAGTCCTTTAAATTTGGCGAGGAAGGTTTCGCGATCGAGCTGGTCGCTTCCGAGCCGATGATTTTGAATCCGGTTTGCATCGCGTTCGATGGAAACGGCCGGCCGTGGGTCTGTGAAATGCGCGGCTACATGCCGGATCTCGACGGGACCGGCGAAGATGAGCCTAACGGAAGAATCACGATTCTCGAAGACACGAATGGCGATGGGCAGGTCGACAAGGCGAAGGTTTTTCTCGATGAGCTCGTCCTTCCGCGTTCGATTCAGTTCGTTCAGGGCGGAATCATCTGGGCAGATCAGGCGAAGCTTTATTTCACCGAGCGCAACGGCGACGAGGCGGGCAAAACGACGGTGATCGATGAAAAATGGGCAACGAGCGGAAACGTCGAGCACAAAACCAACGGCCTCATCTGGGGGCTCGACAACTGGCTCTACAACGCGAAAAGCTCGACTCGCTACCGCCTGATTGATGGCGAATGGGCGAAAGACAAAACCGAGAGCCGCGGCCAGTGGGGAATCGGTCAGGATGATTTCGGTCGACTGGTGTCGAACTCAAACTCGACGCTTTTGAGCTACGAGCAGCTGCGGCCGGGTTACTCCGTGCGGAATCCGAATCACAGCTTCCGTTCGTTCAAAAGGACCGGGATCAACAACGCCGTCTGGCCGATCCGACCGACCACGGGTATCAATCGTGGCTACCAGAATGGGATGCTGACCGACAAAGGCCACCTCACACGCGCGACTGGCGCCTGCGGCCCGACGATTTATCGCGGAGACCAGTTTCCAGCTGTGTTTCATGGAAACGCGTTCATCCCAGAACCCTGCGGGTTGCTCGTGAAACGCGCCGTGATCGTCGAGGACGAAAACGGCAATTTTAAAGCGGGCGCGGCTTATGAGGGGAAGGAATTCCTTGGTTCGATGGATGAACGCAATCGATTCGTTAACAGCTACACCGCGCCGGATGGCTCGCTGTATCTCGTCGACATGGTCCACGGAATTATCCAGCACAAAACCTACGTAACGACTTACCTGCGCGACCAACTTGATGAACGTGGGCTCGATGCGGAAAACAACAATCGAGGCCGGATTTACCGAGTTCGCTGGACCGCGAACGAGCTCGGCAAGCAGCCGAAAATGGATGGCATGAGCGCGTTCGAATTGACTCAGTTTCTTGAGCACCCGAACGGCTGGTGGCGCGACACCGCGCAACGGCTCATCGTTCAGAGCGCCGATCCAGAATGTGCCGACGCCCTGCGCAAGCGAGTCGCCGGTGTCCACGGTCCGTTGGCGCAGATTCACGCGCTCTGGAGTCTTGAAGGCCTGGGAATTGTGACGCCGAAAGACATCGCGTTGTCGGCGATGAGCGATGATCCCAAGGTGCTCGCCAATGCCGCGCGCGTTGCGGAGGTTTTCGCCGGAACTGAGCACGAGGCTGCTGCTGTCGGCGCGTTAGGAAAAATTGCAGCCAAACGAACCAGGTTTGTCGATCCGTATCTGGCGGCGAGCCTTGGCCTTTTTCGCGACAAGGGCAAAAAGCAGGCTCAGCAGCTGCTGGTCGAGATTCTCAAAGACAGCGGCGACGATCAGCTGATTCGAGACATGGCGATGAGCGGTCTCAACGGCGCTGAACTGGAAGTGGCTGCGGTCGCCGCCGAGCATCAATTGAAGATTCTCGACGACCTCGTTACCGCAGTTGTAAACTGGGGCGATGCTGGCGCAATTCGAGAATTGTTAGAGCTCGCCCAAGCCGAAACGCTCCACATCGATCAGACGAACAAGCTTCTCCGCCAGATCGCGAAATCCGCGATTGGGAAGCGGCATCCCGGCAGCGTGCGTTTCCTCCTCGGTCAGCTCGAGACAATCGATGAAGGCTTCCGCGAGCAGCTCGTGAAGGGAATGGCCGAAGGCGGTAAGTCGAAGGGTTTCAAGAAGATCGCACTGACCGACAAGCCGGATTCGCTCGATGGCGACTTGGCGAAGCTGTTCGATTTCAGCGGCAAAAAGCCGGAAGATTTCATCAAAACGGCTGAGGACAAACGCCTCTATGAAATCGGCAAACTGGCCTACGGGGCCTACTGCGTTGCCTGTCATCAGCCTCATGGAAAAGGGATGGTCCCGCTGGCTCCGCCGCTGGTGGACTCCGAGTGGGTAACCGGCTCGGAGCGCCGCTTGATCGCGCTTACGATGGAAGGAATAGAAGGTCCGATCACGGTCAACGGCACCGTTTACAAAGTTCCTGACATTCAGCCAGCAATGCCTGGTTTGCGCGTCAGCCCGGATTTTACGGACGAAAAAATCGCTGCGGTTTTGACGTATGTCAGGAACACCTGGGATAACCACGCGCCTGTCGTAAAGGCTGAATCGGTTAAGGCCTGGCGCGAAAATGAAGAGGCTCGCGGGCTGTTTACCGAGTCTGAGCTGAAAGAGATCAAGTGATGGGGAAAGGGATTCAAAATGCAGATTCCGGCGGGTTCGAGCCCGGGTCATTTTGCGGTCCGCACCCAGCAGCTGCTGAGCCGGATTTACAGATCGCGATCGACGATCACCTTCAATTTCGCCTCAAACTCGGTCTTTAATTCAAGGGCCGTCTCCTCAAATCGACTGTGCTTGCTGAGCGTCGCCGCCAAATCGATCGCTCGATTCATATTGGATTTTGCGAGCCCGCGCTCCGCCCCGTAGTCCAGGTCGTAGCACTCGACGAGGCGGGAAAGGCAATGGGCTAACTCAAGACTTCTCATCGGATTGGATCGCTCGATTCGATGGAGATCTTCACGATAAACGTGCTCCTTCTCAAAGAGTTTTCTCGCCTCAAACGGACGATCGGATTCGAGGTAGATTTCGCCAAGTTGATGAAGCGCGTGTGCTGCCGGCACCTTTCGACCGTAAGCTAAGCCGCCTTCCGAAGCCTCATCGATCACCTCTCGATAAAGTTCCTCAGCCGTCTCGTCATTTCCGCCCAGCCGGTTAGCATCGGCGAGGTCGTTAACGGAAGCCAGGATGCGCCATCCGTCGGCATTCGGATGGGTAGAATCGAGTTTGGATTGGAGCAGACGATGAATCCTGACCGCTACGCCAAAACGCTCGATCGCGTCGTCGAAATCCTCTAACTGAGTCAAAACCCGACCAACTTTTGTGTGCGCGTTAGCCGTGTTTCGAAGGTAGATCGCTGGAGGGGCGCCGTCGGGATTTTCCACATCTCGGCTTAAAAGGGCGGCCTCATAAAAATCGAGTGCATCGGTTAATTTTCCCTGAGCTCGAAGCGCATCGCCCATGCCGACCTTTGCCTCCGCCCGCGCAAACTGAATCCGTCCGGTCGTTTCGGCGCTCTCCAGAATTCGATCATAAATTGCGATCAACTGGCCGAATGACTCTGCCGCTAACTCGGCGTCGCCGCGGCCAAGCGCGTAGGCGGCCTTCGTGTGGAGCGCCGAAGCGATCGTCCGGATCGTGTCCTCCGTCTGACGATCGGTCGGCAGGCTGTTAACGTAAGTGTCGGCATTTTCGACGATGTGCTCGAGGAGCTCGACCTGCTGATCTGCGTCGAGCTTCTGCCGAAGATCCGTTAGGATAAATCGGACCAGTTCTTCTGCACCCTGACGCGCTTGCTGCTCGCCTCGGTTAGCTTGGCGAGATTGATAGGCTTCAACCCCGGCGACGATCGTCGCCAGAATCGCGATCATCATCATCGCGGCGAAAAGCAGCGTCCAATTCCGCTGCCGAGTCACCTTTCGTTCGTTGAGGCTGCGCTCGATCTCATCGTGCACCTCGCGCATGTCCGCCGGTCGATCACTTCGGTCTAACGAAATGCATTGCGTGATGATCGCCTTGCGCCGGTTGTCGATCGGCGCGCCCGCTGGCCACTCCACTTCTTCTTCTTCGAACAACTGCTCGGCGACGCGGCCGGACCGAGTCATCGAGGACGAATCACCGATGCTCGCCTCATGCCTCGTCTCATCCAGGATCGAAAGTTCGAATTCTCCAGCCGTCCCGGATCCGCCCGAACCGCTCAGCAGCTGCTGAAGGCGCGGAAGCCGCCCAGTCACCAGTTTATAAGCGAGAACTCCGAAGCTGTAGACGTCCCACTTGAACCCCGCGCCATCGGAAGATTCATCCGGTTTGAGCAGCTGCTCCGGGCTCGAATAAAGCGGCGTCCCCACGGCATCCGGCGTGTTGCGGGCGGCACCGCGGCTCTGGCCGAAATCGCAAATCTTGATCCGCGGCGGTCGCTCGTCCGTGATCATCACGTTGCTCGGCTTCAGATCGCAGTGAAGAACCTGATGACGATGCAGGTAAGCCATTGCATCGACGATCTGGTCGATCAGCTCGGCCGCTTCCTTCGCGTCGACCTTTCCGCAGAGGTTTTCGAGCGTCCGCGAGCTCCAGGTTCCGTCCGAACCCGAATCAGCATGCAGACTCATCGCGTAGTACGGGGTTTCTGCGACGAGATCGAAATCGTGAAGCGTGACGATCCCCGGATGCTCAGCCATGAGCGAAAGCTTCTCCAATTCTCTCGACATCGTCGGCAGATCGACCGTGTCCGGCTTGAAAATCTTCACCGCCCGATCGCTGATCCCACGATAAGTAGCGTGGTAAACCCTTCCGAACGCGCCCTCGCCAAGCGGCGGCAGGTGAATCTGGTAGTCTTTGATCTGTGGCTGGTTCTGGAGAGGCACGTGAGGGAGGTGGCGGAACTACGGTTAACCTCACGAGTCAATCGTTCAATATTGATCGCTCAATATGACGCTCTTTTCCTGAACTTTGCGATTCCAGGATCGCGCCCGAAAACGGCCTGAAAAAAAGAATCAGAAATCTACATCTTTTAATTTGACGGATATTTAAGAGATATTAACCTTTGGCTCAGTCGCGACAACGTGGCTGTTGTTTGTGTTTCATGTTTCTAGGTTTCGCCTGGCCCGCTTTCTGCGGGCCAGGTTTTTTTGTGGATGCGGAGTCGGCTACGCTGATCCAGCATCAGCTCTCAAAGAATGCCGACTACGAACCAGCAGCTGCTGATTATTGATTCCGATGCTGGTCGCGCGGAGGGAATCGCCGCGACGCTGCGAGCCAGCCGATTTGCGGTCGAAATCGTCGCTGATGCCAAAGCCGGGTTCGATAGGGCGGCTGATCCAGGAATTTCAGCGGTCGTAACTGGCGATGATCTTCGGTTGGTCCGCGATCTTCATTCGCGCGATTCGCGACTCCCGGTGATCGCGCTCACTTCGTCCGACGACAGCAACATCGCGATCGAAACGATCAAATCAGGCGCTTACGACTGTCTTTTGCGCCCGATCGACGAGGAAGAACTCGTCGAAGTTGTCGAAAAAGCGGTCGAGGACAGTCGCCGAATGTCGAAACCGGTCGAAATCGGCCAGGTTTACGAGGGGCAGGACACGATCGTCGGCCGGAGTCGGGCGATGCGGCAGATTTACAAGGAACTCGGTCGAATCGCGGCGCAGCCGGTCACGGTCCTGATTCGCGGCGAAACCGGGACGGGCAAGGAGTTGATCGCGCGCGCGATTTATCAGCACGGACACCGCGCGCACAAGCCGTTCATCGCGGTGAATTGCGCTGCGATCCCGGATTCGCTGCTTGAGAGCGAGCTTTTCGGGCATGAGAAGGGCGCTTTCACCGGGGCGGATAAAATGCGGATCGGGCGCTTTGAGCAGGCCCACGGAGGGACGCTTTTTCTGGATGAAATCGGCGATCTGGACCAGCAGCTCCAGGTGAAGCTGCTTCGCGTTTTGCAGGAACGAACGATCCAGCGGCTCGGCGGCGAGAACGATGTTCCGGTCGATGTCCGTGTGATCGCGGCGACTCATCGCAGCCTCGAATCGATGGTGGCCGACGGGGATTTCCGGCAGGATCTTTTCTACCGTCTCAACGTCGTTTCGATCACGATTCCGCCTCTGCGCGAGCGCCGCGAGGACGTTCGGCCGTTGATCGATTATTTTCTGGGTCGCTACGGGGCGGAATTCGGGATCGATTCGCCTTCGATCGCGACGGCGGCGGCCGAATTCCTCAGCGATCAGGATTGGCCCGGAAATATTCGGCAGTTGCAAAATGTCATCCGCAAAGCGCTCCTCGCATCGCGCGGCTACACGATCAGCTGGCAGGATTGCCGAGGAATTCTTGAAGATTCCGAGGGTCCGAACCCAACGGAGGTCGAAGGCCTGAGCCAGCTGGTTGGTGAGACGCTGACCCGCGTGATCAACAGCGAAATCGAGACAGCGCTGCCAGTTTTGCAAGAGCGGTTCGAGCGCGAGGTTTATGGTCAGGCGATCCGGCGTTCGGGCGGAAATCAGGCTCAGGCAGCGAGATGGCTCGGAGTTTCCCGGCTGACTTTGCGTGAAAAACTAAAGCTTTACGGAATGCATCCCGGCGAAAAGGGCGAAGGATGAGTTTTTAGCCTCCGGCGCTTCTCACCAGGGCAGGCAATCCTTCGGAATCGCAGGTTTCGCCGAGAATTTCTTCACGAACCAGCGAACCGAGGAAAATAAAATCGGCGACATCGAAGTGGGCGGGCAGCGAGAGGAAATCGAGCGGTCGCTTGTGGTGCGGAAAAGGAAGCGCTTGAACGGCTTCAAAGCGCGACAGTCGAAAAAGCCGCTCGGTCTGATTAAATTCGATCACCAGCGTGCGGCTCGTTTCAGCGTGATCTTTGGGAGCGAGGAAAAGCGGAGATTGAAGGAATTCCGCATTTTTGGTGCGAGCCAGAAATTCGCAAGGCGCTTCGAAATTGAAATACGCGCCTGCGCCCCAGTTCTCGGGCAGAACCGCCTGTGCGCGAGCGATCTCAGCTCTGAGATCTGCCCGCGGGCTCGTTTTTTCGCTGAAATCGGACCACGGCTTCCAATCGCCGCTGATCGGCTCCAAAAAATCCAACTCGCCAAGGCGCAGTTTGTAGTCAAAGCGCGGATTGCCCGGCATCGCGTAGCCCGGGTAGTAAAAATCGAGGCCTTCGCGCTGACATTTTTCAATCTCCAGCAACATCGTATAGAGCCCAAGGCTGTGGCGTGAAAATTCGTGATCGTAGATCCCCAGAATGCTCGCCATGCTGCTTTTCCCGAGATCAAAAAAGCTGAAACCGATCAAGCGCCCCTCGAAAAAGAGCTCAATTTGATGAGTGGTGAAAACTGAAGGCGAGGAAAGTGGGCGGTCGCCGTAGAGCGCGTCTTCGAGACTTTCGTAATAATCGCCCTTGAACTCCTGGCGGAAAATCTCAGTCATTTCCCGCTTCTCATCGTCGATCCGGGCCGGGCCCGATCGGATTTCGAAGAGTTCGCCGTTCTGCCGCATCAATCGCCGAAGCCGCTTCCGAAACTTGTGCTTCCGGACGTCCAAACGCAGCCAGGGCGCATCGAAAAGGCCTTCAAACGTTGCGACGAAAGCGGTAGTGAAAATCGATTGGCCCCGCCGATACCAGCCTTCGGCCAGAAATTGATCCAACCGATGCGGAAGAATTTGTGCGGGATACAACTGCTGAAAAATCATCCGGGCTCGAGAGAGGTTAGCCGAGTCTGAGTTCCCCGCAATGGATTGCAATTCGAAGGGACGCCGTCCAGATTTCTCAACTATGAAATGGTTACTCGCTCTCCTTTTTCTCGTCGCTTTCGAAACATCGGCCTGGGCGCAGGTCGTCGAGACGGAGGATTCGATTGAGCTCCAGTGCAACGGCAAGCCGGTTCTCCGCTACAACAAAACGACAAGAACCGGACCTGAAGGAACCGAGCCATATTTCGCGCGCAGCGGCCACATTCATCCGATTTTCAATCCGGATGGCCAGGAAGTGACGAGCGAGTTTCCGGCTGACCACCTTCATCAGCACGCGCTCTTTTTTGCATGGACGAAATGCCAGTTTGAAGGCGAGAAAGTGGAATTCTGGAATCAGAAACTCGAACTCGGCAAAGTCGCGCATTCAAAAGTAATTTCGACAACCAGCGATCCGGAATTCAGCCAGTTTGTCGTCGAGTTGAGCTGGAAAAATCAGAAGTCCGACACAGCGATTCTTGCCGAAACCTGGACCGTCCGCGCCTACCAAACGAAAGCCGATTTTTTCGTCTTCGACATCGAGTCGATCCAGAAATGCGCAACGAAATCGCCGCTGACGATCGAGAAATATCATTATGGCGGAATGGCGATCCGGGGCAGCGACTCGTGGTTTGAGCCGGATGCGAAACCTGAGACCGCGACAGCCGGATTTCTGACGAACGAAGGCAAAACTCGCGCGGACGGAAATCATTCTCGCCCGAAATGGGTCGACATTTTCGGGCGAATCGACGGCAAACCGAGCGGTGTCGCGATTCTCGCTCATCCATCGAATTTCCGCTTTCCTCAGCACGTTCGCCTGCATCCGAGCAAGCCCTATTTTTGCTTCTCGCCGATGGTTGAGGAGTCATTCCAGATCAAACCGGATGCTCCCCACGTTTCGCGTTACCGCTATGTCGTTCACATGGGCGATCCGGATTCAGAGTTGAACGATGCGCAGTGGGCGGCTTACGCCAAAAAGTAGCTGAATTTACCACAATTGGCGAAGCCCGCTTCATCGGTTTACTTCGGCTCGTAAGGCAGTTGGCCTTTGTAGTTTCCTGGCGGGTTGTAATTGCAGACGACCACGGTCCAGCCGTCGTAGCGGCCTCCTCGAATCACGGCTTTGCCAGCACCGATTTCAGTCGTGTCCTTCCAGACCATCTGCGTGTAGTGGCCGGCTTTGAATCCTGCGAAAATTTGGGGAATTGGCTTTCCAGGTTTGTAGAATTTGATTTCCTCGTGCCAGGCTTTGGACGCATCAATCGCGTCGTAAGTCCGATCGCTGCCCATCCCGAGATTCTCACCGTAAGTCGACTTCCACTCGCCGATTCGAGGCCGGTGCTCGAATTTCCCGCGTCGAGAGAGTTCGTCGGCCCATTCTTTAGCGAAGCGCGCGAGTTCGTCGGACCAGGTGACTTTGTCGACGCCAACCTCAGCTCGAACCTTGTTGTGAAAGTCGACCATGTTTTTGCGTTCCTCAGCGGTGAGGCCGCTGGAGTTCTGAGCTTGAGTTGGCGAAAATCCAGCGATCCAGATCAGCAGACCGACGAGAACAACAGGCGGGCAGATTTGCATGCCGACATCAAAGTCGTGGCGAATTCAAAGGGCAACCTGACAAACACCCAAGTTCATAGGCGGCGGTCCGCGTAGCAAGGGCGGAAGGAGTGGAAAATCCGCCCGAAGAGGCTGGACCCGCACAACATTCTTGTAGGATGATCTCGATTGCTAGCGCCAGGTTTGATGCCCATCTCTTTTCGCTCTTCAACGCTTCGTTTCTTGCTCCCAAGTGATATTTTGAAGAATGCTATATCCTCTATTCGCTCTGATCATTTGGCTTTTCTTAGCAGGAGTCGGATTGGCAATAGGAGCGGGGCTGTCGATCCTGATCTCCCGCCTGCTCCGAAGATCCTGTCCTTCTCCAGCTGGTTTGATCACCCGATTTGTTCAGGTCGGCTTCACTCTATTGTTCGCTGCCATTTTCACATGCGTCATCCATCCGATCCTTGATCCATTTCCAATCAAGCCAGCAAGATTCCTCTCGAAAGGCGATCTCATTGGTGAATGGACGATAGCCAAATCCGGCGAAGCCGCGCTCTTCGATTTGGGCGCAACGCAGGTTCAAATCCTGGCCTCCCATTTCACCCTCCGTAAGGATGGCACCGCTAGTTTCTCCAAGCTGTATTTCACTCACGAAAAGGATCGGCTTTTTGAGCTGATGCAAGGCAACGGAGATTGGGCATTTTCATCCGGCGACGTGAAAATTCGGGCCGACTCTTCATCTCAAACCACCGGCATAGTTATGAATGTCGGCAGACTGAATGGCCAGCTTGTAATCTATAATTTCATTGGCGATCCCGATTCATGGGATTTTGCCATCTACCACCGGAAACAATCAGTGAACATGACGGAAAATGAATCCCATCTCCGCTAACAATTTCGACACGCGATTGACTCATGGAAAAGATCCTTCAGAAGAATACTCTCAAAGAGTTCCGAGATTCTGCCTCCCCCTGGCTCGAGCGCGGGTTTGCCGAAAGGCTCGCAGCAATCGCCGTGATCAGCGGAACTCAGGAAGGCGGAGATGGAAAGATTGAACACAGACTTTCTCGATTTCATCGGACTACTCGAAAGCCATCGAGTTGATTACCGCTTCGCCCGTCGCTTCACGATCGCCATGAATTCGTCGAGTTCTTCCACTCGAAGCAGCCTCGCAACAACGAAATAGGACACAGCAGCTGCTGCGATCGTGACACCGAGAATGAGGACCTTCAGGACGAACGATCCACCGACAAAGTAGTTGGGAAGGATCGTGTTTTGCGCGGTGAGGATCACGCCGACCAGGGCGGCTCCAGCGATCATCAGCCGGATCACGGTCGAGATCAGTTTGCCGGTTTGGAGATTCCCGGCGATCCGACGCATCAGGATGTAGAGCACGGCGAAATTCAACGTTGCGCTGATCGTCGTCGACAGGGCGAGGTACTGGTGGGTGTTTTCTTTGATGTCGAGGACGAAAACCCAGAGCGTGTTCAAGCCGGCGTTTAAGGCGATGGCACCGAGGCTGACGAACATCGGCACCCACTTTTTCTCCACAGCATAGAATGTCGGCTGGATCACTTTGAGGCCAGAGTAGAAAATCAGGCCGAAGGCGTAGCAACGCAGCGCTGCGGCGACTCGAAGCGTGGTGTCGTGATCGAACGCGCCGCGCTGGAAGACGACTTCGATGATTGGTTCAGCGAGCATCGCGAGGCCGATGGCGGACGGGATGGTCAGCAGGCCGACGAGCCGAATTCCACGGCTGAGGACATTACGAAATTCGTCTCCGATTCCCTCGGTCGCGGCGCGGGCAACGGCTGGCAGCGTAACGGTTGCGACTGCGACTCCAAAGATGCCGATGGGGAGCATGATGAGCCGGAATGCCCATTGCAATGAGCTGATCGAGCCTTGTTCGAGCACGGAAGCGAACATGGTGTTGATCAGCACGCCGATCTGAACCGCGCTTCCGGCCAGGACTGCCGGGCCCATGAGAATGAGCACTTTTTTGACTCCAGAATCTCGCCAACCGAAGTCGAGTTTGAACCGAAACCCGGTTTTCCACAACGCCGGCAGTTGGACGGCGAGTTGAGCGAGTCCGCCGACCAGAACACCGATCGCGAGGCCGATAAACGCGCCTTTGCCCCAGTTCGGGTCCATCCAGTATCCGATCGCGACGCCGGTGGCGACGGAGAAGACGTTGAAGAAGCTCGATGAAAGCGCCGGGACGAAGAAAATGCCTTTGGAATTAAGCATGCCCATAACGAGCGCCGCGAGGGAAACCATCGCGATGAAGACGTACATGATCTGGGCGAGCTGAACGGTCAGCGGCCCCATGCCGATGGCGACGTTATCGGAGTCCGAGTAGAACCCCGGTGCCATGAGCCGGACGAGCATCGGCGCGATCAGAACGCAGACGAGAGTGAGAATCGTCATGAAAACCATGGCGAGGGTGATCATTTTCCGCGCGAGTTCCCAGGCAGCCTCGTCGCCTTCGGTCTTGAGTTTTTTCGAAAACGTCGTGACGAACGCGGTCGAAAGCGCGCCTTCAGCGAAGAGATCGCGCAGCATGTTCGGCGTCCGGTAGGCGACGATGAAGCAATCCATGAACGCGCTCGCGCCAAACAAAGCACCGAGGACGATTTCGCGCACGAGCCCGAGAACCCGGCTGCACATCACGGCGATGGAGACGATCCCGGCTTTGCCCTTGGGTGGCGGATCGCCCGGCGCATCCTTCGGAGCTTGGGCAGGATCGGGCAGTCTTCTCATGGGTTGAAAAGGGACTACGCGGCGGCAGCTCCCGGGTTTTCTCTCAATCGGGCGGAATCTCCCGCGCGTCCAGCCTCAAAATCCGGACGGTTCCGGCGTTTGACGAGGGGCGATGTGGACGAGGCCACGGCTCGCGCCAAGATCGGCGACGGACAGCCCACTTGAGCGAAGTCGAAACTCGGATTTGCCGACGACATCGCGGATTCGCGCCAGCAGCTGCTGGGTTTCGGCGAGGGTCGAAACGCGCTGGCTCGGTTGCGGATGAAAAAGCGCTTCAAAGCAGCCGGCGAGCAGCTCGATCCCGCGGAATTCGCTGACGACATCGAAATCCCAGCCGACGAGCGAGTAGTAAGAAATGTCCGCGTCGCCAGTCAGCATGAAAAACCAGAGCGTGGCGAGATTGCCGACGACGAGCGACTCGCGAACGGCCGGAGCTTCCGGTTCAGCGACGTCGAAAGCCGCGATCGCGAGCTGAAGATTGCCGTCGTCGTCTTTCCAGGCGTTGACGTTGCCCGGCAGCCAGGAAATGACGAGATCCGGATGTTTTTGAAGATTGATCGAAGTCTCAACCATCCGCTCGGCCAGATCCAGCCAGTTCGAGATGGAGAGAGGCCCCTCAAGGCCGACGAGCGAGTCAAGCCGTTGGCCGGGCAGGACCTCGAAGTAGCCGGAAGCGCGGTTGGCGTCGTAAGAATAGTCGAGCAATTTGGCGACTCCGGTGGGCGGAGAGTCCATCGCCTCGCGGCAAACGTCGCGAATTTGCTGTCGGTGACCGGATTTCAGCGTTCGGAGAGAAAACTGCCGATGAATCGCAAAGCACTCAAGTTCGTTGGAGTAAACGAGGGCTTCCTCGGCATCCGCCTCCGCGATTCGCTGAAATAGGTTAAATTGCATTGGCATTTTTGTTTGGCGGCTACAACTGCAATAAAATTTATAATTTTTCAACAAAGTATTTAAACTTTATTAAATTTTTGTATTTCCCGATGATCTGGCCGTACATTCGAGCCAACATGGCCAAAGGATTCGAAACCCATAAGGCGCGGGTCCAAGCGCTGTCCCTTCTCGGAAAAGACCTCGCTCGTCGGGCGAAATCGAAGTGTGAGATTTGCGAGGCAGCCGGCGTTTCGCTCAAAACTTTCGAAGTTCCGCCTGTGCCGAAGGATCCGGAGCTCGATCGCACGATTCTGGCCTGCGAGCGCTGCGATTCGGCGCTGACGAAACCGAAAACGAAGGTTCAGGGCGAAGAATGGCGGGTGCTAGCGAACACGATCTGGACGGAGACACCGGCTGCGCAAGTGGTGATCGTGCGGCTGCTGAGGCGATTGGCCGAGGGCGCTGCCTGGGCGCGCGAGACGCTGGACGAGGCGTTTCTCGAGCCAGAGATCGAAGAGTGGGCGGACGCGGGGTGACTATCGGATTCTCAGCTGCTGCGCAATCCAAGCCGGATCTTCACGGGTGTTGAAGATCGCGAAAATGACAACCATTTCGCCGGTGACCCGATAATAGATTGCTGTCGAAAAGCGCTCCGTCAGCGTTTTCCAGAATTCGCCGACTTTTCTTCCGAAGATCCCACGCTCCAAGTCTTGCTGAATTCGAAAAACTTCATCTTCGATGTGCTCGATGAATTCGAGTCCAAGCCCTTTGGATTTGCTCTCCCAGAACTCCGCTTGATCGTCGACATCGAATCTAGCCGCCGGAATCAACTCGACCGTCATTCGCCAAACTTCTGCTGATAGGTTGCTTTGATCGCAGAAAACGCTTCGGCCGCTGGAATCGTTTTAACTTCACCGGAATCGAGTTCACGCGCCCGAGTTCTCAAGATCGGAAGAATCGCGTCATCGAACCCATCGAGATCGGATTTCAACGCCTCAAAAATCTGGCGCTTTTCCGCCTCCGGCAGCGCCAGCACACGATTTTGAAGCTCAATCATAGGTTCAGAATATCACGCTTTCTCAGCGATCGAAATTCGTTTTTCGACATTCGATTGTCCTTAGGCTATTTCGTCCCGCCATGTCTTTCATCCACGACGATTTCCTGCTCAAAACCGATGCCTCACGTCGGCTTTTTCACGAGCACGCCAAAGATCAGCCGATCATTGATTTCCACAATCACCTGCCGCCGCAGGACATCGCTTCAAATCGAAAATTCGCGAACCTGTTCGAAATCTGGCTCGAAGGCGATCACTACAAATGGCGGGCGATGCGCGCGAACGGCGCTGAAGAGCGGCTCTGCACGGGCGACGCCGATCCGTATGAAAAATTCCTCGCGTTCGCGAAAACGGTTCCTAACACGCTGCGAAATCCGCTCTACCACTGGACTCATCTTGAGCTGAAGCGGTATTTCGGGATCGAGCAGCTGCTGGACGAAACGACGGCTCCGGCGATTTGGGAAACTACGAAGGAACAACTGGCTGGCGACGATTTCTCAACTCGCGCGTTGCTGAAAAAGTTCAAAGTTCGCGCGCTCTGCACGACCGACGACCCGGGCGACGACCTCGCCCATCACATCGCGATTGCCGAATCCGACTGCGAAGCGAAAGTCTACCCGACGTTCCGTCCTGACAAAGCGCTCCACGTTCACACGCCGGAAATCTGGAACGCCTGGATCGAGCAGCTCGGAGCTGCTGCTGGCGTGGAAATCAATTCGTACTCGGCGCTTTGCGACGCGTTGAAGCAGCGGCACGACTTTTTTCATTCGGTCGGCGGGCGGCTTTCGGACCACGGGATGGACCGCTGTTTTGGCGATTTTTGCTCAGACGCAGCGGCTTCGACGATCTTCGACAAAGCGCGCGGCGGGACAGCGCCCTCGGCTGAGGAACGCGAGCAATTCGGCGGAAATTTGATGCTGCTTTTCGGCCAGCTCGCTGCGGAAAAAGGCTGGACGATGCAGCTGCACCTCGGCCCGATCCGAAACAACAACACGCGGCTGTTCGAGAAACTCGGTGGCGACATCGGCTGTGACTCGATCGGCGATTTTCCGCAGGCCGAAACGCTTTCCGCGTTCCTCGGTAAACTCTCCGCGACCGATCAGCTTCCCAAAACCGTTCTCTACAACAACAACCCGCGCGACAATTTTGTGTTCGCGACGATGGCCGGAAATTTCCCCGGCGTGCAGTTCGGATCCGGCTGGTGGTCGCTCGATCAGAAGGAAGGGATGGAGTGGCAGCTGAACGCGCTCTCGAATTGCGGACTGCTGACGAAATTCATAGGCATGCTGACCGACTCGCGCTCGTTCATGTCGTTCCCGCGCCACGAATATTTTCGGCGCACGCTTTGCAATCTTGTCGGCCAGGACGTCGAGGACGGGCTCCTCCCGGAAAAATACGAAATGTTAGGGCCGATGATCGAAAACATCTGCTTCAACAACGCCCGCGATTTCCTCGGGTTCTCACTCTAACTTAATCACAATCATGCTTGCCATCGTCGTAACAATCGAAGTCAACCCCGGCCGGGCTGACGACCTCATCGCTGCTCTCGAATTCAATGCCGCCGGTTCCCGTCAGGAGCCGAGCTGCCTGAAGTGGGAGTGGTCCCGCCACATCTCTGAACCGGACAAATTCGCGATCTATGAACTCTACACCGACGCCGAAGCGTTCGCTGCGCACAAGGCGAGCGAACACTTCGCGGAGTGGGTCAAAATGATCGACGGCGTCATGGCGAACAAAACCGCCGGGCAGTACGAAGTGCTCGGCGAGGATTCGCGGTAGCCGGGCTACTCGACCAGCTTAAGAGCCTCATCGATGGCTTTCACGGCGTACTCGACTTCGCCGTTTTTCATCAGCTTGTGGAATTTTTCTATCAGCTCCTGCGTCCCTTCCGGTGGCGGGTTTTGAGCGGCTTCGCGGGCCTGCATCGCTTGCTGAAAACGCGCCTTCTTCGGCTCGATGTTCGCTTTGATAAATTCCGCATGTTTGGCGAGCGGATTCGGCCGCTTCTTCAGCTCATCGATCTTTGCGATCTGATCCGGAGTCAGCTGGTTGCGCACCGCGAGCATCGCGGAGACGTGCAGACGCTTCATCTCGTTTTCGGCCGACAGCAGAGCGTCCAACTTCTCCATGACGACCGTCGCGTCGACCGGATGCGCCTCGAGCGTTTTCGCCATGGCCTCAGACGCGGCACGGTGCGCTTGGCCGACCTTTTCGAACTCCTCTTTTCTCGATTGAAGCTCGTCCTGGAATCTCTGCCGATCAGCGTCCGAGATTCCGAGTTCTTCAGCGTGGTGAATCACGAGATCCGGCGGAAAGAACGCATCCCGGAACGGATCTTCGTGCTGGGCCGAGGCAACCGCGCCAAGGACGATGCTCATGATAAAAAGGTAGCGGAATATTCTCATTTTCAGTTCAGTTTTATGGTTTTGTCAGGTTTTTGAAATCGTAGTCGTCGCTCCCTGAATCACTGGACCAGGTGAGCAGAAAATCCGTCTCAGTCGGCCACGGCATCGCAATGTCAGGCTCAGCAGCTGCTGGCGGATCGGGCTGTCGGTTGGAGAAAATCACAAAGGAAAAAACGAGGGCAGCCGCTACGGCGAGGCCCGCGAGCAACTTGGGAAATGTCAGAACGCGACGTCTTTGACCGACCGGCGGCGCAAGAGCTTCAAACGGAGGCGGTTCGCTTGCGCGGGCGTTCACCCAAGATTCATAAGCCTTGGCCAATTCGGCGTCGGGATCGATTTCGGAATTCATGATGCTGTTGCGATCGGTTGAAGTTGCTCGCGGAGTTTTTGCTTAGCTCTAGCGTAGTGCTGACGCGCTGTACCGACGCTGACTTCAAGCGCATCGGCCGCTTCTTGAATGGTCATGCCTTCGTAGAAAACCAGATGAGTTAGCTCGCGTTGCTGCGGCGAAAGTTGGTTCAGAGCGAGGCCAACCTGTTCAGCATCGATGACTTCTTCGCTCCATGATCGGGGTTCGAGCGTGAGCTTCTCAAGAGCTTCGTTGCGTCGGACAGTTCGACGGAAAAACTCCTGCGCGGTCAGGCGAATCACCCCAAAAAGCCAAGTCTTCAGCGCGGAGCCGCCCCCGAAACGCGCCTTTCCGTTGAGCACTTTTTCGTAAGCCGTCTGCAAGACGTCGGCCGCCTCATCGCGATCTCCCCGGCAACACGCAACTGCCCAAGCAAAGCTATTCGGGTGCAGCGATTCGAGTTGAGAATGGAGATCGGCGAGTTTCACAGTGGGGCGTCGATCCCTGAGTGTCGTCGAAAGCCAATTTGTATGACATCGATTTTCGAAAACTGATCAGGTTGCCAAAACCGACCGCCTTCCGCACACTGCAGGCATGATTCGCTCAACGATTTCGGTCTTCGCCTGGCTTCTCCTTTTTCAGTCCCTCGTGCTGGCCGAAGAACGACTGCCGTGGACGACTTCGCGCGTTACCGGAACCGACGAGCCCGCCCGGCCCTACGTCAGCGAGCCGCTCTGGCCCGGCATCACTTTCAGCAAGGGACTCGACATCGCCTACTCGCCTGATCTCGGAAAAATTATCATCGCCGAGCAAAAAGGTAAAATCTGGGCGCTGCCGGCCGACACCACAGCGGATCCAGATTCGGCTGAGCTGGTGGCCGATCTCAACGAAATCGTCAAGCCGCAGCTGGAGAGCGTGTTAGGGATGACAATTCATCCGGATTTCGCGGAGAACGGGGAAATTTTCGTGTTTTACCGAACCTCAGTTCGAAAGCCTGACAGCTCGCGGATTTCGCGGTTTCGGCTGTGTCAGATCGACCAGCAGCTGCTGATCGAACCCGGCAGCGAAGAGATCATCATCACCTTCGGCGGGGGCGGCCACAACGGCGGGCATCTCGGCTTCGGGCCGGACGGAATGCTCTATTTTCTGGTCGGCGATCTCGAAGTCCCATCGCCGCCCGATCCGCAGAACACCGGACAGGATTTGAGCGACCTCGCAGGATCGGTCATGCGGATCGACGTCGAAAACATAACCAAAGAGCATCCGTATCGCGTGCCCGAGGACAATCCTTTTGTGGACGTGTCAGGGGCGCGGCCCGAGATCTGGGCTTACGGACTTCGGAATCCGTGGAAACTCTGTTTTCATCCAAAGACGAACGATCTGTGGGTCGGCGATGTTGGTTGGGAGCTCTGGGAAATGCTCTATAAAATCGAGCGCGGAGCAAACTACGGTTGGTCGATCGTCGAAGGGCCACAGCCGATCAAGCCGCTTCAGAATCCCGGCCCGCAGCCGGTGATCACGCCGCCGATCAAAGCTCACTCGCATCAGGAAATGGCCTCGATCACCGGCGGTTACGTTTTCGATAGCGAGCGGCTTCCGGACCTTCGCGGAGCCTATGTTTATTCGGATTTCGTGACCGGTCGAACCTACGGCCTCTGGCATGACGGAGAAACTGAGCAGCGGCACGAATTCATCGCCGACACTCGGCTCAAGGTCGTAAGTTTCGGCCAGGCAGCTGCTGGCGAGATCGTTTTCCTCAACTGGGATGACGGCCCTCAGACGCTCCACCGTCTCGTTCGAAACCCGAAGGCCAAAGTCCCAACCGACTTTCCACAGAAACTCAGCGAGACCGGGATTTTCACCGATGTCACGGCGCAGGAACCGAGCCCGGGAGTTTACGATTTCGAAATCAACGCGCCGATCTGGCAGGACGGAGCTGAGGCTGATTATTGGGTCTGCATGCCCGACAACGGCGGATTCAGAACCCAGGTTCAGGATCGCAGAAACGCGCCCCTCCTCCGTTTTAGGAAGCCGAAGGACACCGTGCTCGCCAAAACGATTTCGATCGGCGAAACCCGCGTTGAAACCCAGATTCTCCACTTCGACGGCTACTGGAACGGCTACACCTACCGCTGGAACGAAGCCCAAACTGAAGCTGATCTCGTGCCGGTCGAAGGTCTGGATGCCGAGGTCGCTGGTCAGCCCTGGCGCTTCCACAGCCGCGCCGAATGCACTCGCTGTCACGGCGGAAACTTCAATCGGCTCCTCGCTTTCACGCCGGGTCAGATCGACATCGCCGATCAGCTGGAACGATTCCGCTCGCTCAACCTGGTCGACGACGCGTTCGTCGATTTCGCCGAAACGGAGCCCCTGACAAACCCACACGACGACACTGCCGATCTCAACGTCCGCGCTCGGTCCTGGCTTCACGCGAACTGCGCGCACTGCCATCGAGTTTCCGGCGGCGGCTCGGTTCCGATGCAGATGCAGGCCGCTTCGCCTCTCGATTTGATGGACCTCGTCGACGTCACTCCGACCAAAGGCGGCTTCGATCTCGAGGACCCCAAATTGATCGTCCCAGGCAATCCCTATCGCTCAGTTCTCTACTATCGGAGTGCGACATCCGGCCTCGGCCATATGCCAATGTTAGGCGCAAAGACGATCGACGAATCTGGTGTCCGCGTGATCCGAGACTGGATCGCATCTCTCGGTCCCAAGCCGCCTAGAACTCCGATTTCGAGTCCTGACACGGTCACAAACGCGCTGATTCTGCACGGTTGGATCCTCGACGAAAACACCAGCCCCACCGAGCGCGCTCGGATCCTGAAAGAAGCGGCTGCGAGCGAGAATCCGGCGATCACCGGGTTGTTCGAGCGGTTTCAGGAAGACTGAGCAGCTGCTGACTAATCAAACCAGCCTTTTGCGCCTTCCCACTTTTCGTCGACCCACAAACGCCATTTCGGCTTATTAGTTTCCGTCAGCAAAAATTGCCCACGGTCCAAGTAGTAGGGCTGGTTGGCTTCCGACAGGTACTCGCTCATGATTTTTCGAATGCTTGTGCGGTGATAGGATCGTGGAAACCAGGTTTCGGGAAAGTCTGGCGCGTCGACCCAGCCTTCAAACTGTGCCGCGTCCCGCAGCAGCTGCTGGAGATCGGTTTCGTCTCGAATCGTAAGAAACGGAGCCTCGACCGAGAACAGGTTTGAGGGTGCGGAATTTGCTTCTGGCATACCCGGAATCCTTGGCAGATCGAAGACGACCAGTTTCTGCCGAGGAACCTCGACTTCGATCGAAATGATGTCTTCGGGCACGATATTTGAGATCCGCGCCGTTGCCAGTTTCCAGCCTCTCACCGGCGCTGAATGCCACTTGCCGTCCTTTGTTTCGACGTGGATGGATTGTTGCGACTGATTCGAATCTCCAGAGAACCCTAACAACATTACGGTGCTGGGGTTGCTCTCGGAACTAACTCCGTATTGCCCAGCAAACAATCCGTCTCCGATCGAACGAGTCGTTACCGACCGAGCTCGCTGAATGTCGACAAGTTGACAGACAAACTGCTCGCCCACAGCAACGTCTCCGGCCTTCGGAGCGAGGGAGAGCAACTCGGAAGGTCCGTGTGTAACCTCAACCACAAGCCGCAGCGGGCGGTCATGAAATCGATAAAGATGGAACGGGATCGAAACTCCGTAACGCCGGTAGTCATCCACAGTTAGCGTACCGCTCCAATCTTCGGATTCCCAAGAGTTGTGCGTCGCAGGATCGAAAAGCATGAACCGGGAAAAAGCGATCGGACCACCGCGAGAATCTGCCGTGACGAAGAACCGAAACTCGGCTTTTCCAGAGATTGGCGCTCGAATCGCCTCGAGTTCGTGAGCGGTATCGTCGCCAAACCATGGTAGCTGCTGCTGATGCAATTCGGCGGGACTGGCCGGCTCAAGCGTAGCGGCGTTGAAGGCCTTCGAAGTGGTATCGCCGGGCCCGGAAGCGTAAACGACCGACAGCGCCGACAAGCGAACGGTCAGGCCATCGACAAGTTCGGCTTCAAGGGTATTCGGCTTGGCCTCGACAATCGATCGCGGAACGGCACCGGGCATTTCAAATGGATAAGACGCCTGGATTTCGCCTCCCCTATCGTAGCTGATTTTGATCCCCTCGGCAGCAATCGGATGATCTGCCGGAGGTCCTGACTCACGCATTCGTGCATTCCAAATTTCCTCAGCCCAAGGTCGTGGTGAAAGCGGGTCGCTCCGAAATTCATCAAACAGCGCCCAGATCGCGAGCGCTGCGATGAGGATCGCCCAGACGATTCCTCCAAGGATCAGAAGCTTCTTTTTCCTGCGCCCGGACTTCCCCATTCGCCAACTTCTCAGTCCGTCAGCGCAAGGCAACAATCTAATTTCCCCTTTTGGCGACTGGCTCTATCGTTGCGGCCATGAAAACGCAGATTCGATTGGCGTGCCTTGCAATTGCCGGACTTTTCCTCAGCGTCGCGGCGCTTTCGGCGAAGGAGAAAAAGAAGGTCGACGAAAGCTGGAAAGAGACGGTGACCACAACACCGGCTGGCGATTTCCCGATGCTCGATCCGTGCTCGCTTATTTTTAACGTCAGCTGGAACGGCGTCGTCAAAGCCGGTCAGGCCGATATCGACATTACGGTCGCAAAAGACGGCGATCACCCGGGCGCGATCGAGACTCGGGCGCGGGCTCGATCCACCGGAGTCGCGCGCGTGATCTGGCCGTACACCGCCGATCTGCATTCCTGGGTTGATCCGAAATCGCTTCGCCCGATCTACGTCACGCAGACTGAAGCCGATCGCAGCAAGCAGACCGAACACGAGACCAAATTCATCGGCGATTTCGTGTTCAACAAACGCGTCAGGACGCCGTTGTCCGCGCCTGAGGAAGGAAAAGAGCGGGTGAAAATCGAGGACGAAGAGGAGATCACCGAACGGGTTTACGAGACGCCTCAGCGAATCAACGATCTGTTTTCATCCGTTCTTTACGTTCGGAGTATGCCCCTTGATGAAGACGGAAAAACCTTCCGAATGATCACCTGCCCATTCGATGGACGCTACCTCGTCGAACTCACCCAGGAGGGACGGGAAAAGTTCAAGTATCAAGGGAAACAGATCAATGCGGTGAAGTTCGACATCACAGTTTCGAAGGTAATGAAGAACGAATCTCTCAAGGAAATCGGCGAGAAAATCAAGAAGGCGACAGTCTGGATGTCAGACGACGAACTGCGCTTGCCGCTGGAAATCCGCGCTGAGATTTTTGTTGGCAGTGTCAGGGCAACTCTGATGGAGCACCGCTCTTTAAAGGAGTGAGGCGACCAGCGCTTGACCGATTCGCGCCACCTGCCAGGGTGCGGCCATGTCCACAACCGCCTCAGACCGCGCCATTCGAGTCGTAGACGCCTCGCTCTATTTTCTGCCCGTCGAAATGCGGGTTCCGTTGAAATTCGGGAACCAAGTTTTGACGAAAGTGATCTGCGCTCGCGCACGCGTCACGGTTGAAGGCAAGGACGGCAAGACCGCGACCGGCTGGGGCGAAACGCCGCTCAGTGTCGGTTGGGTCTGGCCCGCGCCGATCGAATACGAAGAGCGCGCCACCGCGATGGAGGATTTCACTTGTTCCGTGACTCGCGCCCTGAAAAATCACGACGCGGCCGGGCATCCGATGGAGATCGGCGACGACTTCATTCACGGCCGGCTGACGGAGTTGCAGGCGGAGTTCAACGCGGATCTGGAAGGCGATCACCAGCTGCCGCATCTGGCTGCGTTAGTCTGCTTTTCGCCGCTCGACATCGCGATCCACGACGCCTTCGGAAACCTCCACGGCGTGCCGGTCTATCAAACCTACAATTCTGACTATCTAGGGAAGGACCTCTCACACTTTCTTGAGCCAGCGGACAAGTTTGTCGGCAAATTTCCGGCCGATTTCTTCGTCGAGCCTCCCCAGCAGCTGCCGGTCTGGCATCTCGTCGGCGGGCTCGATCCGATCGCCGAAAACGAGCTCACCGGTGAGGAGCCAGACGACGGCTACCCGGTTCTGCTTCGAGACTGGATCGCTCAAGACGGCCTGAATTGCCTCAAGATCAAACTGCGCGGCAGCGACGCCGATTGGGATTACCAACGGCTCGTCGACATCGGCAAGATCGCGCTCGAAACCGACACCGAATGGCTAACGACCGATTTCAACTGCGCCGTGACCGAGCCGGCTTACGTCAACGGGATCCTCGATAAACTCAAAGACGAGCATCCTCGGATTTACCAATCGATCCTCTACGTCGAGCAGCCGTTTCCCTACGACATGGAAGCGAATCGGATCGACGTCCACAGCTGCAGCTCGCGCAAACCGCTCTTCATGGACGAGAGCGCGCACGACTGGAAATTCGTCCGGATGGGGCGCGAGTTAGGCTGGACCGGAGTCGCCCTGAAAACCTGCAAGACGCAGACTGGCGCGCTGCTAAGCCTCTGCTGGGCCAAGGCCCACGGGATGACTTTGATGGTTCAAGATTTGACGAACCCGATGCTCGCCCAGGTCCCGCACGCTCTGCTCGCGGCGCACGCCGGCACGATTATGGGCGTGGAGTCGAACGCGATGCAGTTTTATCCTGCGGCTTCGCTTCCAGAGCAGGCGGTGCATCCGGGATTGCATCAGCGACGCGGCGGGATTCTAGATTTGAGCACGCTAAGTGGGAGTGGGTTTGGCTATCGGGTGGATGAAGTCGAGCGCGAGTTGCCCGAGGCGGCGGTCTAGAGACTGAGGGCCGAATATTTCTCGGCGGAGCCGGATGAAGGAAAGCAGCTCGCGGTAAGATTTTGCGTGATTTTCTGTGATTCTCTGCTGCCTTTGCTGCGATGCGAATCCACCCCTTGAAACGATTCATCTCAGCTTTCTCGCTTTTGGCGTCCCTCGGTACCGCGAGTGCTCAGAATTCAGAAACTCCCACCGATCCCGCGGTGGCTTACGATCTCGCGGTTGCCGCGCTCGACTCGGCCAACTTCGCCAAAGGCATGGAGATCGTCGACGGCGTGATCGATCGCTATTCGGAGAGCGGCTTGCAGCGGTTCGGCCCGGTTTTCGGCCACTTTTATTATCTTCGCGGGATGCTTCACATCCGCCAGAAGCAATACGCCGAAGCGATCGAGCCGATGCAGACCTGCTACGAAAAATTCAGCAACGCCGAACGCCAGGAAGGTCAGCCGCCTAACCTTTTTCAAGTCCACGCGCTCGTGCAGTGGGCGTCATGCCTTCAAGCACAGGAGAAGTATCCCGATGCGATCGCGAAGTTCGAAAAGGCGCTCGCGGAGGACCCGAAACGCGAACCACGGATCAATCGAATGGGCGTCCAGATGAACCTGGGTCGCTGCTACATGCGGACGGGTGAGCAGGCGAAAGGCCGGGCAATTCTGGATGAAGTGTTAGGGTTGAAGGGGCTGCCGGATGGCGCGATTCAGGATGCGTTCACGGTCCTGGCCTGGGACGGCGAAGACGCTTCGCCTAACGACTTGATGCAGGTCATCCAGCAGCACGCCGGTTCACTTTTCGGCACGGCGGAAGATCGCGATGTGATGAATCCTCGTCTGGCCGGACTCGCGGCCAAGGCGCTTCAAGACAAGGACCCGTTGATGGCCCTGACGTGGTACAACCTCATGACTGCGCCGCAGGAAGCGATCGGTCGCAAGCTCGCTCGCAAGCAGCAGCTGCTGGATCGCCGCGGTCAGGTTCAGGGCGATGTCGTGAAGAAATTCGACGAGGCGATCGCGAAGATTGATGAGGAGATCGTCGAGAAAAAAGCTCAGCACGCAAACACGCTGCTTGGGATGGGCGCGGCTCACTATCAGATCGGCAGTTTCTCCTCGGCGCGCGCGGTTTATCAGCAGTTGATCGCGCATTTTCCGGAGTTGGAAGAGCGCGCGCTGATTTTGCACAACCTCGTCGTGATCGGGACGAAGATGTCGCGCTGGGAAGAGGCCTCGACCTACGGGGGTCAGTTTTTCGACGAGTTTCCGAGTCACGATCTCCGTCCTGGCATTGCCAGAATTCTCGCCGAAGTCGTGTTTCTCGAGGAAGATTTCGATCTCGCTTCAAAGATGGCGGCGGAGGCTCGGACCGGGCTCGCGGTCGGATCGCCCGAGCGCGAGGGTCTCGACTTTGTGGTCGCTGCTTCGCTTTTCCAATTAGAGCAGCTGAACGAGGCTGAGAGCGAATTGGAAGGTTTCATCAAAGCCTACAAAACTGGCGAACGGCTCGAAAGCGCACGGTTTTATCTCGCCTCACTCAAAGTTCGCAAGGGCGACTGGGCAGGCGCAGGGCCGCTGCTGGATCTTTTCGCGGACGACTATCCAGACTCCCAGTTTCGACCAAGCGCGCTTCATCTTTCCAGTTTGGCTAACTTGATTCTCGGCGATCCAAACGCGGCTTTCATCCGAGTTAACATGCTCCTTGGTGATCACCGCGAAGCCCCGGAAATTCCGGCCGCGCACAACGTTAAAGGCGATATCCAAGCTGCGCGGGGATCCACTTACGAGCAGATTACACAATCTTACCTGAGAGCTCGGCAGTTGGTCGAAGAGCAGAATCGTGGAACGCCGGAAGTTGCTGCTTATGCGTTGAGGCAGCTGATCGGAACAGCGACGAGGGCCGCGAAGTGGGAAGACGCCGTCGCTTACCTCGATGCGTTTCGCGAGCGCTACGCCGACACTCCATCCGCTAGCGGAGCGACGATTCAGGCTCTCGACGCGCTCGTCGCCTTGGAGCAGATCGATAAAGCCCGAGAGATGCTCGAAGGTCACGTCGATGATCTTCGCGAAGATCCGAGCGCTGGGCTTGATCAGATTTTCCAGGCTTACACCGTTTTTCTCCGGAATGAAGTGGGAGTCACCGACGCGTTAGGGTTCATCGAGGGGTTCAAAGCGACCAGCGAAACACCGCAACTCCAGGCTTGGATGCTTCTCGGCCAGATCGAAACTCATGAAGCGAGTCCAGTGCCTGACACGGCCAAAATTGATGAGCTGTTTGGGAAACTGGATCAACTTTACCAGGAACACGGAAACAAACTAACGAACTACACGCTGGTTCGCGTCGCTCGTTGGAAATCGGCTCAAAACGATCAAAACGCCTCGGTCGCGATCTACAATTTCATCCTGCAAAGCCGACAAGACGGAGGATCAGCTGGCTACGCATTAATCGAGACCGCTAAGCTGGATTTCGCATCCGGAGAAGCCGATCGCATCGCGCTTGCCCGCCAGAAATTTGATACCGTGTTGACTGAGTCCACCGACCGGCTGCTCGGCGAGGAGGCAGTACTCGGGATCGCACGAATTCTGATTGCCGATAAAAATTACGCCGAAGCTCAGCCGTGGTGGGAGGAGTACATCGATCAATCTGACTACACTTTGGCGCGTCCCGAAGCAAATTACAGCTACGCTCTCTGTCTCGACAATCGAGGCCAGCGCGAGGAGGCGCTTGTGGCTTACCTGAATGTCTACGCCAACTTCACTGCCCAGTTTAGCTGGTCGGTAAAGGCGACGATGCGAGCCGCAGAGTTGCTTAAAGGCAAAGGCGAAATATTGAGCTCTTTGAAGGTGCTCCAGGATTTTCTACGGCAGACGGCTGACAACGCCAAGGACCCTGAATATATTAGCGCGAAGAAAACCTTTCTCGACTGGCGCGGAGAATATCAAAAGACAAAATGATGCTGAAACGAATCGCGATTTTCCTGACTTTTGCGTCAGGGGTCCTCGCTCAAGGCGAGCCTTCAACCATTTATCTAAAGACCGGAGAGAAGCTCGAAGGTGAGATTACGGAGGTCAGCCAGGCTGCGTTGCAGTGGCGGATTCCGGAAGCCGCTGCCGGCACTCGTAGCATCTCGTTTTCGGATGTCATCTGGGTAGCCTTTCCGCCAACCGAGCAATGGCGCGCCGCCCTGACTGCGTTCTACACAAACAATTATGAGGAAGCGATACCGAAGCTCAAAGCGATCGCGAGCACAAAATCCTCAAGCACCTTCTACCCTGCTCCAGGCAACTTCTCGACCTTGGCTGACCGACGTCTGCTGGACTGTTATCGGCAATTGATCCAGCCGAGCGAAATCCCTGTAATTCAGGATCGGATCGAGTGGGAAAAACTCCCGCCGGAAGAGCGCGGCGTAAAGATTATCCTCGATCTCTGGAGTGCTGTAGGAAAGGAGAATTGGGATGGCGCGCTTACGATCGCGGCGAAGCTCGACGAAGAGCTTGAGCCAGGTCATGGCGCGCGTGCCGAAGTCGCGTATCTTCGTGGTCGCGCGCTCGAATCGAAAGGCGAAGGAGCGGAAGCGCTCCTGGCTTATGGCGGAATCATCGGTCCTTTTCCTGGCGCGAGCCGACGGCTGACTTCGGACGCGCTGAAGCGGACCGCTGCGCTTCTAGAAAAGGACGCCGAGCGCGCCGGAGAGCTGAAAGCGATCGTCCACATTTACGCAAAATCGTTTGGCAACGGCACGCTCTGGGCTGAGGCAACTGCCTCGATGCGCAAGCTTCTCGGCGAGCCTATTGAGTCAGCAGCTGCTGGCGGCGAGTGAGGCGGTGGTGCCGGAAGTCAGAGCCGAAACCAAGACCAATTCCAGGCACAGCCAGAATCTCGCTCACAACCCGCGATTCTTCGACGCCAGTCAAACGCTGCTCCAGCCCCTGAAACCTGAAACGGGCAGCGCGATGACTAACGAAGCGAAAAAAATAGAAGATTCGATGCATGGGCGATTTCCATCACTCACGCATCGAAGCCGCGATTTCGCGCAATTTTCCTCAGTGCGAGGCGCAGAAATCTTCGAAGCGGTCGAGCCCCTCTTTGATCACATCGAGGCCCGTAGCGTAGCTCAAGCGCAGGCTGTAGTCGTTGCCGAACGCGATTCCTGGAACCGCAGCGACTTGATATCTCGCAAGCAACTTCTCGCTGAGATTGACCGATTTGATCCCCATTTGGGTGGTGTCGACGAGGAAGTAAAACGCGCCTTCCGGCTCAACCACGCTGATGTTGTTGATCGACTTCAGGCGGCCGAGCATGTACTGGCGGCGCATGTCGAATTCGTCTCGCATGTCGGCGACGAATTGCTGGTCGGCCTTGACGGCCTCAAGCGCTCCGTACTGCGCGAACGAAGTCGGATTCGAAGTGGTGTGGCTCTGGACGGTGCCGATTGCCTTGGCGATTTCCGGCGGAGCAGCGAGGTAACCGAGACGCCAGCCAGTCATCGAATAAGCTTTGCTGAAGCCGTTAACCGTAATCGTGAGATCGGCCAGTTCCCTGCCCAGCGAAGCGATGCTCACGTGCTTAAGCTCGTTGTAGATGAGCTTTTCGTAAATCTCATCCGAGATGATGATGATGTCTTCCGAAGCGGCGACTTCGCCGATGGCCTTGAGCTCATCTGCGGTGTAAACCGCGCCAGTCGGGTTGCCTGGAGAGTTGATGATGACCATTTTCGTCCGCGCGGTCATCGCGTCATCAAACTGCTCGGCGGTCATTTTCCAACCGTTCTCGATCGACGTTTCGACGATGACCGGCTCGGCTCCAGCAATGCGGACCATCTCCGGATAACTGACCCAGTAGGGAGCTGGAATGATCACCTCGTCGCCTGGATCGCAGACCGCTGTGATCGCGTTGAAGAGCGAATGTTTCGCGCCGGAGCTGACGATGACTTGCTCTTTGTCAACGTTAACGCTGTTCTCCATCAGCAGCTTCTTGGCAATCGCCTGGCGCAATTCCGGAATGCCGCTCGCAGGCGTGTATTTCGTTTTGCCGTCCTGAATCGCTTTAATCGCGGCGGCTTTGATGAAGTCCGGCGTATCGAAATCCGGTTCGCCAGCGCCAAAACCGCAGACGTCGACTCCTTCGTCCCTCATTCTCTTGGCCTGACTGGTGATCGACAGGGTCATCGATGGAGTAAGCTGGCTGATGCGTTCGGCGACAAAACTCATGGCGTAGGGTGCGGCTGTTTAAAGGTTAGGCTTGCGGTTGTTTCTGGCGGCAAAATTCATGGCTCTGCCCGACTTACGGAACCGCGTTTGCGCTCGCTGAGGAGCTTCCCGCAGATCTCCGATGCGCCGATCGAACCCTGATTCCCGCTATTTCCGGGAATCAAGATGTTGGGGAAATCCGATCCAGAAATGACGGGGGTCCCCCTTTACCCGAAACCGGTTGGAGCGCAAGAGAAATGAGGCAGCGGATTTGGTCTAACCATCGATCCGATAAAGATGAGTCGTCGTCCGCACGAAGAGCGAGTTCCCAGCAGCTGCTGGCGAAGAAAAGACGCCGTCATCGAGCTGATTCTCAGCCACGGACTTGAATTCCGCGCCTGCCTCGGTCACGACGCATTTCCCGGTTTCGTCGAACCAATAAATGTGGCCGCCTCCGTAAAGTAGAGAAGCCGAAACTTCACCGCCGATTCGCTCGGACCAGATTTCGTCGCCCGTTTTTCCATCGAGACAACTGCCGACTCCGCCGTCGGTGACCATGAAAATCCGGCCGTCGATCAGCAACGGCGAGCTGCGATTCGGGGTCCGCTGATTCGTCTGCCAAGCAAGGTGAGATTCGCCGATTTCGCCCTTCGCGTCCGAATCAATCCGGTAGGCAATCAGCCTCGACTTTCCGTATCCGGTATTGACGAACATCAGCCCGAGTTCCTCGCTGAAGACCGTCCGTGACGCCGTCGAATGCTCGTTGAAATGTGCGCTCCAATTTTCAGCGCCCGTTTTCGGATCGTAACTCCAGACACACTTCGCGCCGGGGCTGATCATCTGGGTTTGTCCGCCGAAGTTGATGAAAACCGGCGTGTTGTAGGCCTTGCGCATGTCGCCGCCCGCTTTCGGCTTACCATCTTTGTCCAAGTCGTTGTAATTCGTCGAGCGATCGCGTCTCCAGACCGTCTCGCCAGTTTCCTTGTTCAACGCAGCCGAAAAATGGTGATCAGCGCCGTCGAAAGTCAGAATCAGGAGATCCCCAAAAATCACGGCGGAGGAAGCCGGCCCGCGCCAGTGATGGCATTCGAAATCCGGACGCGTCCAGACTGTCTTGAAATTCTTCGTGTCGATGCAGGCCGTTCCGTAGCTACCGAAATGAACGTAGACTCGGCCTTCCACGATCGTCGGCGAGGGCGAAGCGTAGGTGTTTCGCTTGTTGCTCAGCGGGCGCGGCTCAGCATTCTCGAAAAACACTTCGTCGAAAAGCACTTTGCCACTGACGCGATCGATGCAGAGCACCGATTGTTCCTTGCCGTCCTCGGTCGCCGTCGTGACCCAGACCTGATCGCCCCAGACGACCGGCGTCGACCAGCCTTTGCCGTGGATCTCGGTTCGCCAGGTGATGTTTTTGTCTTCGGACCATTCGGTTGGCAGCTGCTGGCCGTCGGCAGGTGCATGGCCATCGCGAGTCGGGCCGCGAAACTCCGGCCAGTTGGCGAAAATTGAGGTGGCAAGCAAATTCGCCGCGAGGATTAGAAGGAGGGTCTTTTTCATTCGATAAGTTCGACTCTTACACGCACCGCGAATGGTCAAATCTTTTGAGAGATTTCCAAGCGACGCGCTACTCGCCCTTCGACGCTTCGAGCCACCCTCGCAGAACCAGAAAATGCGCCGGACTCTCGGGCGTACCGCGTCCGCCAAGTTCGATCAACAACGGCCGGCCAGGAGCGAGATGACAGGACGTCGTCAGATGATGAAATCCGCCGTCAGAACGCCGAAGCTCGTAAAAAAATTGAGGTCAATCGTGAAACCGTCGGCCCCAAGAACCGATCGTCAGACCACGAGTTTCCTCGTTCCAGATTGCAAATTCGGCATCGCTCAACTCGATCTCCTTCTCTTTAAAGACAGCGCAGAGAGTCGGCAGAATCAAACGGCCCAGGAATTTCATCGGCCTAACTTCGATTCAGAGCTGTTCGTAAAATGCGCGCAAACCTGGAATGTTAATCCCAGGCGGTTCGTTCTGCAGCAGCCAACGCAGATCGACTTTCGCGCCTTCGACATCGCCCTCTTGATAGCGGAGCAGCGCCCGATCGAGCCGCGCGGTCGGATCCTCCGGACTAACCGCGAGCATCAACTGCACGTAGGGCATCGCGTCGACCGGATCGAAACCTTCGGTCGGTTGAGGCGGGCCTTTTTTAACGCCGATCAAGTTTCGCAACATTCTTTCGATGATCGCTTTTTTACTCACCGGCTTGAGATGCTCGTCAGTCAAACGCTGCCCGGCCGCGGCCACGATCATCGCCGCTGCGTCGCGCTCCAACGCCTCGCCGCCTTCAAAAACATCCAGCAGCTGCTGGTTTCCCTCCTCAGCCTCGTAGCCAACGACGAAATGCGAAGGCAGGCCGACTCCGTGCACGGTGTTCGCTTCGATGCGATTGGCGAGCTCAATGAAGACAACCGCGAGCGTGATCGGAAGCCCCTCGCGGTCATCGAGCACCTCGTTGATGAAGCTGTTTGATTCGTGGTAGTACTCAAGACGGCTGCCGTGAAAACCGCTGTCCTCAAACATGAATTTTCGGACCGCATCGACCTTTTCCGCTTCGTCGGCTTCGTCAGGCAGCTGGGTTCGAATTTCCGCCGCCATCCGGTCGAGCCGATCAAGGTAGGAGTCGACGTCGAGCTCCGCGTTATCGAGTTTGGCGATCAAGAGGCTCGAGCCAAACAAATCGATGTCCGCGTCCTTGCCTTCGAGCGAGTCTGCGAGCTGGCCGCCGATGATCTCAGCATTTGCGTCACGCTGAAGCCGCGTCAGCTCCTTGATCCGCTCGCGTAAAAGCTCGGTTGTCGCCTCAAGCGAAGCGCGGCCAGCCGAAGGGTTGTCTCCAAGCGACTCCAGCAGCTGCTGGCGCTCGTCCGGATCGTTGCTTTCGAGAAACTCCCCGATCAAGCCGTTCAACGACTCCGTCGCCTTCGGATCGATCGACTCCACGTCCAGCTTTTCTGCGACGCGGAAACCACGAAACTCGGCCTCAGTCGCGCGAAATTTGCACAGCCCGATCGACCCTCCGCGGAGTTCGACGTCGGTCGACACGAGCAACTCCTCGTCGTTAACGAAGCAGGTGATCTTCTCAGGCTCGACCCGGATCTTGACTCGATTCCACTCGCCCATCTCATAATTCGGCGCTTCAACCTGCTCAAGAATTTCCCAACTGTAAACGTCAGGCCCTTGGAATCGAGTCAGGCGAAGTCGGCCCTCACTTGGATAAAATCCGTAGTGCACGTCGTCACCGTCGCCTTCGAACAGCAGACCGGCGGCACCCGATTCGTTGTCCAGTTTTACCTCGACTTCGAGTTCGTAAGTTTCGGCAGGCGGCTTCTTTTTCGAGAAAAGCAGCGAACGACCGCCAAAGCCAGCACCGACACCGCGAACCTGGATTCGGCCCGCGCGCTGACTCCAAGTCGCGCCCATTTTCGGATCCCACAACTGAGGATCGAGCGCGCCGATCGTCGCCCAGCGATCCATTGGAATCGGATTCGGCTTATCAAGAAGGGCTTGAAGCGCGTCGATCGGAGCTGCGAATCCTAGATTCTCGGTAACCATCGATTTCAGCGTGATGATCCCCTGAACGCGGCCTTCGAGATCGATAATCGGTCCGCCGGAGTTCCCAGGCTCGACCGGCATCGCAACCTGGATCATCGGAAACGGAAAATCGCGAACCTGATCGCGGACAGCGGAAATCACGCCTTCAACCACGCTGTGATTCAGCCCAAGCGGATTGCCGAGCGCGACCACCGGTTGGCCCTGGGACAACTGCGAGGAGTCGCCAAGCTCAAGTGCTTTTAGAGGTTTGTCAGGGTCCGGCTTGAAGCGAATCAAAGCGAGATCAAGCCGGCGATCGGAAGCGTAAACCTCGGTCGCGTCGTGCTCCGATCCGTCGTGAAGTTTGATTCGGATTGGCCTGCCTTCGTTGATCACATGCCAGTTGGTCGCGATCAAACCGTCCTCTTCGATGATGAAACCGGTGCCAGTCCCGCCGACTTCCGTGGACCGCCCTCCCTGATAAATCACAACGATCGACTCGATCGTGGCCTCGGTCAGTTCCTCAACCGTCCTGACTTTTTCCTCAGCAGCTGCTGGCTTCTTAGAATCGTCGTCATCAGCGGCCACAACCGCAAGAAACGGTGCTAACGAAAAGAGAAGACAAGCAAAGCGGGGGACTGCGAGCATCTCGCAATCTAGATTGACAAAAGGTTCGCGCAACCGCTGCCGCGCCTCATAAAATCGCTCCAGGTTCGTAGGTCGCGGCCGCCGGAAAATCCGCGCTAAGCGCCTGAACGCGCGCGACAAACCCGGAAACCTGGGTTTTCGCCATCGCCGTGTTTTCGCGGCCGGATTCGAGAATCGCCAGCAGTTGCTCGCGATTGAGATCGATTCGATCGTCTCCGGCCAAGCGCTCGATGAAGTCGTTTTCGGCCTGGCCATTGCGAAGCGCTTGAACTGCGGCGACCGCGTTTTCCTTGATCGCTTCGTGCGAAGTTTCGCGCCCCGCGCCGGCTTTGACCGACTCCATCATGAACGTCGTGCTGAGGAGAAAGGGCAGGTAGCGATCGTTTTCGCGGGCGATCACAGCCGGGTAGGCGTCCATTTGACTGAGCACGGTGAGCAGCGTTTCGAACAGGCCGTCGATCGCGAAAAACGCGTCCGGCAGCATCACGCGGCGGACGACGGAGCACGAAACGTCGCCCTCGTTCCACTGATCGCCGGCGAGCCCGGCGGCCATCGCTTCGTAACCTTTGAGGATCGTGTGGAAGCCGTTGATCCGCTCGCAGGATCGGCTGTTCATCTTGTGAGGCATCGCCGACGAGCCGACCTGGCCTTTGGCGAATCCTTCGCTCGCAGTTTCGTTTCCGGCCATCAACCGAAGGGTTTTCGCGAGGCTGCCGGGACCGGAGGCGAGGTCGACCATCGCGCTGACGACGCGGTGATCGAGACTGCGCGGGTAGACCTGGCCAACGGAGTCGAGTTTCGCGGGCAGGCCGAGGTGTTTCGCGAATTTTTCTTCCAACTCGCCGATCCTCGAAGCGTCGCCAGACAGGAGGCTGAGCTGATCGAGCTGCGTGCCGACCGCTCCTTTGAGCCCGCGAGCCGGGTAGGTCGCGATGACGTGCCGAAGCGCCTCAAACGTGAGGAGAAGCTCTTCGCCGAACATCGCGATCCGTTTCCCGAACGTCGTCAGCTGCGCGGCGACGTTGTGGGTTCGCGCGGTGATCACGAGATCCGCAAAATCTTCCGCTCGTCTGGAAATCGCGAAAAGTGTCGCCGCCGCCTTCGCCTCGACGATCTGCAACGCGCGGAAAACCTGGAGCTGCTCGACATTTTCGGTCAGGTCGCGGCTGGTCATCCCTTTATGGATGTGCTCGCAGCCTGCCAGATCGCAAAACTCCTCAATCCGCGCTTTCACGTCGTGACGCGTGACGCGCTCGCGCTCCATGATCGAAGCGACGTCGACCTGATCTTTGACCCGCTCGTAACTCGCGATCGCTTCGTCAGGAACGTCGATTCCTAAATCGCGCTGGGCTTTGATCACCGCGATCCAGAGTTCGCGTTCGAGTACGACTTTGCCTTCCGGCGACCAGATCCGGCACATCGGCTCGGAGGCGTAGCGTTCGGCGAGGACGTTGGGAATCTGTGAGGATGACGACATGGCCCATCCTTCGCGCGGAGCCTGCGCCCTGTAAACCGCGAACCGATTCTGGACGTAGAAAAGGGTCTCCGCACCCGCCCCAAAGCCCATCGTGCCGGTCGACCGGCCCGCATCCGGAGATGCGGGACTACGGCTTATTCGTCAAAAAATGGAAACAGCCGCTTGAACTCTTCTTCGCTCGGCCTCCGACCGTACTCGCAAACTTCAAACGCTTCCGCCGTCTTCACGGCCTTCCCTTTTTCCTCACCGTACCACTTGATCAAGAGATCCCGATACTTATCAGCGATGCGTCCGTTCCGAGTTTCCCAACTCGCTCGCAACCGCGCGATCCGCCGGTCCGGGTCGTTCTGAAACCGCTGCTTCCCGGTGTCCGCGTTGCCGAGTGCACCGCCTTCATAAACCTGGGATTCGAGCGCATCGATCGCGTGAACTTTCTTGTCGAAAGCGTCGTCGATCGAAATCACGATGTCCGGCTCAAACGCATACGGCTTGGTGAATCCGTCGGGGAAGAAAAAGAAGTAGGCGTTTTTCTTCAGCGGCTTGGTGTCCGGCACAAAATTCGGCACGCTGACCATGAAAGCGGAATCCTGGACGAGCACGCCGACGTAGCGGTGATCCGGATGGTAATCCCAGGGCCGATGCGAGAAAACCAGATCGGCGTTCCATTCGCGGATCAGGCGCGTGATTTTTTTTCGATTTTCCAGCGTTGGCTCGAGCTCGCCGTCGTGAATGTCGAGCACCTCGACTTCCCAGCCTCCGCGTTTGGCGGCTTCCTGAACCTCCGCGGTCCGGCGTTTCGCCAATTCGCCGCCGGACATTTCCCAGTGTCCGATATCGCCGTTCGTGACCGCGACGAGTTTCACTTTGTGGCCGAGAGCGGTCCATTTCGCGGCGCATCCGCCGATTTGGAATTCGGGATCGTCCGGATGCGCGCCGAATGCGATGATTCGAAGCGGTTCGGATTCCTGAGCCTCAGCAGCTGCTGAGAAGAGGAAGACGGTGGTTAGGGCGGTGAGCAGAATTTTCATACGACATGCAGATCACGCCGACTGCGGTCGAATTTTTCCAACTAGCCGAATCCGCGACTCATTCGGTCGGGATTCTCCCCTCGGTCGGCGGCTTCGGTCCAGCGTCTTCCATTATCCGGGCGCGCTCGGCCGTTACCTCGTCGGCAAAAATCACGATCACCGCCGAGTATTCTTCTGACTGCCAGTGGCCTTCGTTCATAAGCCAGGTCCGAACGAATTTTTCCACCGACTTTCGCGACTCGTCTTTGACCAAGTCGATGTGCTGCTGGTCCTGCGCTCGTTCGGAAATTCGAGGCGTAATGCTCTTATGAAGGCGGTTAGCGATTTCTTCTCCGTTGAACCGAAAGAAGCCCTCATCGATTTCTCTTTTCATCCGATCTGTGTGGATCGCTGGCGGCAAACTCGGCCGAATCTCCGGCGCGAGGACGTAGCAGACGTTGCCTTCCGCCTGCAGTTTCCATTTATCGGACAACTTGATGTGATAGCGATAAGTGACCGGAACCTGGATCCGAACTTTGGTCTCGCCGGTGAAAAAACTGTCGACTTCAGTCAGGGTCTCCGTCGCGTTCGCCGTCGCGATTTCCAGAATATCTCCGTCCGTACCGAAAACTTCGGGAATCGATTCGATGAACGTCGTTTCGACCTGGCTCTCCGTGAAACTCTTGATGTAGTTGCCAATTCCGCTGACGAAATCGCCGGTCTGCTTCATGAAATAGATCGGAATCGCGATGATCCCGAGCAGTACGATCGTCGCGAAAAAACAGCCCATTCGGCCACCGCAGCCGCCGCTTTGCTGGATCACAACCGGCTGCTGCGCCTCGACCATTTCGTATTGCGGCTGCTGCGCTCCGACATCGACCACTTCGTAAGCGGCTTCAGGAGCTGCTGGCGCGGGCTCGATCAACTCGACGTGGGAATCGTCGATAACTTCGGGGGGGGCTTCCCCTTGGAAGGGTTCCGGATCGGGATCGGGTTTTTCAATCAGCTCGCTCATTTTGGGTGGGGGAGGTTTAGACGCAAAAGATTACTCGCCCTTAGAAGCGATGCAAATTCCGCTCAAAGTAAGGATCGAGCGGTAAAACCGGACTCGAGCGAAGCCAATTTTGTCATCCCGAGCCTGCCGAGGGACCTCAAGTCCGCCCGTGGTTGAATCGGCTCCGAAGGCGCTCGAAGCGGATTGAATTTCGATCGCTTCTTGGGCGGTTTGACGCCAGCGAGCGCGCGCGAGGTCCCTCGACAGGCTCGGGATGACAAATTTAGTGAGACGCCCCACTTGAGATTCATGGAGCCAAGTTGATCGCGCCGCCGCCGGCCCCGCCGAGTGTGATTTTGAGACGTTTCGAGCGCATCGAACCCTGCCCTTGAATCCTCAGCCCGTCTGGACCGCCGATCCGAATCCCGGCTCCGCCAGCGCCGCCGCGAAGTTGGATCGAAGCGCCTCCTTGAGCCTGGCCCGAGCGGCTGGACGGCTGTTTTTCGAAATCCGCACGCGGCTTTCCGACCAGCTCGACAATGAGTTCTTCGGCCAGCATCGGCGCGTCGTTTTCCGCGAGCGCCATCGCGATCGGAGCCGCGTCGTCCTTGAAAAAGAGCGGCCCGAGCGACCATCCGGTTTTCCCCGCTTCGCCATCCGGGATGATCAGGCTGTAGCCGAATTTCGTCGGAATTCCTTCGAAAGTGAACCGCCCGCCTTTGTCCGTCGTCGCCACCGCAAGGACGCTCGTCGAAGGCGGCAGGTCAGGCCCGGTCAGCCAGATTTTGCGACCCGCGACCTCGCCATCGGCATCTTCGAGCCGGCCGTTGAGCGTCTTCGCGGGAGCCAGGGTGAAGTTCAATTCTTTCGCTTCGCCTGGAACGAAAAGCCGCTCGCGAGTCGCGCCCCAGGGATTGTTTTCAAGCGGAAATCCGTCCGGCACTGCCCCTGCCGCGATGCAGTCTCCGGCTCGACAGAGATCGATTTCATAAAACCCGGGTTTGGAGGCGTAAATCGTCGCCGCCTCGATCGGCACGCCGTCCGGGCCTTGCCCGCCAGGACCGAACATCAGCTCATAACGGCCATCTTCGCCAGTCGTCGTCAGGCCCGCCCGCCGCAGAGTTCCGTTTCCGCAAAACGCCTTGATCTCGACGCCCGCCATCGGCTTTCCATCGGAGTCGTTCACAACCCCCATCGCCGTCCAAAGGCCCTTTTCCTTCGGCAGATCTTTTTGAGGATTCTCCTGAGTCGCCTGCTCTTTTTGCTCAGCCGTCAGCATTGCGAGCGGGCCGACCAACACGAACGCCGCCGCTGAGGTCGCCGCCCACCAGCAGCTGCTGGCTCGGGATCGAACGCGCGAACTGTCGAGCACGCCGCGGACTCGGGTTTCCAAGGTGCTCGGACACGCCATGGCGAGCGCCGCCGTCGGGATTCGAAAAACATGCTGACTGACGATGTCGAGCAGGTCGGCCGCGTAGGCTTTCGGCGACACGCCGCTCTCGAGAACCGCGTCATCGCAGGCCGACTCCCGCTCTGCCCGGAGTTTGCGGATCGCGATCCAGATCAGGGGTTGAAGCCAGAGCGCTGCGCGGGCGATTTCGAGAAAAATCTGGATTAGCGGATCGCGTCGTCGGGCGTGTGCGGACTCGTGGAGCAGCACCGATCGCAGCCTGGATTTCGGCCAGGTTTCCGCCTCGGTGGGCAGGAGAATCGTCGACCGCCCGCAGCCCCAGACTAACGGAATCGAGATCTCGGGCGAGGTGCGCGTTTCGATCTCGGTCAAGCTGGATTCGAACGGATTCGAGCGCCTGCTCACGATCGCGAGCCGCGTCCAGGCCGCGAAAATTCTGCCCAAAATCAGCAGCGCTCCGCTGAGCCAGATCGCGAACAGAACCGTCGGCCAGCCGGGAAGGCTCCGCTCGATTCTGGCTTTGTCAGGAGTCGAAGTCGTAGCGGAATTCGCCAGGATTCCGGAGTCCTGAGTTTCCGTGCTCGGCACCAGGCCGCGATCCATCGCCAAGGAACTGCTGCGGGTGCGGAGACCCTCAACTACTTTTTCACGCTCTGCCGCCGGTAGCACTCGCCAGTCGGGAAGAACCGCGCTTGCCAACGGCAAAATCAGCGCCGCCGCGATTCCAATCAGCCAAACCGCGTGCTGCGCAGAAGCCGATCGCTTCCTGAGCCCGATCCTGACAAACATCCAGGTCAACCCGAGGATCAGCCCAGCTTTGATCCAGTGCCCGACTAACGGATTCACAAAATAGATTTCGAAGTTCATGATTTCGGATTTCAGGGTTCGGATTTCGGATTTTCTTCGGCAGCCTCGATCAGCGCCCGCAACTTCAGCAGCTGCTCGGCATCAGGTCGGGCGGCAGAGTCGTCAAAATGGGCAGCGACCGCACTTTCCAGCGAGCCCCCAAAAAACGTCTCGAGAACTCGTTTGAATGCGTCCTGGCCCGCGCTTTTGCGCTCAAGCTTAGGTTGATAAACCATTTCGCGGCCCTGTTTTCGGCGATCGAGATGTCCTTTTTCAAAGAGGATGCTCAGCATCCGGCGAATCGCCATCGGCGTCGGCGGATCAGGCAAACCGTCCTGAATCTGGCGGACCGTGGCTTCGCCGTTCGGGTTCGCGAACAGGATTTCCATGATCTGACGTTCGCGTCGGCTTAGCTGGGAAAAATCGGGCATCGGGAGAAGTTGTTCTTGGTTCTTGGTTCTTGGTTCGAACCGCATTCTTGCTCACGCTAAGTTTTTAGCGCATCTGAAAACTTAGCGCAAACACAAACGCTAAAAAATTAGCGTGTCTCCAGGATCTGCTTGAATCCGCCTTCCAGTCGCCTACCAGTCGTCGGCCTGCTTGCCCGCCAAACAAAACACCATGCCTGATTTCAAAGCCGCCATTTTTGACCTCGACGGAACCCTGCTCGACACCCTCGAAGACCTCGCCGATTCCGGCAACGAGATGCTCGAAACTCAGGGTTTCCCGACGCACCCGACCGACGCTTACCGCATTTTTGTCGGCGACGGCGTTCGCGTTTTGATGGAGCGGATTCTCCCGGAAGAGGCCCGCGTCGAGCCCGCGATTTCCGATTGCATGGCCGTCTACCGAGAAATCTACGCAAGGCGCTGGAACGCGAAAACCCGGCCCTACGACGGAATTCCCGAAATGCTCGACGAACTCGTCGCCCGCGGCTTGAAACTCGCCGTGCTTTCGAACAAACCGCACGACGCGACGCTCCAGTGCATCACCGAATTGATCGGCGGCTGGCCGTGGGAAATCATTCTCGGCATGCGCGACGGCGTCCCGAAAAAACCGGACCCGACTGGTGCTCTGGAGATCGCCGAGCACCTCGGAGTCTCCCCGGCGAGCTGTCTCTACGTCGGCGACACGAGCGTCGACATGCAAACCGCGAACGCCGCCGGATTCCACGCGGTCGGAGTCCTCTGGGGCTTCCGCGAACGCGCTGAGCTTGAGGAAAACGGCGCGAAAACGCTGCTCGATCACCCCCAGCAGCTGCTGAATTTGCTCGGCTGATTTCCGCTTGATGCATCTGAGGGATGCCGGATGATGCGGAAACTTAAAAAACCACCACTCACACTTATATTATGAAAATCATCGGCCAGGTTCCTTGGCTCATTCTCAGCCTGATACTCTTCAACGTTCTCGTCTTTTCCGGAGTCGAACTCAAAACGATCCGATTTTCGATCCCGTTGCCGAAAACTTCTTGCCCGATTTCCTGGAATGACCTCATTCTGATCTTCAGCGTCGTCATTCTTTACATCGAGCTGTTCAAGTCGACTCGAACGCACGTTGGCTCTGTGATCGAACACGTCTTTTCACTCTTCGTTTTCCTCGTATTTCTCCTTGAGTTCATCCTTGTGGAGCAGTGCGGAACCGCGACGTTTTTCATCCTGATGCTGCTTTCGCTGGTCGACATTATCGCCGGATTCACCATCACGATCTCAACCGCTCGACGCGACCTGGCCATGCCTCACGGCGGTCATGGCGGTCACTGATTCTGAGCGATTCGGAAAAACTGACTTTCCTTAAGAGGGGTGCGCGCGAGTCGCCGCCCCTCTTTTTTTGTGCCGTTCGGATCGATTTTCGACTGGATCCGGCCGGAGATTCGGCACTCGTTGCGTAATTCCTGAAATAGCGGTTTGAGCAAGAGCGGCCCCGTGTCCAGAGTTTCGGAAATGGACCGTCGAGCATTCTTCAATTTGGGAAGCCTTTCAATCGGGGCGATCTCTCCTCTAGGACTTTTGCTGTCCGAGGTTCTGGCGAACGAAGCATCCGGTCGCGGGAACAAACAGATCAACGTGATTTTTATGTTTCTGCAAGGCGGCGCGAGTCACATCGACATGTTCGACATGAAGCCAGACGCGCCGGCTGAGATTCGCGGGAAATACAAGCCAGCTCCAACAAACATTCCCGGCCTACATTTGTGTGAGCATCTGCCGAAACTTCGCGGCTGTGCGGACAAGTTTTCGTTGATCCGCTCGATGCAATCGTTCCGCTCCGACCATGGCAAGGGCGATGTGGAAATCATGTGCGGCAGCCCGCTTAACAAAGATCTGCAAGCGCCGGGGATTGGCGCAGTTCTCAGCCAGCAGCAGCAACAGCGGGCACCCGTCCCTCCGTTCGTGCACATCGGAGACATGAAGCATCCGCGCTACAGCGCGCCGGGATATGCCGGTTTCCTCGGTCGTTCCCACGATCCCTACCTGCTCGATCAGGATCCCAATTCATCGGATTTTTCCGTAACCTCATTTGACCCGGCTGAAGGCGTAAGTGATTCCCGAATGGAGGGTCGCGAGACGCTGCTTCGATCGCTGGATCGATTCCAGGCGAGTCGGGAAAAGCAGCTCGAAATCGCCGGTGAGCATGACGCGTTTCTAGAGCAAGCTCTCAGTTTGTCGACTTCGCGCCAGGCAAAAGAGGCATTCGCTTTGTCCAAGGAACCCGACAAGCTTCGAGATGAATATGGGCGAAACACCGTCGGGCAAGGAATGCTTCTAGCCCGCCGACTAGTTGAGGCAGGTGTTAGATTCGTTACTATCCAGGGCTACGTCGATACGGGAATCTACGCCTGGGATCATCACTGGGGAATTTTCCCTCATTTAGACCAGCAGATGCCAATTTACGATAACAGCTATTCTGCTCTGTTGAACGATCTCGATGATCGCGGCTTGCTGGACACGACGCTCGTGATCACGGCAGGCGAATTCGGGCGGACGCCGAAGCTAAATAATAAAGATAAGCGCGGCCCCGGACGCGACCACTGGGGTAACTGTTTCAGTGTAACGATGGGCGGCGGAGGCGTGCAAACCGGCAGAGTGATCGGTGCCAGTGACAAATATGGCGCGGCTCCCACAGAGCGGCCCGTTTCCATCTCCGATTTCGCAGCTACGATCTACCATGTTCTCGGTCTAAACCCGAAAGCTGAGTTCTCGGCTCAAGGACGGCCGATGCAAATGCTCCCGACGGGTTCTGTTATCGAGGAGTTGTTGTAGTAACGACTTATATACTATCTTAATCAAATCCCACTAGAATCATGACTCGAATCCTTTCCTTCATCCTCGCGCTTTCCCTCGGCGCGCTTCCAGCTGCTGCTGAAGATCTAAAGCCAGTCAAGCACCTCATCGACACTCACATTCACCTCTACGACACCACTCGCGATGTCGAAATGTCGTGGCCGCCGAAGGACGACACCGTTCTCTTCAAACCGCATCTGCCAGCCGAATATTCGAAAGTCGCCAAAGCCGCTGGCGTAACCGGCGTGGTCATAGTCGAGGCGAGCAACCACCTTGAGGACAACAAGTGGGTCCTCGATCTGGTCAAGGGCGACGAATTCTACGTCGGCCTGGTCGGAAATATCGACGTCAACCGCGCGGACTTCGCCCAGCAGCTGCTGCGGCTCAAGCAGGACAAACGCTTCGTCGGCGTGCGGCCGCGCGGACCTGATCCGATCGATTTTTCCAACGACCGCGTCCTCAAGAACCTCCGCGCCCTCGCGAAGGCCGACCTGACCATGGACTACCTGACCAACAGCGGCGGCATCCCGGGCATCGAAACAATCGACGCCGTCGCACGCGAAATTCCGAGTCTTCGCATCGTCGTCAACCACTGCCTCGGATACGATTTCGACGGTAAACCGGCCAGTCCGAAATGGATCGCGGCTGTCGAGCGCCTCGCCGCCAACAAGAACGTTTCGTGCAAAATTTCGGGGCTCTACCAGCGCTCGATTCCGCAGCCCGCGCCTCAGGATCTCGATCACTACGAAGCGATTCTCGAAGTGTTATGGAAGAGCTTCGGAAAAGAGCGCCTCATCTATGGAAGCAACTGGCCAGTCACGAAACGCACTGGCAGCTACGCAAGCTACCTCGACCTGGTCGATCGATTCATCAGCGCAAAGGGGCAGGAAGCCCGCGAACTTTACTACTGGAAAAACGCCGCAGCCGCCTACCGCCTACCGCCTACCGCCTACCGCCTTCCGTTGGAGTAACGACTCGCCTCAGATCTTCGTCATTTCGCGCCGCCGCGACAGGTAGGCGTTGAGCGAGTCAGCTACCTGGTTCTTCGTGTTGACCGGAACGTAGTCGGCCTTCATCTGGCCGCAGGCTTTCTCGATCGTATCGATAAACGACTTCACGCGATCGAGATACTGCGCCTTGAGCGCAAGCGGATCGACTTTCACGTTGCGGCTGAGTTCCTCGAGGTTCCGGAAATTCGTGAACTTTTTAAACGGAAAGGTCAGCTCTTCCTCTGCCATCACGTGGAAAACCACGAGCTCGTGATTCCGATACTGAAAGTGGTGCAACGCCTCTTTGATTTTTTCACCATCGTCGAACAGATCGCTGATGATGATGACGAGACCGCGCCGGTTGATCCGCTCGGCGATGTCGTGAAAAACTTCAGCAGCTGCTGTGTCTTCGCCGGGCTTTGTCCCATGAAGCTCCTCAAGAATCTGGCGAACTTGGCTCGGCTTGCTCGCGGCGCGGATGTATTTCCGGATCTCATGATCAAACGTTACGAGGCCGACGGCGTCCTGCTGGCGAATCAATAAATAGGTCAGCGCAGCGGCGAGGTAACGAGCGTATTCGAACTTGCTGAGTTTCTTCCCTTCAAACTCGGCCGCTTCATCACCGACGTAGTTCATCGAGCCTGACGCATCCACAATGATCGTGGCGCGGAGGTTGGTTTCCTCGATGTATTGCTTGATGTAAAATTTGTCGAGCTTGCCGTAGACCCGCCAGTCCAGATCCCGAAGATCGTCGCCTTGCGCATACTGCCGGTGCTCGGCAAATTCGACCGAGAAGCCTTTGTGAGGGCTCGCGTGACGGCCGCTGATCCCGCCTTCTTTCTTCATCCGGGCGAGAAGCTCGGATCGTCCGACCGAAGCCAGAAGGGAAGGAGGCAGAAGCTCGGTGTAGGCGGCGTCGTTGTTTAACGTCGAGGGCGTGCCAGCAGCTGCTGGCGAAGATTTGGCGGGGGTTACGGCCATTGGGAATTATTCGAAGTTCGAAATCCGAAATTCGAATGCTGTTAGACTCCGAGGTTCTCGGTCGGTCGCAGGTGATCGATCAGCATTCTGATCACATCATCACTGGTCACGCCGGCGGCTTCCGCGTTGAACGTCGTGATGACGCGGTGACGCAGAACCGGGAAGGCGACGTGCTGGACGTCCTGAGTTGTCGCGTGGTAACGACCGAACAAAATCGCACGAGCCTTGGCGGCGAGGATCAGGTAAATCCCGGCGCGAGGTCCCGCGCCCCAGGCCACCATTTCGCGGACGAAATCCGGAGCTTCCGGCTGCTTCGGACGGGTCGCGCGCGCCATTGCCGATGCGTAGGCGATCACGTGATCCGCGGCTGGCACGCGTCGAACGACTTCCTGAAGACGGACCACGTTTGCGGCGTCCAGCTGCTTGGTCAGATTCGCTCGGTAAGTACCGGCGACGCGTTTGATGATCGCCTGCTCTTCTTCGGAACTCGGGTAACCGACCTTGATGTTGAACATGAAGCGGTCGAGCTGCGCTTCCGGAAGCGGGTAGGTTCCTTCCTGCTCGATCGGGTTCTGCGTCGCGAGGACGAAGAACGGGTTCGGCAAATCGTAGGTCTGTTCGCCGATCGTGACGTGGCGCTCCTGCATCGCTTCGAGCAGCGCGGCCTGCGTTTTCGGCGGCGTCCGGTTGATCTCGTCGGCGAGGACCATGTTCGCAAAGAGCGGGCCGTGGACGAATTTGAAGGTCCGTTTGCCGGTCGCCTGATCTTCTTCGAGAATTTCCGTTCCGGTGATGTCGGCCGGCATCAGGTCGGGCGTGAACTGAATCCGCTTGAAGCTGAGTTCCAGCACTTCGCTGATCGTGCTGACGAGAAGGGTTTTCGCCAAACCCGGGACACCGACGAGGAGCGCGTGCGCCTTGCAGAAAACCGAAATCAGGACTTCCTCGATCACATCTTTCTGGCCGACGATCACCAAGCCAAGTTCGGCGGCCAGAGTGCCGTAAACGGCCTTCAACTCATCGATCGTCGCCTTGTCGCTGGCGGTTAGCTCGGTTTCCGCGGGGACTTCGATCGGAGCTGGCGCGCTTGATCTCGCGGGAGCGGCTTCAGCAGCTGCTGGCGGAATCGAGGCGGCGGCGGCGGGCTCAGCCGGGGTTTCACCTGCGACCAAAAAACGGAAACTCGCAGAGCCAAGCCCGACGACGTCTCCGGTTCCGATTGCGGCTTCCTTCGCTGGCTCATCGTTGACGATCGTCCCAGTCTTGCTTCGCAGATCGCGCAGCCACCAACGGCCTTCTTCAAAACTCAGTTCGGCATGGCGCGCGGCGACGCCTTTGTCTTTCAACTGCAACTCGCAACGGCCGCTGGAGCCGAGGGTCGCGCCTTCTTCGTCGACTTCAAAACTCTGGCCTTTTAGCGAGCCCTGCAAAAACTGGATGGTCGGCATGGGATTTTTTTTCCGGATCGATTGATGATTTTCAGATTACCTGGCGAGATTCTCGCCAAGTCCGTGGAGCACTTAGATTCGGTCGCTCGCAAGCCGTTCAATCGCGAATTGAATCTCTGAAAACGAGAAACTTCCGAATCAGAATCCGCGCAGCCGATCAAGCCTTCAGATCTCGTCGCTCGAAACTAAGCCAGCCGAGCACAAAACAGGAAACGGATACGCCGAAAAGCAGCGCGTAGCTCTCCAGCAGCTGCGGCCAGGGAATGTGGTAGCGGAAACAGAGCTGCCAGGCGTCGATTTGGGTCGTTAGGAAATATTTTTCGTATTCCTCAACGTAGGGAAATCGCCGGGCGATGAAATCGATAAAGATGATGCTTATCGTTAAAATCGTCGCCGCAGCGGGCTTCATTTTCAGGCAAGAAAGGAGAAAGCCGATGCTTGAAACGACGGTCATGCCGAGTCCGAGAGCGAGAATTCCGAGGCCGTAACGACAGAGTCCTTCTTCAAACGAAAATGCTGTCAATTCCAGCGTTGGAACGATCACGACCAACCCGTCGCCCCAGCCATAAAGAAGTGATGCGCCGACGTATGAAATCGCGCCGATGAAGATGAAAAAGCCGATCGTATAGAGGTAGACAGCGACGAATTTGCTCGCGAGCAGCTTGAGCCGGGAAACCGGCCGACAGAGGACCATTCGCAGATTTCCGTCCTCGGATTCCTTGGCGATGACGTCGCCGGAAACGAGGGCGAGGTAGAGCGAGCCTAAGAAAAACGTCGTCGTCGCCGTCAGGAGAAGCCCGAGCGTCAGGCCGCCAAAATAGGAATCGAAAAGCAGGCCGAGCGACCCTAACCGGGCGGCAAGACGCTCGGGCGCATCCTTGGAGTGAAACAACGTGAGGATCAGAGCATCGACTACGATCATCGCGCCGAATCCGATCCAGGTCCGCTTCCGCGCGAACATCCGGAAGAGCTCGCTTCGAGTGATTCGAATAAACTGAATCACGGCCTGCTGACCTCCAGGTAAAGTTCTTCAAGCGAACGTTTTTCGCGACGGAGTTCGCTGATGCGGATCTTTGATTTCACTAACATTTCGACCAGGTCGGCCACGTCGCGATCTTCTGGCAGTCGGAACACGCCGCGACTGAGAATCGTGGCCTCGAAGCCTCGCAGGATTCGCCGAGTCGCTTCCCAAATATCGACATCGATGTGGTAAGTCGCCTCGCCCGCGAAGTCCGTGGATTTCCCGTCGTAAACTTTGTAGCCGCCCTTCAGAATCGCGACCCGATCGCAAAGCTGCTCGACTTCAGACAACAGGTGAGAATTCAGCAGAACGGTGATGCCCAAGTCGTCACGCAGCTTCCGAATCTGCTCGCGGAACTCGGCAATTCCCTCGGGATCCAGCCCGTTTGTCGGCTCGTCGAGCATCAACAATTTCGGGCGCGGCAGCAGCGCCTGAGTCAACGCGAGCCGCTGCCGCATGCCATGGCTGTAGGTCGCGACTTTGCGGTCAAGGGCATCGGCGATCCCGCACCATTCAGCCGTTTCCGCCAGCAGCTGCTGGTTCTTGAAGCCAGAGTAACCGGTGAGAATCTTGAGATTCTGGTGACCGGTCAGGTACTCGTAAAATCGTGGAGATTCGAAGATCGCGCCGACGTTCCTCATCGCCTTGACGCGCTGTTTCTGAACGGAAATCCCGTTGATGAACGCTTCGCCCTGATCCGGATGGACCAGCCCTAACAGAACACCCAACGCCGTGCTCTTCCCCGCGCCGTTGTGCCCTAGCAAACCGAAAATCTCGCCCTCCTTGACCTCGAAGCTGACTTCGTTCAAAGCTGGCGGACGCTTGCGGGAAAACCGCTTGCTGACGCATTGGAAATCGATCATCGGGCCTACCAGAACTGGAAATCCTTCTCCACATGCCCGTCGGCGTAAAGCACGTTTACGTGATCACCGAATCCCGTGTGCCAAGGCCCTTTGTCCGCAAAAAGCGGAATCTTCGGCTCATCTGTGATCGTCAGAAAATTCAGCCGCCAGGAAGTCTGGCCATTCAGCAAGCTGTTCCAATAATAACTGCAGCCGGACTTCTGATGATCTTCGTTATCAGCAGGGCACTTGAAGGACGCCACATTATCGATGTACGGGGCCAGCAGGACGTCCATCGTCGGCGGTTCCACCCCATCCGATTTGTCCGCGCGAGTCGCCCGCATAACCGGAATCTGAAGATTGTGATCCGACAAATAGCCGTCCAACGCGAGGTGAATCTGGCGGAGATGCCCTTGGCAATCGACTCCACGAGCACGCCTCAAAATATATCGATGCGACGCGAAAAGAATCGACGCAAAGACGGCCACGATCATGATGACCGCCATCAGTTCGAGGAGCGTGAAGCCGGTTCTTCCGACTCTCGCCCGTAATTCATTTGTTGCTGTCGTTTCCATCGGCTTCTGGGGTCCTGCAAGACCGTCTGAAGTTCCTCGAGCACGGGCGCGAAGTCGATCTTCGTATCTGCGGAAGCTCCCTGATAGTAAGCCCGAAGCCCCTCGCTCATCACCTTTTCGAACATTTCCGCGCCGTCCTTCCCTTCGAGCTGTTCCGCCTCGTCCGGCCGCATCCGTTCGTTCTCGCGCAGCCGCTTGATCGTCTGCTGAGCCACGAGCGCGCGTTCGTCCGGATCCATCTCGTTGAACGCTCGCATCATGTTGTCGAAATAATTTCCCATCGTCAGTTCGATCATCAAAACCCGCTCCTCAGGCGTGAGATGTCGCCAGAACGGATCGCGCCCCGGCTCAGGCGGCCGCCGCATGTTTCCGCGAGCCTCGTAGTCCAGCTGGTTCACCATTTTGGCCACCTTGCGAATGTGGCCCTCGCGCTCATCCGAATCATCCATTTTGGCGATCGGGTTTTCTTCAACGTAAGCCTCGATCTTTTCCGGAGTGACTTCGTAACTGCCCGCGAGCCACATGATGCCGATGACGGCACCCCAGAGCGCGGCAAGTGCGATGGAAGCTTTGAAAAGGAGGCGCATGTCAGGAGTCAAAAACGAATTACCGTTCGTTGCCGAAAGACGACGCGGCAACTGCGGAAATCGTTACACATTTCCCAAACGAAATCTGGCAACTCGAGCGGAAACGTAGACAAGGATCTCCGCATCCGCCGCATCGGTTCGGCTTCATCGGCGAGCGAGACGCTCCATCAGTCAGTCGCGTTCTCGTAGTCGTAATCCCCACCTACGAATTGCCGCCCAAAGATAAGAACAGGCACTGATAAACACAACGAGAGCATCAGGACCAGCGGCCAGCATTTCACAACCGTTATAGGCTCAGATTGCAGCGCCTCGAAATATTCTAAGGACTCACGCAATGCGTCCTCAACATGTTCGTATCCCACGTTCACTCTCACTCCTCCGATCGGCGTTGCTTAAATACCAGGCAGTCTGTACGACGCAATCGTCGAAAACGTGAGCCGGAATGCCCTTGTGTGCGAGAAACGACCGAAATAGATAGGCGTCCTCGGGCACCTGGAATCTCGCGATCGTTATCATGAGCCCCAGAATGACCTACATTGGCGCTCCCTGACAATCCTATAATACTTTCCTACTGGCAGGACGGAAAACAGCTACGGATTTGCTGGTAACGGAGTGACCTCAACCGGGTCGCCTTCGGGATGATTCACAACTCGCTTGGGCGGACCGGAATTCGGTGCCGGAGGAGCTGGATTTACTCTTGGAGCTGGATCTGGGACTGCTGTAGCCGGAACGCGCACCGGGTCCGACCCAAGACTAGGCGGAAGCGGTGGAGGTAACGGAAGATCCGATTCAGCAGCCGCTGGCGGCGCTGGGGCCGGGAACCGAGGCGGAACTGGCGCAGGTGCCGGCGCTGGCGCTGGAGGAACAGCCGGCAATTCCGGACGAACCGAAACCGGCGGATTCGGACTTGGACTCGGCGGGTTCGTCGGATTCGCGGTGTTGAGTCCGAGTGGCTCGACCACGGCCACCGGAGGGCCGGGAGGCGGATTGAACGGACGCAGATTCGGCCGCGATTCGATAGTCGGTGCCGGTGAAGCCGGATTAGGGATTCTCGAAATCAGCGGCCGATCGCCATCCGAAACCAGCGGCCGATCGCCGTCGCCAGAAATCTGGCCAACCTCGATTCGCTCCCGCTCCTCGCGCCCCGGAATTCCAGGCCCACCCAGCAGCGCCGAGTCCACGATTCGCGGCGCGTCGCGGTGGCTTCCGTCCCAAAAATACCAAACCGTTCGCAAAACTGTGCCCGTCGCCGCCGAAAGATCGACCCGACCAACCGTGTAGCCGTCGACGTCGAGCGCTGTCAGCCGCCAAAGCGGTTCCTCGCTGAATTCCCGGCTCCGAAGGTGGTAGGACGCGCTATCGAACCCGACCCCAGCGTGCGAGGCCTCGGTCACCAGCACTTGAAATGCGCCGGACGAATCCACCTGCAATTTGGACCGCTGAATGAAGCCGTCCGGGATGTAATCCGGGTAGAAATCCCGATACGCGCCCTCGTCCGTCGCCCGTTTCCGGTCGATCTTGAACTGCCTCATGAGATACGGGCTCTCGCGGTCGTAGGCGATCAAATTCCACGACTCCGGCTGGGATTGGCCGCGGTGGCCGCGAAGTTCGACGATCTGATTCACGGCGAACGCTCCGAAGCGATCTTCAACCTGTTGGAGGGCCGTGAAAGCCGACATCTGGTCCTTTTCCCTCGCGAAAACGCTCGGGACGGCGATGGCCGTGATCAGGGAGATTTTCGCCGCGACCAGGACGAGGGAAAATCGGTTTGGAATAGTGTTTGCGTTCATTGTTCTTTTCTCCTTTTGAACGGGAGGAATTACGGTGGTTGTTTAGGACAACCTTTCATGTAACTCATTCAATTGTTAAATTTTTAGCACACAGCATGTCGTCTGGCAAATCCGAGTCTGTCGCAGTTGAAGATTATCTCGAGCACATCGCCGGGCTGATCGACACGAAAGGTTACGCCCGCGTCGTGGACATCGCTGAAGGCCTCGGCATCGCCCAACCGAGTGTTTCCAACATGGTTCGTCGTCTCGATGAGAAGGGCCTGATCAACTACGAGAAGTATCGTGGGATGACCCTGACCGAAGAAGGTGATCGGGTCGCTCAGCGGATCGTCAAGCGGCACCGGATTCTCGAAGAATTCCTCGATCTCCTCGGGATCGAACCCGGCATCGCTTACGAGGATCTCGAAGGAATGGAGCACCACATCAGCTCGACGACCCTCCGCGGGATCGAGCAGCTGATTCAAGAACTCTACAAAAACACCGACATGCGCGACCGGGTCCGCAAGGCGAGTTCCGTGGCCAGTTGAATCCGAAACTTTCCCCCTGACACTGTTCGATAAATCTATGAAATCACTGATCTCTCGCCTCCTCGTCCTCGCACTTCTCCCAGCAGCTGCTGGTTTGCTTTCGAGCTGCGAAACCATCAGTAGACCGACCACTGGCGGTGGCACGCGCGGACTTGATCCGACCGATCCCGTCTTGATCGGCCGCAACGCCCAAATCCGTGCCGAACAGCCAGCCAGCTACTACATCGGTCGGAGGTACTGGATCGAAGGAACGAGATTTTGGGGGTTTGTCAGGCGGCCAGGCCAAATGTGGGACGACGCCCCGTTGTCGATCATGAACGAATCGCAGAAGCACCAGCCTGACCGGCTTCCTGAGAAAAATTCGAACGGAAATTCGCATGGCTACGATCACGATTACGAATACAAGCTCACAGGCCGCTTCACCGGGCAAAAAGTCTACGATCCAAACAGCAACCTGGTCCTGCCGGAATTCCAGCTTCAGGACTACGAACTGATCTCGAAGAATCCCGGATTCCTGTTTCATCCGAGACAGAAATTCGAGAAACTCCGGATTCCTAAGCCGCCGAATTACAACTGATCAAGCTTGATTTTCGCGCCTTGTCAGGATTTCCCCCTTGGCATCGGCGCGCTCCGATTTAGGGTCGGCGGATCGACCTCTTCTCAAACATCCCGGACCACGCTCCGGACGCCTACCGCGTTCTCCACAGCGCGGATTGGCACCTCGGCAAGCCGCTTGGAGACCTCTCGCGAGCGGAAGAGCACGAGAAGTTTCTCGCCTTTCTGCTGAGTTCCATTCAGGAGCACCAGATCGACGCGCTCCTCGTCGCTGGAGACATTTTTGACTCGGCTCACCCCCCGCAGAGCGCCGTTGCCCAGTATTTCGGTTTCATCTCTGAACTGCACGCCACGACGAAGTGCACGATGGTCGTTACGTCTGGAAATCACGACTCGCCAGCGCATCTCGATGCTCCGCGAGAAGTCCTGGCTGCCCTGCGAGTTTCGGTCGTCGGCAGCCTGCCTTCGAAGCTCGACGAAATCCTGATTCCGCTTCCAAACGCGGACGACCCACAAGTCCTCGTCGCTGCGATGCCGTTCCTCCGCGACCGCGATTTGCGAACTGGCGGGGCTGGTTTGTCGGCCGATGCAATCCAGCAGCTGCTGCGTGCCGGAATCCAAAACCGCTACGCCCAAGCCGCCAAATCCGCCGCGAAATGGAAACGCAAAGGCGCTGCGCTGATTGCGATGGGCCACCTAACGGCCAAGGGAGCCGAAACCTCGGACAGCGAGCGCGATATTCATGTCGGAGGCCTCGGGACCGTCGGCGCTGAAGTTTTCCCAAGCGCTTTTTCCTACGTCGCGCTCGGCCACTTGCACCGGCCTCAGGCAGTTGGAAATCGCGAGGAAATTCGATACTCCGGCTCTCCGCTTCCGCTCAGTTTCAGCGAGGCTGGCGACGAGAAGGAAGTCCGAATTCTGGATTTCAAATCGGGCAAATTGGCCGGCCAGTACCCGCTGCGCTTGCCGCTTCCGCGCCGTCTGATTCAATGGCGATTGAAACGCGAAGAACTCGATCTTTACCTCACGGCTAAGAAGCCGCCGAAGTCGCAACTCCGCCCCTGGGTCGAGGTGATTGTCGAAGATCCTCAGCCGGGCGAAAATCTCTACGAAATCGTCCGCGAACTCGCCGAAGGCCGACCCTACGAAGTCGTCCGAGTCGTCGGAAAACGCGCAGCGGATTCGATGCCCGCGCTGATCGGCGATTTCACATCGGAAACCGCAGCGGACGAATTGCTGCGCGATCCGAAACGCATTTTCGACTACCGCCTTGCCGACGAAGAAACCCTGACCGAGCCAGAAAAACTCGAGCTGCGAACCGCATTCGATGAGCTGCTTGAGATTCACGAAGACCGCCAACGCGAGGATTTGGAAGCCGCATGAAAATCCTCAAGATCCGACTTGAGAACCTGAATTCGCTTCGCGGCGAACACGCGGTTGCCTTCGATGTTGATCCGCTGGCCGGTGCCGGGATTTTCGCGATCACCGGCCAGACGGGATCCGGAAAATCGACGCTGCTCGACGCGATCACGCTCGCGCTTTACGGCCGAGCCGCGCGCTACGGCGATAGCTCGAATCCTGAGGACATGATGAGCCGGCACACCGGCCACTGCCAGGCGGAGGCTGAATTCGAGGTGCCCAGCGGGCGGTATCGGGCAGTCTGGCAGCTCCGGCGCGCCCGCGATCGTCCAGACGGCAAACTCCAGCCTGCACGACGCTACCTCGAAAACGAAGCCGGCGAAATTCTCGCTGAAAAAATTAACGACGTAAATCAGCAGATCGAGAATCTCTGCGGTCTCGACTATCATCGCTTCACGCGCTCGGTCCTCCTCGCGCAGGGCGAGTTCGCGAATTTCCTCAAAGCAAAATCCAGCGAGCGTTCCGAGCTTCTTGAGAAACTGACGGGCGCTTCGATTTACTCTGAACTTGGGAAGCTCATCCACGAAACGTTCGTCGAACGCCAGCGCGACCTCGAGCAACGCCAGAATCTATTGTCCGAGATCACGCTGCTGACGATTGAAGAGCGCTCAGTGATGGAAAAGCGCGCTGCTGAGGATCGCGGAAAACACGACGAGATCAAAAACCGTCGCGAGTCGCTGGCCGAACGATCGACGAAGGCAAAACGGCTTCACGAACACCTCGAAGCGGAGACCGCAATCGTCTCGAAACAGAAGGGCCTGACCACAGAGTTGGAGGCGGCTGAAGACGATCTCGCCGGACTCAAAGCTCATCGAAAAGCTCAGCCGTTTCTGCCTGCGTTAGCGCAGTTCGATCAAACGTTGGCGCGTGCCGAGGGCGAGCGAAAATCAGCAGCCGCGGCCAAAACCAAAGCGACTGCGGCGTCCGAAAAATCAAAGGCGCTGCGCGGTGAAGTCGGCGCTTTTGGCCAGCAACTGCTGACGAAGGGGCGTGAGAATCTGGAGAAAATTCGAGCGCAAATCGCGGTCTGCGACGGTCGCCGACGCGAGGCCCAAGACTGGCTCAAAGTCCACGACGCGGACCGAACGCTCGGGGCTGAGTTTCCGAAAATCACCGAGCAATTGAAAGCGCTGGAAAACGCGCGAACTCAGGCAGCCCAGGCGAAGTCTCGGCTTGAGAAAATTCTCGGCGAGATCGCCTCCGAAAAAGAACGCGGTAAACTGGCTCAGGAGGCGCTCAAGAAAACTCAGAGCACCCTGACAAGCGCACAAAAGCGAGTCGATTCGGCTGGCGAGCAACTCGAGCTGCTACTGGCTGGAAAAGACGAGGAAGCGAGGCAGGCTGAGCTGGATGAAGCGCGTGAGAAGTTTCGGCAGCTCAAGGAAACGCAGAAAAAAGTTCAGCGGCGTCCAGTTTTAGACAGACAAATCGAGGTGGCCGGGCAGCGATTCGAGTGGGCGAAAGAGAAGCGCGAGGCAGCAGAAGATTTGCTCAAAAGCCGTCGCGAACACCTGGAATTGGCTCAACGGATGGCCAGTCTTGACGAGCATCGCGCTCAGCTGACTCCAGGCGAGCCGTGCCCGCTTTGCGGCGCGCTGGAGCATCCGTTGGCGGATAACGACGACCTCGAATCGGCGTTGAAGGAGCTGAAAGCGGCTGTCCGTAAGGCAGAGTTTTCGCTGAGCAAGGCGGCTGATCTTTTTGAGAAGAACCAGAGAATTCTGACCGCGATTGAAGCTGAAGTGACGGCTCTTGGAGTGACCGACGTCGATCCTGACACGCTGACAAAAGACCTCGATGAATGCGAGAAGTCGGGGCTGGAAATAAAGGCGGCATTGGATCGGATTCGGAAGAAAAAGGATGAACTTTCTGGAAAAAAGGACCTGCTGGCCGAAGCCCGCGAAAACCAGGTTCGGGCCGATTCCGAGCGGAAAGCTCGGGCCGAATCTCTGGCTCAGCTCAAGAAGCAGCGAGAAGAAGCCGGTGTCGAGATCGCAAATTCGACCGAAGCCGTTTCGACCGCCGAAACGCAGCTTACGAAACTGGCAAAGCCGTTCGGGCTCGAACTTCCGGCGACTGGCGAAGAGGCTGAATTCCGATCGAAACTCGAAAACCGGAAGATCGCGTTCGCAACTCAGGAGAAATCGTTGGCTGCCGCGGGTGAGGAGCTGAACCGCGCTCAAGCTGAGGAAAAGGCGGCCAACACGGGCCTGACAAACCTACAAAAGCGCGCTAAGCCGCTTTTGGAAACGGCGACGGAGACGAATCGGGAATGGGCTGATTTTGACGCGGCTTTGGCTGAGCTGACCGAGGCAGAGCGGCTTGCGGCCGAGTCTCAAACAACAGCGAGCGAACGCGAAAAGTCCGCAGCAGCTGCTGGCGCGGAATCTGAGAAAAAATCGGCCGGACTTCTGGAAAAACTGGCGGAATCCAGCTTTGTAGACCCCGACGCGCTTCGCGCCGCGCGAATCGAAGACAGCGAAGCCGAGCGGCTTACAAATCTCGAAAAGCGCTTCGCCGAACGCGCCAACCAGCTCGCCGGCCAATTGAAAACTCACCGCGAATCGATCACCGAATTGCGCAAAGCGGAAACTCCCGAGGGCGAGGCGCGCGAGAAACTCGAAGCCGAAAAAACGGAGGTCGAAAAGCAAGTCGAGGAGCTTGGAAACCGCGTCGCGACCTTGCGCGAGCAACTTCGGATCGACGGCGAAAACCGCGCGACGTTCAAGGAGCGAACCGCGTCGCTCGACACCGATCGCGCTCGACTCAAGACTTGGGAGCTGCTGCGTGGGTTGATCGGCGATGCGAAGGGCAAGCGCTTTCGCGAGTACGCTCAAGACATCTCGTTGACGCTTCTGATTCGGCACGCCAACCGGCATCTCAGCCGCCTCCACGAGCGCTATCGATTGCGGCGTTGTGAGGGTGAAAAACTGAATCTTGAGATCGAAGACCAGTTTCAAGCGGGCGTGACTCGGCCGATGGAAAGTTTGTCGGGTGGCGAGAGTTTTCTCGCGAGTCTGGCGCTTGCTCTGGGCCTCTCCGACCTCGCCGGGCGCAACGTTCAGATCGATTCGCTCTTCATCGATGAAGGCTTCGGCTCACTCGATTCGGATACGCTGGAAATCGCGATCTCGGCACTCGAAGGCCTGCGTCAGAGCAATAAAATGGTCGGCGTGATCTCGCATGTCGAAATCCTGAAGGAACGGATTTCGACTCAAATCGTCGTCGAAAAGGAACCGAGCGGAACGAGCCGATTAACGGTTCGTTAGTCGAGAATATCCGGACCGCCTGCGGCCGGAGCCTTTTTCTTTGGCGTCGTTTTCTTCTTAGGGTCCGGCGGAGGCGGCACTTCCTTTGGCATCGGGGCCACAGCGGTGAAGGTGTAAATGTGAGGAATCTGAGGTGCTTGGGGCGAGATCTGCACTTCTTCTTCGTTGCGGAATTTTTCGGTCACCTCCGCCAACTGAGCGACGTTAGCCGCAGAATTCCTGAGCGGATTTGCGTAAACAGACTGCGCATGGGCTTTCAGCGGGGCGTCGGTGATTTTGTCGACTTCCGCCTGTGCCGATTCGGACGCTGTCGTCAGATCACCCTTGAGCTTTTCAGCGTGGCTCCGGAGCTGCGTCACGGGAATGAAATTACCGAAATCGATGACCGTTTCGTCTCGTTTCACACTCGGAGTCGGATTGAATTCCGCTTCCGCCCAGAGCTTCCAGCCTGCCGGGATCCGGTAATTTTCGACCCGTTGCCTCGCGGCCGTGTAAACCTGGAAACTGTCCGGGGAGACGAGGAAATACAGATAATTTCGATTTCCTTGAACCCGCTTCAGCGCGAGATCGAACTCGGAATTCAATCGATTGAACTCCTGAACCGCCCAACCGCCAGCTGGCCTTGGAATGATCCGAAGATTAAGCCGGTCGCCGCTCGGAGTGATTTTATAACCCAGATGAGGGCCGCCAATCGTGGAAGCCTCCGCCTCGAACAATTTGACGATCCGATCCTTGTCGTAGCGGAATTTCACGAAGGCGCGATTCTCGCGATCACGCAGCGCATCCCAGTTTCCGGCGGCATTCTTCTTCACGCTCGGGATCGTGTGATAATAATTTCCAGGAGTCGGCCCCTGGTAAACCAGGGAAACGAATTTCGAATCGATGTAATCCCGAATGGCGAAGAGATGCTGGTAACAATCGCCGACGTAATAAAGTTTTCCGCCAGTGCAGATCACGTAGCGCGGTTCGGCGCGATCCGGAGCCGGACGAGGGTCGGGCAAAGTCACCAATTCGGGCTTTGGACCATCGACGATTGGCGTTTCGTCGAGCAGCGATTTCAACGCGGCTAACTCGACATCCTTCTCGTCAACCTTCTTTGCTTCCTCGACTTTTTTCGCTTCCTCTTCCTCCCGCTTCTTTTGAAGCGCCGCGAGCTCCGCGTTCAGATCCGTCAGGTCGTCTTTCTTTTTCAGCCCCTCGATTTCAACCGACAGCTCCTGATTCTCCTTCTCCATCTCGTCGGGATCCCGCTCGGCGATCTGCGTCTGCAGACTCGTGATGCTTTTGACCCTCGTGTCGCGCCGCGTCTCGATTTTCGCCAGCTCCTCTGCGCTGACCGGCTTCAATTCAGACATGATCCGGTCGACGACCTTCGACATTTGCAAACTCGTCAGCACGAGCACAAGCAAAAGAATCCCAACAACGTTGGTCAGGGCATCAAGAAGCGAATCCATGTTCGCTTCATCGGCAGGTTTGGCTCGTCTTCCCATTGGTCTACTCCATGAATTCGGCAAACACGCTCAGGTCGATGTTGCCTTCGCCGGGAACCGGCAGGCGTCCGGCGCGCAAATTTTTCCGCTTTCCTTCGTTCGCCGCGAAGGCTGAAACAAGTTTGTCAGCCTCCCTGAAAGTCGTCATCGAATCTGGCGTCCCGCGGATCAGAAACGTCAGCGTCCGGTACGGCTGAGCATCGACGTGCTCGAGTAGTTTGCGGAAATTCTCATCCGTTTTGAGAGTCGCTGCTGGAACTCGAATCGCCTCCCCGTTCTTCCTATGAAGGATCACGGTTTTGCTCGCGATTTCGACGAACGAAGCCTTTTTGTTGCGAGCCGATCCGCCGGGTTGAATCCGGACAGGCGGCTTTTCGGGTGCGGCTTGCCGGTCCTTCAGCAGCGCTTGCAGGGCCAGGATTTCCGCCAGCAGCTGCTCGTAATCCGTGGCCAGCGTTTTGTTCTCTTTCTGAAGCACGGCGATCGCAGCCAGCAGCTCGTTACGGAGCGCATCCTTGTCGTCCTTCTTCTTATCGTCCTTCTCTTTATCCAATTCGAGAGCCGACTGCTCGTTTCGAAGCTTGAGCGTCAGAGTGTTCGATTCGGTGATTCGGTTGAGAATATCCTGGAGAGTTTCCTGAGCTTTCGCCAGATCCACGATCTCCTTCTCAATCTCCTTCGCCAGATCCGCACGGCTGACGTCCTCGGGCTCCTGCGCCTCGACTTTGCCCAGCTGAGCAATCGCCATCGCCGCGATGATGACCACGAGCGTCCCGATGAGCGCCGCAAGGATGCTCAAGAACGGAAAGAGGGAGACTTTAACTCCGGTGTCGACTCGTTTTCCCATCGTCTCTATTTAATCAGTTTTTCAGCCGAAAAACCACCGTTTCTTCTTCTCGATCTTCACCTGCTTGCCATCGAGTTCCTTCAGAAGCTTGTTCAATTCAACGATTCCCTCGGTCAACGGCGCGATTCCAGCTGAAATCGTATCGACCGAATCCTTCCGGATTTTCTCCAGGTTGCCGAAAAAGTCCTCGTCGAGCCTGGTTTCGTATTCCTTCGCGCGAGTATCGATCGAGCCGAGCTGTTTCTCGACCGCAGAAGCGACTTTTCCGTAGTGCTCAGTCTGCTGATCGTAGACCGTACTCATGTTGCCGTGAATTTCGCCGAACTTGGAGACGACGTCCCGGTTGCTGGCGGCGATCGCCTCGCCGAGGCCCTTGAGCGCGGACGGATCGGTCACGCCACCACCGGCACTGCCGTCGTTCAGCCGTTTGATCAGGTTGTCGTTGCAGTACTCGTCGACCTGGTTCAGCACGTCCTCTTCTGAAGCCTGAAGCGCGCTCGCCGGAATCATCAGCAGAATGCTGAACGCCAGTGCGAGGAACGTCGTGTCGAACGCCGTTCCGAGCCCCGAAAGCACGTCCTGCAAACCGGCCATCATCGCGTCCTGCTGGCTCACTGGCGCTTCGGCCTCTGCGTCACCACCGGTGCCATCCGTAGCAGCCACATCGCCTTCCCCATCGGTAGCGTCAGCAGCTGCTGGTGCCTCGGCACCTCCTCCGTCGACCACCTCAACGATTGGAGCCGGCGCGGCAAGCGTCTTCGCGAACTGCCCGATCGCCTCGCCAATCCCGAGAACGGTGCCGATGAAACCCATGATCGGAATCGCCCACAAAAACACTTTGCTCAGCGCGTAACTACCGGAAATCGCATTCGCATCGATGTCAGACTGGCTCGACATCATCGAGGCAACCTCGGCGTTGCTTTCGCGAACGTAGAAATATTCCAAGCCCTTCCGAATGCGGTGAAACATGAACGAGCTGTGCGTCCGGCGCGGCATGTGCGTCACGTGATCGTAGAAATCGGCCACGTTGTGAATATTGACCTCGGAGCTGATTTCCTGAGGCACGATGTCGATCAGAAGCGACCGCTTTTGACGCTTAATGTGGAGCGCTTTCAGGATCAGAATCCCAATCGTCCACGTCGAAAGAATCGTCGTCGCGTACTGAACCCAGGAACGCTCGAGGAAAAGCTTCGTCAGGAAGTTGCCCTTCGACCCATCCGCAGCCGTGATGTTCGCGTGGAACAAATGCATGAGCGCGAACCACCCGACCGCCAGGCCGAGACCGATGCCGAGCGAGATCCAGAAATTGACCACCGCGAGGTTGCCAACCGCGCCGCCGTAAAAATATTCGATCGGGCGTGGGCCGTGATGATGCTGATCACCCTCGCCAGCCCCCGGATCCTGATGCTCCTCAACTGGCGTCTCCTCAGCAGCTGCTGGCTTCGACTTCGCCACCGCTGTTGGAGCGGGCGGAGAGGAAAGTGCACCCGCCGTCGGCTGCGGAATATTCAGATTCGACGAGGGCTTAGCAACCGCAGTCGGTTCCGGAGGAGCCGCTTCCGGCTTCACTGCGGTCGGATCATCTGGGATCTTGATCTTCGCGGCACAGCCTGGGCACTTCACCGTTTTACCGGCCGAATTTGGCTCGGCCTGCATCTGCACACTACATTTCGGACAACTGAATCTCACCTTTTGATCTCCTTGGTTTCAAAAATATCCCGTTCCGGGCGAATCGCGGGCGCAATCTCTTGCTGATCCGAGGCGCAAAGACAAGAGTTTTCTGCCGTTTGCCTCAAATGGAAGACCAGAAACCAGAAACTCTGCCGCCCCGATCACAACGTTGGACCACCATCCGATATTGGGTTGGAATCGCATTTTGTACCGGCCCGATCTGGGGACTCGTCATCGCAATGATCGGAGTCACCTCGCTCATGGACTCCAAACTCGATCATGAAGGCAAAAACAGCATCCACTTCGTCCTCACTTGGAGCGCGGCTGGAATGATTCTCATGTTCTTCGGCATCGCGATGGTCGTCTCCGCCTCTGCTGCCCGAAAAAAATTGGCACGCGAAAGCCAATCCGGTAGTTGAACTTCCGTCCAAACCGCACACCCTTCCCGGCCCATGAAAGTGCTCTCCTTCGAAGAAGCCCGCCAGAGCTTTGACCGCCGCTACGTCCCGCTTGACGAAGTGGCCGAAACCGTCGCCACCGTCGTTCAGGCCGTGCGCGAACGCGGGGACGAAGCCCTCATCGAGCTCAGCGAAAAATTCGACCGCGTGAAATTCGCCAGCGCCGACAAAATGGCCGTAACCAAGGCCGAATTCGACGCTGCAGACGCCGGAGTCGACCACGAAGTCCGCGAAGCAACCCGCCTCAGCCGCGAAAACGTCCAAGCTTTCGCCGAAAAATCCAAGCGCCGCGATTGGCAGGATCTCAACGCCCAGGGCGCCGAAGTCGGCGAAATGTTCCAGCCCTTTCAGCGCGTCGGAATCTACGTTCCAGGCGGCACCGCCCCGCTCATCTCGACCGTCAACATGACCGTCACCATCGCAGCAGCTGCTGGCTGTCCCGAGATCGTCGTCTGCACCCCGCCCGCGCCTGACGGAAGCATCAACCCCGACATGCTTTACGCCCTCCGCACCGCCGGAGCGACCGAGGTCTACAAGGTAGGAGGTGCCCAGGCCATCGCCGCGCTCGCCCTCGGCACGGAAACGATCAAGCCGGTCGACAAAATCTACGGCCCCGGCAACGCCTACGTCATGGAAGCCAAGCGCCAGACCTTCGGCGCCGTCGCCATCGACCTCCTCCCTGGCCCCAGCGAAGTCCTCGTCCTCGCCGACAAAACCGGCACGCCCGCCTGGATCGCCGCCGACCTCCTCGCCCAGGCCGAGCACGGCGGAGACTCCGTCGCCGTTTTCGTTTCCGACTCGCAAGACCTCCTCGACGGCGTTCAAGCCGAGATCGATCGTCAGGCCGAACTTTTATCTCGTCAGGGCCCGCTTCGCAAGGTCCTCGAAGAAAACTGCACCCTCGTCAAAGTCGACGACATCCGCACACAAGGCATCGAGCTGACCAACGCCTTCGCCCCCGAGCACCTCTCGCTTGTCGCCGAAAACGACGAGCAGCTGCTGCCCTTGATCCGGACCGCAGGCGCGATCTTCGCCGGTCCCTACTCCCCTGTCGCCGTTGGCGATTTCCTCGCCGGCCCCAGCCACGAACTCCCGACTGGCGGTGCCTGCAAAGCCTTCGCCGGCCTGACCGTCGACCAGTTCCAGCGTCGAACGAGCATTGTCCGGCTCTCTAAAGAGGCCTTGGCCAAGTCCACGCCAATCATCGAGACCTTCGCGAGAATGGAAGGCCTCGACGCCCACGGAAACTCCGCGTCGATCCGCCTGACGGAGTAAATCGAACAGGAAAAGCCGTCAATCCGCCTTGCGGGCTCCTGAAGCCCCGCTCTTTCACAAACAAATTTGTCATCCCGAGCCTGCCGAGGGACCTCGCGAATCTCCTTTGGCGGAAACCGGCTGAAGCGTTCCAGTCGTCTGGAAACTCGGATAGCCTGCGTGATGCCGGGAGCCACCGGTCAACTTGAGGTCCCTCGGCAGGCTCGGGATGACAGTATTTGGAAGGTGACTGTCCCGTTCCGGAATCCGAACGAAGTTTGAAGGTGAACAGACGAAATGTGCGGCCGACGGATGTGTTCGGCAGCGTATTCATGGGCTGATTGCGTGAGGAACCAGAACTCGAAATCGCCGCTGAGCGAATTGGTTTGCTGCAAAATCGGCTAAAACCAGAAAAGTGGCTACCCCGCAAGGACTTGAACCTTGAATGACTGAACCAAAATCAGTTGTGTTACCAATTACACCACGGGGTAGTGGTTTTGCGGCACCTAAAAGCGCCGCCGAAAAACGAGAGGAAGTGTTCGCTTATTCTTTCTAAAATGCAAGCGCCAAACTAAAGTTTACAGAGACTTGAGGCTGATCTCAGTTTCGTCGTAAACGATCTGGAATCGCCCCGCACCCGGGACGTTGACGATGTCGTCGGCGTTCTTGAATCGACCGAGGATCTTTTTGGCGTGGAAAATCACAAATTCGCCCTCTGGAGCCTTGAAATCCGGGTGGAAGCCTACCGAAAGCTCGCCCGCAATCTCAGCTTCCTTCTCGACGGTGATCGGAACTTCGCCAGGTTTGATTAACCGAACGTGAACGCTCGAATACTCAGTTCCCTGATAGCCGGATTTGATCGAGAGGCCCGTCCCGTAGACCATTCCAGAATTGAAAACCTGCGCGTCGATCGTTCCGCTTCCCATGAGAACTCCGCCGGTTTTTAAGTCGATCCAACGGAGCGAGCTCACGGTTCCTCCATCGACTTTCACGGATCCGTTGGAGATTCGAATCTCATTCCGACCGGTCAGACTGACGCCGGGCTCAAGGATCAAAGTTTGAGAGCCTTCCGAGTTGCCTCGAATCTCAAGCCCAAGGAATTCGAGGTCGGATCCGGCCCGTGCGTGTGCTGGTTTCGAGGTCGCGTTTTCCATCAATGCTGTCCACGAAGCGCGTGGAGCCCCGTCGTCGGACAGGTAAGTGATTCCCTCGTTCGAATATTCGTAGTCGGACCAGTTTTCGGCGTCTGCGGCTTCGGCTCCGTCGCTTCCGGTCCAGCGATGATACGTGTTTGCGAAGCCCTGCGGTTCGGCAACTCGCTCGCCCAGAAGCAGCGTCTCAAGTTCTTTGACGAGGCTAGGTTTTGCAGCTGCGATGTCCTTCGACTCGGCCTCATCTGCATCGAGGTCGTAAAGTTCGAGAGGGCCCTTCTTCGGGCGGATCAATTTGTGGCTGCCGCGAATGATGGACTGCCCATTGCCAGCCTCGTGAATCAAAAACTCACGCGTCCGCTGCGTGCCCGTACCGACCAAAGTCGGAGCCAACGAAACGCCGTCGATCCCGACTGGCGAATCGGTTCCGGCAAGCTCGCAGAACGTCGGCAAAAGATCGGTGACGTCGATCACGCGATCGCTGCTCGCGCCTGGTTTGAGGGCGGACTCGGGCCAACGCATGATCGTTGGAATGCGGATTCCGCCTTCGAAAATCTGACCCTTCGAGCCCCGCAAACCAGCGTTCGCGCCCAACGCTTCCCGGGCGGCATGTTGAGGGCCGCCGTTGTCGGATTGAAAAATGACCAGGGTGTTGTCAGCAACGGAATCTGATCGATCTCCATCACCATTCGGGTCTTCGAGCGCCTCGAGAATGTTGCCAAAATGCCCATCGATTCGCGAGACCATCGCCGCCCATTGCTTAGCTTGAGTTGGCAGCTTCGAAAAATGCGGATCGTCCCGCAAACCCGCATTCCATTCCGGCAACGCCGCGATTTCATCGAACGGGCTGTGCGGAACCTGAACCGCGAGGAGCCCGAAAAATGGCTGATTTTTCTCGTTATAATTCTGCGCCTGCTCCCTTACGAAATCCAACGCCGCAAAACAGTTGCTGTCATCGCAGTAGGCGATTTTTGGGTAAGCCGCATGATTCTGGAGGGCTGGCGTTTGTGGGTAGGCCGGATTTCCAGCGAATCGCTTCATCGAATTTGGAGCGAGTTCAAGCCCACCGACAGAACCAGCTGCTGCTGGCGCTTTCCAGAGAGTCGGCTGGAAAAACGTGTGCGCACGAACGTGATGAAGCTCGGCAAGGACGTGCTGATAGCCGTGTTGAGTCGGCAAAGTTTGGACGTTCTCGATTTGCGGATCCGGCTGACTCTTCGATCCGCCGTAGCCCCATTTTCCCCAGTACCCAGTGACGTAACCGGCTTTTGACAGCGCATCGCCCATGAGAACCTCGTCGGCGCGCATCGCTTTTCTGGCATTGTCAGGATTGTTTCGATCGGCAAACGTGTGGCCTTGGTGAAATCCGGATTGCTGCGATGAACGGGCCGGAGAACAGACGGTGCAGCCGTAAGAGCGCGTGAAATTTACGCCTTCCGCAGCAAGCCGATCGAGCGTCGGGGTTCGGAGATGAGGCAGATTCTGATCTCGGCGCGCGAACTGACCATTCGGCCCAACGGAGCCCCAACCCATGTCGTCGACGTAAAAATAGAGGATATTTGGCCGAGGCGGATCGGCGCTCGCGAGTCCTATCGCGGCAAGGAAAAGAGAAAGAATAGTGAATCGTCGAATCATACTGTTTTAACTGAATAAGCTTAGTTGTGGCTCCGGCGGTTCTTCGCCCACTCTTGCCGATTTTTTCCGAGTCGCCTTTCGCTTCGGCTTGGACGACTCCGGAGCAGCTGCTGGATGGGTCGCGCCGTTTTCGAGACTCGCGAGGATCTCTTTTGCGCGGCTGATGATCTCGTCTGGCAGGCCGGCGAGACGCGCGACCTGAATCCCATAACTTCGATCAGCAGACCCGGCGATGATCTTGCGGAGGAAGATGATTTCGTCGTTCCACTCGCGGACGGCGACGTTGTAATTCTGGACCGCGGAACGGCTGTTGGCGAGCGATGTCAGCTCATGATAGTGGGTAGCAAAAAGCGCGCGCGCACCGATTTTGTCATGCAGAAATTCGGCGACGCTCCAAGCGATCGAGAGCCCGTCAAAGGTCGAAGTGCCGCGACCGATTTCATCGAGAATCACGAGCGAGCGATCGGTGGCGTTGTTGACGATCAGCGAAGTTTCGTTCATTTCGACCATGAAGGTCGACTGCCCGCGCGAAAGATCGTCGTTAGCGCCGACGCGCGTAAAAATCCGATCTACCAGGCCGATTTCCGCGCTGTCCGCCGGAACCCAGCTTCCGATTTGAGCCATCAAAGTGATCAGCGCGACTTGCCGGATGTAGGTCGATTTTCCGGCCATGTTAGGGCCGGTGATCAGAAGCAGGCGGTTCTGCTCCGGCTCCAGCATCGTGTCGTTCGGCACGAATTTTTCTTCGAGCGTGTTCTGGTCGAGAACCGGGTGACGGCCGTTCTTGATGACGAGATTTTTCGACTGATTCAGCAGCGGCTTACAATAGGCGTAAAGCCGAGCGGTCTCGGCAAGCCCGGAAATCACATCGATCTCCGCCAAGGCCCCAGCGGTGTCCTGGAGATCATCGAGATGCTCAAGAACACTTTCGCGGAGGTTGAGAAATTCGTCATACTCCAACTGCTTGCTGCGCTCGTCCGCGCCGAGGATTTTGTCTTCAACTTCCTTCAACCCAGGCGTGATGTAGCGCTCAGCATTCGTGGTCGTCTGCTTCCGAATGTAGGAATCCGGGACCTGGCTGAGATTCGATTTGGTTACCTCGATGAAGTAACCGAAAACCGCATTGTATTTCACCTTGAGCGATTTGATCCCGGTCTTTTCCGCTTCCTGAACCTGAAGATCGGCGATCCAGTTTTTCCCTTCGCGGCTGGCAGCCCGCAGCTCGTCGAGAGCCGCGCTAAAGCCTTCTTTGAAGATGCCGCCGTCTTTCGTCGATGCGGGCGGCTCATCGCTCAACGCCTGATTCAGCGCACTGGTCAGGGCGGAAAAATCGCGGAGACGCGGCGTGAGGTTCGCCAGCAGCTGCTGATCGCCAAGCGCCTCGAGATGCCCCCGCAAACCGGGCAAACGATCCAGGCTGACAACGAGCGCCTGCATGTCTCGCGGGTTTCCGATTCCCTGGCTCAAACGACCGACTACGCGCTCCACATCGCGAATCAATTTCAGCTCGTCTTGAACCTGACAAAGCACGAAAGCCTGGGTGACGAACGCCTCGATCAGGTTCTGCCGAGACTGCAAAATCTTCAGATTTCGGATCGGGTGGAGCAGCCAATCGCGGAGTTTGCGCGCGCCCATCGGCGTCTTGGTTCGATCGAGCGCGGCGAGCAGCGTGTGCTTCGATCCAGCGCGGGATTGGATCAGTTCAAGGTTCGCCTGGCTCGCGGCATCGATCAGGACATGCGAGTCGGATTGGTAAGGCTGAATTCGCCGGATGTGCGCGACGTTGCGCCGCATCTGGTGGGTCAAATAATGAAGCACAGCACCGGCGGCACCAACCGCAGCTGAGAGATCCGCGCAGCCGAATCCGTCGAGGCTTTGGACCTTGAAATGGTCGCGAAGGGTGAACTCCGCCTGCTCCGGCAAAAACGTGTAGCCGTCGTAAATCTGGACTCCAGGGAATTCGCGAAAGGTCTCTTCCTGCTCGTCGCTCACGAGCAATTCGGATGGACAAACTCGCCCTAACTCGTCTCCAAGCGTGGCCAGTTCGGCGAACTCGGACACCCGGAATTCGCCCGTTGTGAGGTCCGCGTAAGCGAGTCCAAATTCGCGGCCGTGCTTAAAAATCGCTGCGATATAATTCGGCCGATCCGATTCCAACAAGTTCAAATCGCTGATCGTTCCAGCGCTGATGACCTGCGTTACTTCGCGCTCAACAAGCTTGCCCGGCACCGGCGTGGTGGTCTGTTCGGCGAGCGCGACGCGCTTGTTCGCTTTAATCAGCTTTCCGATGTAGCCCTCGGCCGCGTGGTGGGGCACGCCGCACATCGGGACTTCGTGTCGCTTCGTCAGCGCGACGTTTAGAATCGGCGCGGCCTCCTTCGCGTCTTCGAAAAACATCTCGTAAAAATCGCCTAACCGATACATCAGCAGCACGTCTTCCGGCAGGCTGCGCCGGATCGCGTGGTACTGCTCCATCATCGGAGTCATTCCAGATTTCTTCTTTTTCGCCACGCGCGAATGCTAGGCGCTACTGTCAGGGCGATCAAGCGCGCCGCGACCTTGAGCCGTCAAGCGGACTGCTGAGCGCGTAACCGGGATGAAGTTCGCCTCAGGGATCACGTCGGCCTCGCCCGTCGGCCGGAAGATCGCGAGGTCGCCAGAATTCAAATTGAAAAGTTTGCCCAGGACGGCTGGCTGAACGGGCGGGTCCCAAGAAAAACCAGCCGGGCACGCAATCGCATCGGCGTAGACCGCAAATCGTTCGCCTGAAATCGAGGGGATCGGCGAGCCATGGACGAGAACCTGGCCTTGGTCCGAACAGGCGAAGCGAAGCGGTTTCAGACGAATTTCCGGTGCCGCGGAAACCCAAACTGTGAAGGAATCGAGATCAGTTTGAAGGAGTGTGGACTCGATGAATTCCGTTGAGCGAACGAGTCGAATCGGACAGGACGAGCTCGACTTGGTTGGGAGGCCGCCAGGCGGGAATTCTGGTTTTGTCAGGGAGCTGATCGGACTCCAGGAGAGGTCAGGGAGTCGGGAATCCGGAATCCTGGATTCGAGCGGAGCGAGCTGGGTTTCGTTCAGCAGCTGCTGGAGCGAGCGGAAGCGAACGCCGCTCAATTCAGGCGGCGGCGGGCCCTGACCGCGAATCCAGATTTCGCCCGCGTGCTCAGCAATCGACACGTCCGGCAAGTAGCGCAGAACGTGGATCGAATCGGCGTTTCCGGATTCAATCCGGGCTATCCAGGTTGTTGGAGTTTCGTCCACGTTTCGGCGATTTTTTCACTCAAGAATCGGCGTTGTTCCTCGCCTGCTAACCACTGAATTCGAGCCTCGATCGCGCTAAGCCGATCGCTGATCAGATTGGGGATCGGCTCGCCCTCGGCGCGGAATTCTTCGGCTTCGACGTTGAGATTTTCGATCTCGGTTAGCAGCGCATCTGGATCAGGCGTGTCGGGGGACTGCGAACGCGGATGAATTTTTCTGGTAGTGTCAGGCTCGACGGAGTTCAGAATTTCGCGCACGGCTGAACGCAGCAATTCGCGCTGCTCCTCGATATCCCAGATGTGCTCAAGCACCCAGAGATCGCTCAGATCCGCTTCCTGACGCTGACACAAAATCGCGCTCGCCGCGATGAGCCGCTGAATTTTCACGGCGCGTCGATCAGAAATCGGGATGCCCATTTTTCGAAGCCGCGTGACCAGCTCGACGTAATGGCCGAGCACCGGCGTCAGGTCGATTTCTGCGATCAGATTTCGCAACGATTCGAGTTCCTCGATCGTGATCGAAGCTTCAGCTCCGTTCTGTTTTTCCAGACTCCAGCCCGCCTGGAGAACCGCCGCGAGGTGATCATCGCCGACATTGTCGCTGCGCACCCGCAGCAGAAAACGATCGAAGAGCGCTCGCAACGCATCGTCTTCCGGCAGGTGGTTGCTCGCGCCGATTGCCATCAAAATGGGTAGGTACATGGTCTCTCGACCTCGACGCAATTTCTTTTCGTTCAGCACCGTGAGGAGGCTGTTTAGAATTGCGGAGTTCGCGTTGAGCAGCTCATCCAGGAAGACGAGGGAAGCCTCAGGGAGCATGCCTTCGGTGTTCGTCTCAAGCACGCCTTCGCGAAGTTTGCGGATGTCGAACGGGCCGAAAAGTTCGTTTGGCTCAGTGAATCGAGTCAGCAGATATTCGAACGCACGGCCGTCGATTCGCTTTCCTAACTCGTGCACCAAAGCGCTTTTCGCAGTTCCTGGCGGGCCAAGAATGAAGAGGTTCTCGCCAGCGATGAGGCAGAGGCTCATGAGATCGACGATGTCGTCTTTGCCAATGAAAGCCTGCTTCAGCGGAGTGAGCACGCCGGCTTGAAGCCGGTCTACAATTGCCTGATTTTCGGGAGTCATGCGAGGGTCATTCTGTGGCTCAGGCTTCGGCCCGAAGCAAGTCGGCGAACTCCGATGTTGGCGCGAGTTCGGGATGGCCGCCGAGCGTGTTGGCGACGGCGGCGCGGATTTCTGGATCGTGAAGGCGCGAGGTGTCGCCGGTTTCGAAAATTCGATCGACGTAGAGCGCCTGCAAAGTCGGTTGACTGAGAATTGTGGTAAGGTCAGGGACGGGTCCGTCCTCGGAAACGTCGAGCGGAATTCCGACCGACGAAAGCGGCCACTCCCAGGCCAGGAGCAGCATCTGCTGGACGAGCGGATCGGCTTCCGCGATCTGGACAGCACGCTGGGTGAACTCCGGCAAGCGACTCAAAACCAGATCGACTGACCAGGCTTGCTCGGCGTCGCGATTGCCGGGGCAGGGCTCGCGAAGGTCGGTTTCGATCAGGCTGGCGGGGAGGCTCCGATAGACCAGAAACTGGCAAACTCGAAACATCAGCCGAGCTGCCCAGAGCGCCGATTCAATTCGAAGCCGAGGCGCTTCGTGGGCCGCTTCAAGTCGGCGACGCTGATCGAGAGCCAGCAGCTGCTGAATCGCTTCGGCCTCCGACGGGCTGTCGAGTTCGGGTGGCTCGGGCGATTTGAAGAGGACCTCGCCGGAGTCCTGGAGTTGGTTTAAAAATTCGGCGATGGTCACGAAGTCGGCGTGGTCGGATTAGAAGATGGCATGGACCAGATTATGGATGAAACAATGGTGAGAATAGGGCGATTCGCAAAGCGCGAGGTTCCGGGGCGAGGCGATCGGCCGGGCGTGATGGAGATTCCTTCCAATGACGACCCTCCTGAGAACTGCGCTTTCCGCTGCGTGGACGCGTCCCACGCGAAGTCGATTTATCGCGAAGGACCCCGGCAATTGCTGAATGGCGGGCGTTTCAAATGGGCGTTCGTGCGAAACCAGTTTCCAGCGTTTGAGGTTCACAACATCGTCGTTCCGTGCGTGGAGACGGCGGCTGGGCTTGAGTTTCCACACGAGCCTCAGACGCTGACTCTGGAGTTTATCGAAGACTTGGTCGGACTCGCCGACCAACATTCGCGGCCGATTTTTTTCAACGGCCTAACGGCTGGAGCGACCGTTCCGCATTTTCATTTTCAACAAATCGGGCCGGACTGGATTCCCGTCGATCACATCGGAACAACCCAGTTAAAAGCGGGATTGACGATTCTTGAATCCTGGCCGTGCGCGGCGCTGGTTTTTCAATTGAACGAAGCCGAATCGCTTTGGCGGACGATCGAAAACCTCAGCGGAGCCGGAGTTTCCTTCAACCTGCTGGCTTCGAACCGGCGTCTGATTCTCGTTCCTCGCTCGAAACTTGGCCGCGGCGATTTCGATGAGGATTTCGGTTCAGGAATGCCGGCATCCTCGGAGCTGTGCGGCGGGATTTTCATCTTCACTGACGCGACGAAATTTGCCCACGCAGACGAAGCCGCGGTCAGTCGAGTGATCTCCCGCGCCGGGCTTGAGCCAGCTGCTTTGGCCGAGATTCTTTGAACTCGCGGCTCTTGACGAAAGTCGTTCGGCAGCGCGAGCGTGTTCATTCGCGATGTCCCCTCCCCTTCAAAACAACCGTCGAAGCTTCCTCTGGAAAGCGGGCAGCGGTGCGGCTGGATTGGCTCTGGCGAATTTGATGAGCGGTCAGCAGCTGCTAGGCGCGGACACGAACCCGCTCGCGGCGAAGCGCCCGCATTTTCCAGCGAAGGTGAAGCGCGTCATCTGGCTTTTCATGCACGGCGGGCCGAGTCACGTGGACCTCTGGGATCCTAAGCCGGATCTGGCGAAGTACGCCGGTCAGCCGCTGCCGGAAAGTTTCGGACCGGTCGAAACTCGGCGCAAAGTCGCTGGAAACGCCCTGCTCCCTTCAGTTAAGCCGTTCAAGCCGCGTGGCCAATCGGGTCTGGAGATCAGCGATTTCCTACCAGAGATGTCTAAGATGGCCGACGAGCTTTGCGTGATTCGCAGCTGCCACGGAGACAGCGTGAATCATCCGCAATCGGTCTACCAGATGAACACGGGATCGATCCAGATGGGCAAGCCGAGCATGGGCGCGTGGGTCGCTTACGGCTTGGGATCTGAGAACGAAAACATGCCTGCGTTTGTGGTCATGCCAGACCCGGGAAGCGGCGTGAAGGGCGGACCGCCGGCGTGGGGCAGCGGATTTTTGCCAGCGACGTTTCAGGGCGTGACGATGCGTCCGGGACCGAGCCCGATTCTCAATCTGCGACCGCCTGATGGATCGACAGATCGGACGCGAGCGACTCTGGATCTCGTGCAGCAGCTGAATGCGAAGCACCTCGCCGAGCGCGACTTCGATGACGGGCTTCAGGCGCGAATGAACGCTTATGAATTGGCGTTCCGGATGCAAACCACCGCGCCTGGAATTGTGGACCTGTCAGGCGAATCGGACGCGACGAAATTGCTCTACGGCTTGCAGGATCCGGTAACGAGCGAATTCGGGACGCGCTGTCTGCTGGCGCGGCGGATGATTGAGCGCGGCGTGCGATTCGTTCAGCTCTACTCGGGCAACACCGAAGGCTGGGACGCTCACAACAACGTCTTACAAAATCACACCGAGTACTGTGCCAAAACCGACCGGCCGGTTGCCGGTTTGCTTTACGATTTGAAGCAACGCGGCTTGCTCGAAGACACCTTGGTGATCTGGGGCGGTGAGTTTGGGCGGATGCCGATGAATGAGAAGGGAGTCGGGCGCGATCACAATCCCTGGGGCTACTCGACCGTGCTCGCCGGTGCTGGCGTGAAGAAAGGATTCGCCTACGGCGCGACCGATCCAGTTGGCCTCCGGGCGGCGGAAAACAAAGTCCATGTCAACGATCTCCACGCCACGATTCTGCATTTGTTAGGGATCGATCACGAGGAGCTGACTTTCCAACACGGTGGAAGGAAAGAGCGGCTGACGGACGTCGCCGGGAACGTGGTCGAAGGCATTCTGGCCTGATCGCAAACGTCGTTCGCTCAGCCGAGCCCCAACGCACCGCCCTCGCAGTGCTGCGGCATGCCGAACGTCTTCAAGTCGTGGCCGAAAGCATGCGCGATCGACATCCACAGCCGGTTGTGCGGCGCACCTTCAAAATCCATCTGACGCCCCAGCTTGAATCCCGTCTGCTTCGCTCCGCCGAGCAGGACGAACGGGATGTTGTCCAAGCTGTGTGAGTTGCCTTTGCCGAGCTCATTGAGCCAGACAATCGTCGTGTGATCCAGCATCGATCCGTCCGCGCCGGGCTCGGGCGTGTCGGCGAGTTTTTTCGCGAGATAAGCCAATTCGCCCGCGAACCACTCGTTGATTTTGATCAACTTTTCGTAGGCCTCTTCGTTCTTGTCGGGCTCGTGCGAAAGCGAGTGATGACCTTCCTCGATGCCGAGCCAGTTCATCCGCGCATTGCCGACCGAACGCATGTACTGGAGCGTCGCGACGCGGGTCATGTCGTTTGCCAACGAGTTGACGAGCAGGTCGATCTGCATCCGGCTGACTCGCGGCGTGTTGTCGTTCACCAGCTCGATGTCCGGGTCGAGATCCGGTGCCGGGTGGGTCAATTCGGCGTTGGCGTCCGTGTTCCCGAGTTCCGCTTCGAGTCCGCGAACGAGTTCGAGATGCTGTTCGAGCAACGCGCGATCTTCGGTGCCGAGCTTGCTGGAAACCCGCTTCAGGTCTTCGCCAACATCGTCGAGGATGCTCGTCAACGTTTCCTTATCTTTCTGCTGGCCGTAAAGTTTGCCGACCATCTGGATCGGATCGTTCAGCGGCGCAACAGGCCGGTTATCGCCTTCGTAGCTCATCCGAGTCCACGGATCCGCGCGGTTCGGAACGGCGACGCCGAATTCCAGCGAGCCGAATCGCGTTTTCGTCTCTTCGCGGCTCTGGAGAAATTTCTTCAGCTCTTGATCGATCGAAATTCCGCTCGCCCAACCCGCCGGGGTGTCAGAGCCGCCCTGGATGTTTCCTTTGTTGAGCCGGACGCCGGTCAGCAGGCAGCTCATCCCGCGCATGTGGCGGTCGCCGTCGCCGCTGATCTTGTTGTGGACGCCGCGCAAAACCAGCAGCTGCTGGCGAAAGGATTCGAGCGGTTTGAGAATGCGTTTGAAGTTGAATTCGCCCTCAGCCCAGAATTCTGACGGGATTGTCCCGTTCGGCGAAAACATGATGATCAGCCGCTGCTTTCCGCCTGCGGAGCCGGATTCGGCGCGGAGCCCTGGAAGGCCGGAAACGAAGGGAGCGGCGGCGCTGCTGAGCGCGAGGGACTGGAGAAATTTTCGGCGATTCGTCATTTTGAAAGTCGATCGATCGTTTACACGGTCGGGAGATCGAACGGCTTTCGGACCTTCGGGAGAAATCAGTCTGAATTCGGGCCGATCTGGTCCCAGAATAGAGGCATTTTCGCAAGGTAGCTGAGCCACTCTTTAATCGGCTGTGAGTCGCCATTCTGTTTCCAGAGACCATCTCCGACCTGGATCGAACTGACGAAGGTTTTGCCTGACTCAAGAATGTAGCCTTTCTCAATGTTCTCAGCGATCGTCTGGGAAAGCTTCGGTGAAAGCTCCGTCAGGCCTTTGTCGAGGCGCATTTCCAGTGAGCCATCGAGCAATTCCACGATTTTCAGGAAATTTTCAGCATCTATCAGGTTGCCGCTTCCAGTGTATTCGATTCGGAAGTCGAGCTTCGTGGTTCCCAGTTTCGCGTCGAGTTCGAAGCGGAGTCCGGTCTGAAAAATCCGGACCAATCGATACCAAAACATCGGATCGAGTTCCTCGTTCACCCTCCGAACTTCATTGTTCTTGAGCGCCTTCTTCAACTCAGCCTGAACACGCAGGAATTTCTCCAGCGACTCGATCTGAAGTCCACCGACTTCGATCGCGAACTCGCCGCCTTCGCTGAGGATTTTCTGGGCTTCGGCAAGTTCTTCGTAGGGCGGAAGTTTGACTCCACCGAACGAAATTCGCTTAGATCCGGTCAGCACGCCATCGGTCGCACCTCCAGTGAATTCGAGGCCGAAATCGTCGATCTGAATCGTCTCGCCGTTTGTCGTGAATTCGACTTTCGGATTTTGATAGGCAAGCACGATGTCGCGATTGAATTTCACGTTCGCGCTGAGACTCCCTCCAGCGAGATCAACGACTCCAGGCACGATCGTTTCTTCGTCTTCGCCGTCGGTTTCGAACGGAACGCCGACCTTGCCGTGGGTGACGACAACGTGGTCGACACAGATTTTCACACCGTCCGGAGTGAACGCGATCGGACCGTGAAAAACGCGGATTCCAAGCTGCCCGTCGTCACCGAGGTCGACGCCATCGATGGCAAGCTCCGCCGTGGCCGTACTTGAAAAGATTCCCCGCTCGTACTCGATGGACGAGAGGTCGACCTTCGGATTTTTCGCCAATTTCTCCAGTTGTGCCAGCAGCAGCTCCTCGGTCTTCGCGCCGACGAACCAAGTGATTCCCAGCCAGGCCACGAGGACTAGAACGAGGAGCACAACGAGGATTTTCTTCATCATCGCCGCCTCTCTAGAGGAAGCCTGACACTGTTGCAATTCAATTTCGACGAACTTTTCCGAGGCCAGCAGCTGCTGGGTTCAGCCGGATTCGGCAGAGGCGGCAAACCAGAAAATCAAGAGGACCAGCGGGCCCTCGATGCATCGAAGAAAAACGAAGAAGAACACGGGTGAGGCGAGGGTCAGCGCAATGGTCGCCAATCTGCGTGAGCCGATCAGTGATCCAGACGATCCTAGCAATCCGTGGGCGGTCAGCGAGGCTCTGACTTGAATTCCGAATCGCCAGACGAGCAAGGCGATCGCGACGCCGGCGAACAGGTTTTGACGCTCGGCAACCCACGGCATATCGACGGATGGATTGGAGCTGAGGACGACAGGAAACCAGACCAGGCGCGCCGCAATTTCCGGGCCGTAACTCCAGGCCGTGGCGCATCGGAGTTCGACGAAACTACCTCGGCCGTCGCACATCAGCCCAACGAAAGTCATGAGCGCGCTCTCGAGGTAGAGCCTGACGAGGCCGAGGGCCATGCCGGCGATCAGACCGATGAGCAGCATCGCGACGAAGACGTCGGTTTCGAATTGGGTGGTCAGCAGCTGGCCGGTGATCGCCATGCCGAGGCCGGTGAGCACGGCGAGAAGGAGGACGAACGCGCTGGAGTCGTTTGCCAGCAACTGCCGAGTCGTCGCGCGCGGACGAAACCAGATTCGAAGGAAGGGCCCAACAAAACCGAGACGCACGACCGCCGCCTCGACGCTTTGAAGAAGCGAAGTCAGGCGCCGGGGCTCGATTTCTTCGTGGGGGGTTTTGGACATCCAGAACGCGGCGGCAAATCCTAGCGTTGATCGAACGAGTGCACAAGCGCGTCGTGAAACTCGAAATTTTAATTTCTGGTTTCGGATTCGGGATTTCGAATTTATAAAGCGCCTTCGAATCTATGAAATCGCTCTTCCTCGTTCCTTTCCTGCTTTGCGCCGCCCTGAACTCAGCAGCTGCTGGCTCGCCAAACGTCGTCGTGATCCTGACAGACGACCAGGGCTGGGGCGATCTCAGTTTGAACGGCAATACGAATCTCAACACGCCGAATATCGATTCACTTGCGAGGGATGGAGCGGCGTTCGAGCGCTTTTTCGTCTGCCCGGTCTGCTCGCCAACCCGCGCTGAGTTCCTGACCGGCCGCTACCACCCGCGTGGCGGAGTCTATTCGACTTCGGCAGGCGGCGAGCGGCTCGATCTGGATGAAACGACGATCGCGGACGCGTTCAGGGAAGCTGGCTACGCCACGGGAGCTTTCGGCAAGTGGCACAACGGAATGCAGTTTCCGTATCACCCGAACGGCCGCGGTTTCGACGAGTTCTACGGCTTTTGCTCAGGTCACTGGGGAAACTATTTTGACGCAATGTTAGAGCGGAACGGCGAGATCGAATTCGGCGAAGGCTTCATCATCGATGACTTCACGAACAAGGCGATGGAGTGGATCGAAGGGAGCGTCGCGGACGAAAAGCCGTTCTTCTGCTACCTGCCTTACAACACGCCGCATTCGCCGATGCAGGTTCCGAATGAATTCTGGGATCGCTTCAAAGATAAGCCGCTCGCGATGCACAACCGCGATCCGAAAAAGGAGATCGACCTTCATCTGCGGTGCGCTCTGGCGATGTGCGAAAACATCGATTGGAACGTCGGTCGTCTGCTTGAGAAGTTGGACAAACTCGGTGTCGCGGAGGACACGATCGTCGTCTTTTTTCACGACAACGGCCCGAACGGCACTCGCTGGAATGGCGATATGAAAGGCCGGAAAGGTTCAACCGATGAGGGAGGCGTGCGATCGCCGTTGCTCGTTCGTTGGCCGGGGAAAATCAGCGGCGGCAAGCGCGTTGAGAAAATCGGCGCGGCGATCGATCTGCTTCCGACGCTCGCTTCGATGGCCGGAGTCGAGAAGACTGGTCCGAATCCGCTCGACGGGATCAGCTTGGCCCCCTGGCTCGTCGACGGCGACGGCGACGAGCCCGAACTCGGCGATCGCCGGATTTTTTCGCACTGGCGCGGGAAGGTCAGCGTGCGGACTCAGGAATTCCGCCTCGACCACCAGGGCGCGCTTTTTCATCTGGACGAGGATCCCGGTCAGCGGATGGACGTCAGCAAAAAGCACTTGAATCTGACTCAGCAGCTGCTGGCCGAGGTCGAAGCGTGGAAAGCGGAGTTGCTGCCGGGTTACGACGATGATCAGCGGCCTTTCGTGATCGGCCATCCGGGTTCGGAGTTCACGCAGGTTCCGGCTCGAGACGGGATCGCGACAGGCGAGATCAAACGGTCTAACAAATTCCCCAACGATTCGTATTTCGGCAATTGGAAGAATCTCAAGGACCAGATTTCCTGGCGCGCGCAGGTCGGCGGTGCCGGGACTTACGAAGTCCAGATTTTCTACGCCTGCGGCGCGGACGCGATCGGCACGAAGCTGGAGCTGAGCTTCGGCGAAAGTCGCCTGACGGGAGAAATCACGGCAGCGAACGACGTTCCCGAAATCGGCCACGCCGAGGACCGCCACAAACGAGCCGAATCGTACGTGAAAACCTGGAAACCGATGACGCTCGGCCGGATCAAGCTCGATGAGGGCGATGGCGAGCTGGTCCTGCGGGCTTTGAAGAAGCCAGGTGCCGAAGTGATGGATTTTCGATTGATGATGCTGCGGCGGATCGAATCCTGAGCGACCGCCTCACTCTTCGAATGTTAAAAGTTGACGAAGCCGCCCTCCCTTTGCGATTAATCCCGCGCGTCGGCTTCCGGCGAATTTGACCCTTTTGCGAAAGCTCACATTTCTCATGCAACGATTCCTCTCTCTTTCACTCGTGCTCGCGCTGCTGTTCGGCTGCGTGGCGGCTCACGCTCAGGATGACCTCTCGCTCGACGGCGATGCTCCGACTCCCGCAAGCTCCGAAAGTGGAGACTCCGAAGACGCTGACGAAGGTTCGGGAAACCTCGTTTCGGAGTATTTCGACAAGGGCGGGCCGTTTATTTATCTGCTCGTCGGACTCTCGGTGGTCCTGCTCGGCCTGATCGTTTATTGCGTGATTGACCTCAGCAAACGCAATTTTTTCCCGGAAAAGATAGTTACGGGCCTAGAGGACGATTTCAGCCGTGTGGACCTCGCGCATGCGTTGGAGCGATCCAAAAACAGCACAACTTGTCTCGGCCAGGTGACTTACAGCGCGGTCGAGTACATCGGCGACCGCGGCTATCAGGTCCTCGACGACAACGGTCTCTACGACGCGATGTCGGACGCCTCGCAGGAGTTCAACCGCGGGCGGGCACGAACGATCAACTACCTTTCGGTCATCGCCCAAGCGGCACCGATGATGGGGCTTCTCGGAACCGTTTCCGGCATGATCAAAGCGTTCAACAAGCTCGGGGACGAGGGCACGAACCCGAGCGTTCTCGCCACGAACATTTCCGAGGCCCTGCTAACCACGGCGACTGGCCTGGTGATTGCGCTGCCTGCTCTGTTTTCCTACTTTTTCTTCCGCGACATGCTGACTGGTTTCGTTTCACGGACTGATCGGCATGCCTTCCGGCTTCTCAATACCTTGCGGCGATCGATCGTTGCGCAAGCAGCAGCTGCTGGCCAGGAGCCGGCCGCCGATGGCAAGATCAGCAGTTGATTCGACTCCCCGATTACCAAGCGCATGCCGCGTTCCAAGAAAGACCTTTTCGGCGGTTCGAAGCCGGTGGCGGACATGTCATCGATGATCGATCTGGTCTTTCTGTTGCTGATTTTCTTCATGGTTGCTTCGAAGATGATCAAATACGTTAAAGACGAAAACGTTCAGATCTCGGTCGCCAAGAATGTGAAAGTCGCGGACCCGAGCCAGATCAAAGGACGGGTGGTCGTTAACATTTACGAAGACGATACGATCCACATCAGCGACGCCCAAGGCAGTCACGAGATTTCGCTCAGGGACATTCAGACGATGATGGCGGAGGCCAAGGCGCGCGATTCCAACACGAAACTGCTGGTTCGCGCGCATTTTTCGATGAACCACAAGCGAGTGCGAGAAGTGATCACGGCTTCGGCCAGAGCTGGCGTGGTCGACATCATTTTCGCGACCCTGAAGGAAGACGGAGACTAAGGCTCAGCCGTAAATCTGGTTCGAGCGAGCGTAGTCGAATACTTTGGGATCCAGAAACTCGCGTGCCGACTCGGCCGAATCGCGAATCGAAGTCGAGCTGGCCGGGTGAAGGAACTCCGGCAGCTGCTGGCTGCGAAATCCAGTTTTCGGCGCAATCGGCTCGCTGTTCGCACGCGGAAAAACGAGAAAAGTCAGCAGCTCGGCCAGGATTTCCGGCTTCGCCCAGGTTTCGAGCGCATCCCACTGATCAGCGCCGAGAATCCAGAAAAGTTCGGCCTCTGGCTCTCGCTCGGCAAACTCCTTCGCCGTCAGCCAGGAAAAACTCGGCTCATCGCGATCAATCTCGATCTGAGAAAGCTCGGCCCAATCGAATTCCGACGTCGCCAACCGAATCATTTCGCAACGCTGTTCGGCGGTCGCTTCCGTCGGCTTAGTCTTGTGAGGCGATTGGCGGCAGGGCACGAAAATGACCCGATCAAGCCCGGCGGCCGCGAAGGTTTGTTGGGCCAGGCTCGTGTGGCCGAGGTGGATGGGATCGAAGGATCCGCCGAAGAGAGCGAGTTTAGAAGTTTTCAGATGGCGATTTTCGGTTTTCAGTGAGCAGAACCAGTCTGACTGAAAACTAGGAACACAAAACTGAAAACCGCTCTCTTCCAGCTTCTGATCGTCGCTTTCTGGCTGACGACGACCACTCTTCTCATCAGGCATGCGTATTTTCCCGAGGAGTCGCAGTTTCCGAAGGTTCCTCGCGAGCACGTTTCGACTTTGTTTTTCAAAGATCAGAGGTCGACCGACATGGCGATCCTGAAGGAAGGCCAGAATTATGGACAGCTGTCGGTTTCGCCTAGACGGCAAATCAGCAAGTCATCGGATTATCTCAAGAATCCAGAAGAGCTGCGCGAGATCTTTTTCAGCGGCTATCTCGACGAAAGCACGCGGGCAGAATCTCTCGGGATGTCGTCGTGGAGCGGCTCACTTTTTGTCGACGATGGTTTCGGCGTGTCTGCAATCCGACTGCAGATTCGAGCACCGAATCTCAGCGCGTCGATTCACGCGGTGATCACATTCGATCCTCCAGACATTCAATATGAGATCAAGCAAGGTCAGGATGTGATTCTGGATTCGGCAAACGCCGGGCAAATTCAGGATGCGTTCGATGAGCTTGAGAAATTGGGAGGTCAGAAAGGACAGCTTCTGAATCTTTCGAAACTCGGCGACCCAAAGGAGCTTCTGCGATGGATCATGGCGTTCGAGCCGAAGGTCGATTGCCGACACGGCCGCTTCGATCTGCTTGGCGAAAATCACGAGGGCTACATCCTGAAATTGATCTTCCTGGACTCTTTCCACATGCGATTCTGTTTCAGCGAGATGGGTGAGTTGATTCTAATCGAAGGAATTCCTGAAATCGTGATCGTGGGCGAGGCGTTCGCGCCCGAGGAGAAGGATGTGATTACGGAGTAGACAGAGGGGACGTGTGCGTTTCCTGTCGAACTCGACTTTTATCGTTTTGCCGTGATCGAAACCGAAAACCTTTCCATGTCCTACGGCTCCTTGCAGGCGCTGGACAATTTGAACCTGAAGATCGAGCCGGGCGAGTTTTTTGCCTTTCTCGGCCCGAATGCCGCGGGAAAAACCACGACGATCAAGCTGATCACCGGCCTTCTCCGCCCGACTTCGGGCACAGCGCGAGTTTGCGGGTTCGACATCCAGGAAAAGCCGCTGGAGGCGAAAAGGCGGATCGGTTTCATCCCGGACGTGGCGGTTTTTTACGACAAACTGACGACGCTCGAATTCATGCAGTTTACGGCTGAATTGTTCGAAGTGGATCCCAACCAGGCGCAAAAAGACACCGCTCATTTTTTCGAGCGATTTTCTCTAAACGAGTTCACGCATCAGCTGGTCGAAAACTTGAGTCATGGAACTCGCCAGCGACTCGCGATCGCTTCAGCGATGCTCCATCGCCCCGAAGTGATCATCATCGATGAACCGATGGTAGGCCTCGATCCTCACAATGCTCGAGTCGTGAAGGACGAGCTGAAAGAGCGTAGCCGAGAAGGCGCGACAGTTTTCATGTCGACTCACCTCTTGAACGTCGCAGAGGAACTCGCCGATCGCGTGGGAATCATCAATCACGGCAAGCTGGTCCGAGTCGACACGGTCGAAAATCTTCGTGAGCAGCGAAAGACCGACGACTGGGATTTGGAGTCGTTTTTCCTCGAACTGACGCGAAGCGAAGAATCGTCCGCGTCAGCAGCTGCTGACTGAATAGCCCGAATAGCCGGCCCCCTTGATCTTTGATCAGGCGACTCGCTTCTCAGCGGCCATTTGACGCTTGTGGCTGCCGAAGGAGACCAATTTGTTGGTCTTCTCATCCCACAGGGCAAGCGCAGCCGTTTTCAAGCTGGACATCAGAGTCAGAGGCTTCACCTCGTTGAACATCGGGTGCGCCTTGTGACAGCGCTCCAGATTGTAGTTCGGAATGCGCGGGCTCAGATGATGGATGTGGTGGAATCCGATGTTCCCCGTGAACCACTGAAGAACTTTGGGCAATTTGTAGAACGAACTACCCTTAATTGCGGCGTCAAAGTAGTCCCAGTCATCGCCCGATACCCAATAGGCGTCTTCATACTGGTGTTGAACATAAAAAAGCCAGATGCCGGCTCCACCCGCGACCGTGAGCGTGGTCAGCTGAATTGCCAACCAAGGCCAGAAACCAAAAAGATAAATCAGCACGACCGACATTGCGATCAGCACGAGATTCAGGACCATGACGTCCCTGGTTTCACCCGGCTTCGGGTTCTTTTGCGGAATCCGCTCGCGATAGATAAAAAGCCAGATTGGCCCGATGACGAAAAGGAAAAACGCATGACGTGAAACCCGATAGGCGAGCCGCTTTACCGGAGAGCATCCGAGGTATTCTTTAACAGTCAAAGTCCAGATATCGCCCATTCCTCGGCGATCCAAGTGCCCACTGGAAGCGTGGTGCAACGCGTGCTCACGGCGCCAGCGTCCATAGGGAGTGAAACTCAAGGTTCCGCAAACCCAGCCCCAGAAGTCGTTCGCCTTGCGCGATTTAAAGAAGGATCCGTGCCCGCAATCGTGATGAAAAATGAAAATGCGGATGAGGAACATTCCACCCAGGACCGAGAGCGACATCGTCAGCCACCACGAAATGCCAAGAGTGAAATACATCGCGATCCAGACTCCGATGTACGCCCCAACGGTATTCAGAAGCTGAAAGCAGGCTCGCCAAGTGCTCGGCTGCTGGTACTCCGCAACGAGCGCCTTCCAAGCGTGATTCTTAGTTCGGGTCGAGGCCTCTTCGATGATTGGTTGACTCATGGTCGTAGTTAAAAATTGTTAGAGTTGCCTTGATTCAGTCAGCTACATTTTTCCTTCGCTAACCAAACACAAAACAAGCGAAAAATCGACCGGCCGAAAATTGATATTCGATGGGTTCAGAAAAGATCGGCAATCTCGCTGAACCACGCGATGTGAACGTAGCGCGATTCTCTAAATCGCCGCAAACACTTCCTCATCGCTCGATGATGCGGGGTGCAAATGTGCCGAGCAGGCCGGTCGCCATAAAATGTGGTCGCGGATTTGGCCTCGAAGCCCCTGATGAAAGTTGAAAACAAAGGGCACCCATCTCGCAGCAGCGGGTCGGATAGGTCAACGGTCAACGAGCCCGGCAGTAGCGCTATAGCTTTTTGCAAACCGCACGATTTCACAATCTCGTATTGCGCTGACAATCGGTAGAGGACGCCCGTATGACACACGTTCTCGACAAATCGATAACAAATTGGAAAAGTCAGAAACAACCTCACCGGATTTATTGTCAGGACACGCTACGGCGGTACAAAAAAATCCCGCCTCCCAACAAAGCTGGGAGGCGGGAATTAAACTGGCGACGACCTACTCTCACACGGCCTTTCGCCGCACTACCATCGGCGCTACAGCGTTTCACTTCCGGGTTCGGGATGGGACCGGGTGGTTCCACTGTGCTATGGTCACCAGAATCCTAATCCTCAGTCAACTTATAAAGGTTAACGAGAAGCAGAACTCTGATCACTCGATTTGCTTCTTCAAATCTCTGAACCGGTTCTCTGACAACTGCATAATTAGGTAAAACAAACAAGAACAACTCAAATAAACAATTCTCACAATCGCTAAGTCTTTTTGCAAACTAGCTTAACTAAGAATGATGAAACGCTCAGAACAAGCCGAACGGATGATTAGTACTGGTGAGCTGCACACATTGCTGCGCTTCGACCCCCAGCCTATCAACGTGGTAGTCTTCCACGATCCTTCAGGGAAAATTTATCTTGGGAATGGCTTGGCGCTTAGATGCTTTCAGCGCTTATCCAGACCGCACGTAGCTACCCTGCGATGCTCTTGACAGAACAACAGGATCACCAGAGGTGCGTCAAACCCGGTCCTCTCGTACTAAGGTTTGAACCCCTCAATTTTCCTACGCCCACAGAGGATAGAGGACCGAACTGTCTCGCGACGTTCTGAACCCAGCTCGCGTACCACTTTAATCGGCGAACAGCCGAACCCTTGGGACCTTCTCCAGCCCCAGGATGTGATGAGCCGACATCGAGGTGCCAAACCGCGCCGTCGATATGAACTCTTGGGCGCGATCAGCCTGTTATCCCTAGCGTACCTTTTATCCGTTGAGCGACGGCAATTCCACATTCAACCGCCGGATCACTTAGGCCTACTTTCGTATCTGTTCGACTTGTAGGTCTCACAGTTAGGCGGGTTTATGCCTATACACTCAAAACGTGATTGCCAACCACGCTGAACCCACCATCGCGCTCCTCCGTTACTCTTTAGGAGGATACCGCCCCAGTAAAACTGACCGGCTGCCAGTGTTCCTCTGCCGGATAACGGCGAGAGGTTAGATTCCCCAATACCATAGGGTGGTGTCTCATTGGCGACTCACCTACCCCCTAAAGGGCAAGTTCACAGTCTCCCACTTACGCTGAGCAATGAAACCGAGAAACCAGTAACAGCTTACAGTTAAGGTGCAAAGGGTCTTTCCGTCCTTCTGCGGGTAGCCGGCATCTTCACCGGCGTTACAATTTCACTGAGCTCCTGGTTGAGACAGCGGTCAACTCGTTGCACGATTCGTGCAGGTCGGAACTTACCCGACAAGGAATTTCGCTACCTTAGGACCGTTATAGTTACGGCCGACATTCACCAGGACTTGGGATCAGAGCTTCGCCGAAGCTAACACCTCCCCTTAATCTTTTGGCATTGGTCACGTGTCACATCCTATACATCGACTTTCGTCTTAGCAGAATGCTGTGTTTTTGCTAAACAGTCGGTTGACCCATTTCACTGCGGCCCCCCAGAGGGGGCACCCCTTCTTCCGAAGTTACGGGGCTATTTTGCCGAGTTCCTTAACCAGGTTTCACTCTTGCGCCTTAGAATACTCATCTCACCCACCTGTGTCGGTTTGGGGTACGGGCTCCTTTTAATCGGGTTGGCTTTTCTTGGCACGCGCTTCAGGAAAGTAGGTTTGGCCGTAGCCGCCCCTCTGGCACTTTCAACCGCCATTATCCTTCCGCGAATGCGTCCCCTTCCCTTTGGAGGCGCAGGAATATTAACCTGCTTGCCATCGCCTACGCCCTTCGGCCTCGGCTTAGGTCCCGGCTAACCCTGGGACGACGAACGTTGCCCAGGAAACCTTGGGTTTACGGCGGGGAGGAATTTCACCTCCCTTATCGTTACTCATGTCTACATGCTCACTTCTCAACACTCCACCGTCAGTCGCCTTCAGACTTCAACGCGTTGAGAACGCTCCTCTACCGCGCACAGTAAACTGTGCACCCAGAGCTTCGGCATACCGCTTATCGCCAATTATTTTCGGCGCAGGATCACTCGATGAGTAAGCTATTACGCACTTTTTAAATGGTGGCTGCTTCTAAGCCAACATCCTCACTGTCTTAGTAATCCCACATCCTTTCCACTGAACGGTATTTAGGCGCCTTAGCTGCTGGTCTGGACTGTTTTCCTTTCGACTACGAAACTTATCTCCCGCAGTCTCACTGCCGCGCTCCATTGAATGGTATTCGGAGTTTGTATGAGGTTGGTACCCGGGTATGGGCCCTAGCTCAAACAGTGCTCTACCCCCACTCATCAGCACGCGACGCTGCACCTAAATGCATTTCGAGGAGAACCAGCTATCACGGGGTTTGATTAGCCTTTCACTCCAACCCACAGCTCATCCCAACAGTTTTCAACCTGAATGGGTTCGGTCCTCCACGAGATTTTACTCCCGCTTCAACCTGGCCATGGGTAGGTCACCTCCGCTTCGGGTCTACCCCCTGCAACATAATCGCCCTATTCGGACTCGCTTTCGCTTTGCCTACATCCCAGAAGGACTTAAGCCGCCACAAGGAGTAACTCGTAGACTCATTAAGCAAAAGGCACGCCATCACCGACCGAAGTCGGCTTTGACACCTTGTAAGCACACAGTTTCAGGTTCTATTTCACTCCCCTCGCAGGGGTACTTTTCACCTTTCCCTCACGGTACTGGTTCACTATCGGTCGCCAACTAGTATTTAGCCTTACGCGGTGGTCCGCGTAGATTCATGCGGCGTTCCACGTGTGCCGCATTACTCAGGGACATCCTAAGGCTGCTTCAATTTTCGGTCACGGGCCTCTCACCCTCTTTGGAGCGCCTTTCCATGCGCTTAACCTAATATTCACAGTCCCACATCGGAGCCCTACAACCCCGGGACCAAAGGCCCCGGTTTGGGCTGTTCCGCTTTCGCTCGCCACTACTTACGGAATCGATTCTCTTTCTTTTCCTCCGGTTACTGAGATGTTTCACTTCACCGGGTATTGCGAACTCATCCCTATTTTATTCAGGATGAGACGACCAGGCATTACCCTGGCCAGGTTACCCCATTCGGAAATCTCCGGGTCAAAGCGTACTTGCCGCTCTCCGAAGCTTATCGCAGCTTATCACGTCCTTCATCGCCTGTTGGCACCAAGGCATCCACTGTGTGCTCTTAATAGCTTGTTCTAAGCTATCTCGATCTTTCTTAACTGCTCATCTCGCCTAGACGAAATGAGCCGCCGTTTGCAATAAATAAACTAAACTCATGCAAGAACTTGACACCTCCGGCGAACCGACGGCGTCGAGCTTTATGAAATTGTTCTTATATTTACCTATTATGCAGTTGTCAAAGAACTGATGTTCTTGAGATTTTTCTTTGCGCTGTTTATTGGAAGCGGATGGTGGGCCTGACAGGATTCGAACCTGTGACCCCACGCTTATCAAGCGTGTGCTCTAACCAACTGAGCTACAGGCCCAATTGTTTAAACATAGTTTAAAATTGGTGGAGGCATGCGGATTCGAACCGCAGACCCTCTGCTTGCAAAGCAGATGCTCTACCAACTGAGCTATACCCCCGCTTCACAGCGCGCGGAAAAACGAAGAAGCAAAGACTAAATTGTGCGTTAAGAGTTAAATTTCTCTTAAGGCTCCGAAATATTTGAGTTTGTGGTTCACTTTCGATTCCCACACGCACCATACTGCTAGTTAATCCAGCAGGTTAAGTGTCGACCTAAGCGCCATATGGTCGTGAAAACCGACGCTTATATATTCTCCTTAGAAAGGAGGTGATCCAGCCGCAGGTTCCCCTACGGCTACCTTGTTACGACTTCATCCTAGTTACCAGCTTCACCTTAGGGTCCTGCCTCCAAAGGTTGGCGCAGACACTTCGGGCGCTGCCGGCTTCCATGATGTGACGGGCGGTGTGTACAAGACCCGGGAACGTATTCACGGCTCCGTTGCTGATGAGCCATTACTAGCGATTCCGACTTCATGGAGGCGAGTTGCAGCCTCCAATCCGAACTGAGCCCAGTTTTATGGATTTCCTCCACCTCGCGGTCTCGGTTCACATTGTGCTGGGCATTGTAGTACGTGTGCAGCCCTGGATATAAAGGCCATACTGACTTGACGTCGTCCCCACCTTCCTCCCAGTTGATCTGGGCAGTCTCACTAGAGTCCCCAACTTAATGCTGGCAACTAGTGACAGGGGTTGCGCTCGTTGCGGGACTTAACCCAACATCTCACGACACGAGCTGACGACAGCCATGCAGCACCTGTGCAAATTGTGTATTGCTACACTCCACTGCTTTCACAGTTTTAGAGATGCATGTCAAATCCAGGTAAGGTTCTTCGCGTTGCATCGAATTAAGCCACATACTCCACCGCTTGTGCGGGTCCCCGTCAATTTCTTTGAGTTTTAGTCTTGCGACCGTACTCCCCAGGCGGTGCGCTTAACGCGTTAGCTCCGGCACGGAGGGGGTCGAATCCCCCCACACCAAGCGCACACCGTTTACTGCCAGGACTACAAGGGTATCTAATCCTTTTCGCTACCCTGGCCTTCGTATCTCAGCGTCAGGAGTTGTCCAGAGACCTGCCTTCGCCATTGGTCTTCCTCATGATATCAACGCATTTCACTGCTACACCATGAATTCCAGTCTCCTCTCCAACCCTCTAGTCGGGCAGTATCGGATGCAGTTCCGGGGTTGAGCCCCGGGATTTCACATCTGACTTACCCAACCGCCTACATACTCTTTACGCCCAGTAAATCCGAACAACGCTCGGGGCCTCCGTGTTACCGCGGCTGCTGGCACGGAGTTAGCCGCCCCTTCCTCTTCAGATACTATCAGGCACAAGATGCTATTAACACCTGTGCTTTACTCTCTGATGACAGGAGTTTACAGTCCTAGAACCTTCATCCTCCACGCGGCGTCGCACCATCAGGCTTTCGCCCATTGTGAATGATTCTCGACTGCTGCCACCCGTAGGTGTCTGGACCGTGTCTCAGTTCCAGCGCGACTGATCATCCTCTCAGACCAGTTACCCGTCGTTACCTTGGTGAGCCGTTACCTCACCAACAAGTTGATAGGCCGCGAGCCCATCCGAAAGCGGCAGCCGAAGCCACCTTTAACCAGCGCACGATGTCGTGCTAGGCCATACGCGGTATTAATCCGGGTTTCCCCGGGCTATCCCCCGCTTTCGGGCAGGTTGCTCACGTGTTACTCGCTCGTCCGCCACTAGAACCCCAAGGCAAGCCCTGAGGTTCCCGTTCGACTTGCATGTCTTATCCACGCCGCCAGCGTTCGTTCTGAGCCAGAATCAAACTCTCCGAAAAACAGAATTGTTTACGGAATCCAAAAAATTGACTTAACCTTAACGCACAATTTAGTCTTTTCTTCTTCGGTTCATTTCAGTGATTACCTGAATTAATCAGGCAACTGAAACAAACTTAAACTCTCAAAGATCTCTAAGCCTGGGGACAAAAAAACGATCGCAATCTTGTTGCGATCGGATTCGAGCCTCATTGGCTCCGACGTTTCCGGCCGGGGTGTTAATAGTAGAGAGGACTACGGATTAGTCAAGGGCTTTGGCCTTCTTTTCTTCATTTTTTGTCATTTCCCGGTTTTTGGCCATGTTTTCGGGGATTTTACAGGGGTTCAGGAGTCGGATTTGAGCAACTGATGAGAGTTTCTCGGAGGTTTTGAGCTGTCTCTGACCGTTTCGCAGTGGTTTTGCTCCACTATGCGAGCCCTGATCGCCGCCTAAGGATCCATTCGGTAGTGACGAGCCCGATGAAGAGCAGCAGCAACAACAGATTATCCCAGAGCCGCGTGTCTCGACGTTCCTTGAGGACTTCCTTCGCTGCCCCGAACAGACTCACGAGTGAACTGGCGTCATCGACCGCTGCGACGGCACCGCGTGCGAGCTGGGCGGTCTGCGCCATGAAGTCGTGATCGGCCGTCAATTCGGACAGCTCGATCGCACTCCGCGTGTTGACGACAATCAGTTCCGTCGAAACCGAATCCAGACCCGATTCGTTCATCGCTCGCTTAACCGGCGGCCCTTCCAGCTCCAACCGATACTGCCCTTCATCCGAGATGGGATCCAATTCGCCCTCAAAGACTCCGTTTGAGCCCTCTCTATACGATAATTGACGCCGCTGAACCTGGCGGTCGCCATCGAAGAGCCTCACATGGACCGTGCCGCCGGTTACCGGCTCTCGATTGGTATCGAGAACCCGCGCGACGACTTTTACCGGCGAGTTTGGCGTGTAGGAAAGCTGATCCGTGCCGAGACGAACGAATTCACCTCCGGAACGAAGGTTTTCGCCGCAGCCCCAGCGCATCATCTGGCCCCAGAATTTGTGATGGTAGGTGTCGCCCACGCCGTAGCGGAACCTCCAGGTGCCGTCGAAATTCAGCATGACGACTCGACCAAGCCCGAAGCGCTGTGTGATCAGGAGCG
>JBLHKS010000003.1:0-111645 GCA_047620505.1 Verrucomicrobiales bacterium | reverse complement strand
CTCAAATGGCTCCGAGGATGGCGACGAACTCCCTGACTTCTGAGCGAGCGGGTTGCAACCCGCTCGCTCGTTGCTTCTTAAGCGAGGCAACGGATGAATCATAACCCGATTCAATACACAAGGATGGTGCTTCCAGCCCGTCCTGGTCGACCTGCTCGGCTATACCAGGGACGGGCTGGAAGCACCATCCTACTTTTTCGCCGCGTGGCGAAGATTGAAGATTGCAGTCCAGATGATTTACGATTTTTGGAAACCGTAAAAACTGTATGAATATAAGATTAGTACCAGAACGAGCGTCCTTCAGGGTTTTCTTAGAAACTGCCGCCGATCAATCAATGTAGACAAACTCGTTGGCATTCAGCAATTGATGGCAAAGATCCGCCATCGCTCGCCAGCGCGCTTCGTCTTCGGCCAAACCATTTTCCGCATGACGCGCTTCCTGTGCTTTGACGAATTCGCCCAACACCGATTCTTCAAGCTCGCTCATTTTTCGGCTAAACGCCAGTTCGAGGGCTCGGCCAATTGGTTCGTCCGGGCGTTCTTGCAGGACCCGCTTGGCGAACGCGTTCGCCGATTCGATCATGAAATCGCTATTCGAAAGAGTTAGCGCCTGAGTCGAAACCGTCGAGCGACTCCGCCGGATGCAGTTCGTCTCCATCACCGGCTGATCGAAGGCCTGCAGCACGGTCAGCGGCTCGGAGCGCCGGACACGCAGATAAATCGAACGTCGCTGCGAATCGGGCGGCGCCGATGAAGGCATAACCTCGCCGGTGGGAAGCCGCTTCGTAGGGACGGGCTCGCCGAACATCTTCAAGTTCAAGGTTCCCGCGACTGCGAGGACAGCATCGCGCATGGGCTCGGCTTCCAACCGCTGGAGCCGCTGCCGCCAGAGCAGTCGGTTGTCTGGATCTAGTTTGAGGGCGCGGCTGTGGGTTGGCTCACTTTCATCGAGAGTCGAGCTTTGCCGGTAGGCGCGCGAGGTCAGAATCAGGCGATGAAGCGCTTTCACGCTCCAGCCGTTGTCGATGAATTCACGCGTCAGCCAATCCAGCAGCTGCTGGTTCGCGGGCGGTTCGCCGGAGTGACCAAAATCCTCAGCGGTTCGAACGAGTCCTTCGCCAAAATGATGAAGCCAGACGCGGTTGACCATCACGCGGCCTGTCAGCGGGTGATTCGGTTGGGTCAGCCATTCCGCAAAAGCCAAACGTCTCCCGCTGGTCACAGCATCTTCGGGCGGCGGCACCCATGCAAAGGCCTGTTCGGTCGTTAGCGCGGTGAGCACGCCGGGTTCGACCGCCTGCCCTGGCGTGAGTGGATCGCCCCGGCGTAGAAACGGCGTTTCGACCGGGCCTGGCAGATCGTAAAGCGCGCGAATCTGCTCGAACGGAATCCGATCGGCGTTCGCAGCAGCGACGGCCTGGTTGACCCGATCGGCCTCCGCCTTGTAATCCGGAAAACTCTCGGTCAACGCCGTCTCAAGCGCCTTGGCCGTGGGTTGCAGCTGAGCCTTGTGCTTCTCCACCAGCAGCTGCTGGTCTGAGTCCCGCTTGTCCGCAGCGGTCGCGAACGCCTCGCGCACGGCCTCGCGATGGATTTCCAGCAATGCCGCCAGTCGTTTTTCAAAGAGCTGGCCTTTCAGCGGCGCATGAAGATCGGTTAGCACTTTCTGGAGCGCCTTCACCTTCGTGTCGATCTCCGCGTTGTGTGCGTTGACGACTTTTCGCCGCGCTGCCGTCTCGATCGTCAGCTTGCGATCCATCTGCGGCACCCAATCCGTGGGCCGGTAAGCGCCCATGAAAACTGCCTGCATCCGATAATAATCGACCTGTGGAATCGGATCGTAGAGGTGGCTGTGACACTTCGCACATTGCAATGTCAGGCCCATGGTTGAAGACGCAACGATCTGGAGGGTGTCGTTCAATGTTGGGTAAAAATATTCGGCCTTGGCGGTTTTGATCGACTTGAAATCCGGCCGGCTCGGATCGGCTGCGCATCGGAGGTAGCCCGTCGCGATCACGCCCTCCACGACCTGCTCCGGCAACTCGTCCAGCGTCGCGTCCGCCGTCCAATAATCGTAGAGTTCGTCCCCCGCGATCTGCTCTAGCAGGAATACATCGTAGGGCTTGTCGTCGTTGAAAGCTTGGATCACGTAATCACGATATCGATAGGCGTGCGCGAGGACCCGATCCTCGTTCAGAATCCCCGCTGAGTCCGCGTACCCGGCCACATCCAGCCAGTGACGCCCCCAGCGCTCGCCGTAGCGGGGGCTGGCGAGGAGACGATCGACCACCCGCTCCCAGGCTCGGTCATCCGGATCAGTGACGAACGCGTTTACCTCTTCCGGTGTCGGCGGCAGACCAATAAGATTGTAGCTCAAGCGGCGAATCAATGTCCCGCGGTCTGCTTCCTGAGAAAACGTCAGGCCCTCCTTCTCAAGGTCTGCCAGCAGGAATGCGTCGATTCCATTCTCCGTGTTTTCCATAACATCAGGTAGCCTCGGCCGTCGCGGCGGCTGAAACGACCAGTGATCTCTCGATCCGCCGCCTGTTTCCGATGTTGGGCCGGCGGACTCGACGATCGCCGCGTCACCTTTCGCGCCGTCGTTGATCCAAGTTCGAATGATCCCTTTTTCCTCAGCCGTCAGCGGCGCTCCTTCTTTCGGCATCTCGTTTCCCGCGATCTTCTCCCACAACAGACTCGACTCCGCCGCGCCAGCCCGGATCGCCGCTCCGTTCTTGCCGCCTTTCAGAATCAAACCGAGACCACTGAGATCCAGCTTCGCCTTCGGATCGTCGCCGGAATGGCACTCGAAGCAGCGCTCCTTCAGGATCGGCAGAATCGTTTTCGTGAAGGCGTCCTCCTCATCCTCCGCCGCATGTAGTGCCAAGGGCGAGGTCAGCATCAGAAGGCAAACGAATGCGTGAATTTGATGTTTCATTTCGGTCTGGATGATGCGTCGAACAGGAGGAGCCCGGCTCACACAATCCGCTTCTCGATGAGCGCGAATTATTTACCGCTCAACGGCTTCATCCCTAATTGGTCCGGTTTCGGTTGGAGCGACATAGAGCTTACGCTTAGTGTTTACCTCAAACATGAAGGTTGATACATTGGAACGGCTGCGAACGTTCACTGTGTTGACTTGCCCTTTTACTACATCTTGAAGAATTGTATTCTCGATGAGAAAGGGCGTGCCGACGGGCTCCGGGATTTTGGTTTCCTGGTAAACCCATAGATAGCCGCGCTCCAATTCCTGGCCAACTAGAGTTAGTTTCAGCGTGCTTTTGTCCTTGAAGGACAGTTCGAATCGGTCGGCTACATATTTGGCAAAGGCGGCTCGTGCCTCGGGTGATTGGGCGAGATCGCCAGTCAGATCGGTTGCTTCATGCAGGGCGTGTTCCGCATCATGAATGCTGAATCGGTGCGCGATTTCCAAATTTCCTGTCCGCTGGTTATAAAAGATATCCGTTAAAGCAGCCTTCTGTTCATGAGCGGCCGAAAACGGGGCCAAGGCCACACCGAGAGCCGATGCGAAAAGAAGAATTGCCCGCCTAAAAATCATTGCGTTGCTATTCATCTTTAGCCTTCCCGTTTTTGTTGTCTTCTTTTTCGTCGTCGTCTTTGAGTTCAGTTTTGCTGTCCGCCATAATATCTCGGCGATGGAGTCCAGTTCTTTTCTCTTTGAAGGCTTCGATGCGCGAAGGAATGATCTGTCTGGGATAGGAATTGTTGTCGATATTCGCGTCTGCGGTTTCCCAGGCAGGGTCGACGGTGACGCTGGTCAGTTCATCGTCTCTATCCAATACGATTAACTTGCGGACTGTTTTCGGATTTCGGCGCCATATTTCTGCCGGAATGTAGAGCCGCTCTTTGCGCTCGTCGGAGAACTCTAATTCAAGAATGATCGGCGAGACAAGCCCTCCGATATTGGAGAATTCGAGAACATAGTAGTTTTTGTCCTCTTTCACCGCCCTGGTGAGCGCTTCTCGCTCCCAGTCTTCGAGTTCCTTGAGAAAATCACGGTATTTGTTCCGCTCCTTGTTGGTAACGCTGAATATATCATTTTCATCGTAGAAATCGGTAATGCCGGGATTGCGCTCTACCCAGGTTTTCGAATCGGGCTCGTCGTTCAACTTTACCCCGACTTTCAAAGGCTTATCGGCCTCTTCCTGCCTGCGCCGGGTGAAATCGATGTCGGGATTCTCCGTGTCCAGCCGCAGTCGATAAATGTAGTCGATGGATATATCGACATGATCGGTCGTGTAAAACCAACCGCGCCAGAACCAATCCAGATCAACGCCGGAAGCTTCTTCCATCGTGCGGAAAAAATCGGCAGGCGTGGGGCGTTTGAACTTCCAGCGCTGGGAAAATGTCTTCAGAGCATGATCAAAGAGTTCTCGGCCTAGAATCGTGTCCCGCAAGAGGTGGAGCGCTGCCGAGGGCTTGCCGTAGGCATTCGGGCCAAACTGCAGGATTGAGTCCGACTGGGTCATGATCGGAACCTGATTTTCGCTGATCATGTAGGGAATGAGATCGCGCGGCAGGGATCGTGTCCACGGCATATCGGAGTCCCATTCGTAACCGGCCACCGAATCGAGAAAACTGTTGATGCCTTCGTCCATCCAAGTCCATTGGCGTTCATCGGAGTTCACGATCATGGGGAAATAATTGTGCCCTACTTCATGAATCACAACGCCCACGAGGAATACCTTTTCAGACATCGAATACGTCCGCTCTCCGTCATCCTGTAGCTTTGTTCTCGGCCCGTTGAACGTAATCATCGGGTATTCCATGCCTCCTACCGGACCGTTCACCGATTGGATAACAGGGTAGGGGAAATCGAACGAAAACCGGCCGTAGACATCCAGCGTATGAATGACAGCTGGCGTCGAATATTTTCGCCAAAGCTCTCCGCCCTCCTTGGGCCAGAACGACATCGCCATCACGGTTTCAACCTCCGCCCCGGGCTGTTGGTAGCCCTGAGCGTCCCAAATGAATTTGCGCGACGACGCCCAAGCAAAATCACGAACATTGTTTGCAATGAATCTCCAAGTCTTGGATCCTTCCGCGATGGAGCTTTCGCTCTTGAGCGCTTCTTCTTGTGTTACAATAAGGACGGGGCTCTCCGCGTCTTGGGCATTGGACAGACGCTCTATTTGTGTCTCCGTCAGGACTTCTTCAGGGTTTTGTAGAACGCCGGTGGACGAAACGATGTGGTCGTCTGGAACGGTAATCGAAACATCGTAGTCGCCGAACTCCAAAGTAAACTCGCCGCGGCCCAGAAACTCCTTGTTGTGCCAGCCTTCATAATCCGAATAGACGGCCATGCGCGGAAACCATTGCGCGAGAAGGAAAATGTCATTGCCGCCCTCCCGCTCGTCATCCGGGAAATGCTCATAACCGGACCGGCCTCCAATCGCGTCCTGCTCACCAATATTATAAGCCCATTCGATTGAAAAAGTGAACGACGCTCCGGGAGCGAGAGGCTTTTCCATGTCGATCCGCATGAGAGTGCCGACGATCGTATGATCCAACGGATCGCCGTTCTCCAGCGTTACCTCGCCAATTTCGAATCCATATTCACGATCATCAAATCCATGCTGACGGCGCAGTTCCTCGAAACTGATCTTGGCAGGCTCCCTCCGCGACGGAGCTTCGGAGGTGGGACCCCTGCCTCCCGCGCCGCCAAAATCAAGAGTCAGCTCCTTGATCGAATCTTTACGGAAAATATTCTGATCGAGATGCACCCAGAGAAATTCCAGCGAGTCCGGAGAATTGTTTATATAGGTGATCGTTGCTGAGGCCGAAAGTCGCCGGGCCTCTTCGTCGAGCTGCACTTTGATGACATAGTCGGCCTGCTGTTGCCAGTACTCGTGCCCTGGCTGGCCTGCAGCGTTGCGATAGGAATTCGGAGTAGGCAGGACTTCATCCAGTTGGCGGAATTTGTCGCTGAAATCGCCCTTTGTCTGCTGGATCCCCTGAGGGAAAGCAGGGGGCGCAAGTCCAAAGAGGATTCCGATGATAAAAAGAATGCGAATCATTATCGTAGTGGGAAGTGGCGGAATGAGAACTTGTCCAATCCATTTAGACATGAACTACTGACTGCTAATCGCTTGCCTTAATCGCTGTGTGATCGCTGACGAGGCCCGACTGGTATTCTTCGTGCAACTTCAGCAGCTGCTGGAGAATCTCGGGCCTTTCCTTGGCGAGATTCGTCGTCTCGCCGATGTCTTCGGCGAGATTCGAGAGGAACAGTTTCTTGTCGTCTCCGGTCAACGAATCCGGATTCCGCAGATCTTTGCCGTTGCCAACGAGCTTCCAATCGCCCTGACGAACTGCCCAATGGCCGGTGTCTCGGCCTTGCTTGTCTTTGCGGGCACCGAATGTCCAATACCAGCTTTCATGTGGGCTTTTCGCGTCGGCGGACTCAACGATTTTCGCGATCGAGAAGCCATCGATACCGGCTTCCGGCTTTGCGCCGCACCACTCGGCGATCGTCGGAAACCAGTCGCAACCGACGACGAGTTGCTCGCGAACCTCGCCTTTCGGCAGTTTCGCGGGCCAGCTCACGATCGACGGCACGCGAATCCCGCCTTCGAAGAAGCTTCCTTTGTGTCCGCGGTAGGGTCCGGGATCGCCGCCCGATCCAAACGTCCGCTCCTCGACCGAGTGGCCGTGATCGGATTGGAAAACGACGATCGTGTCTTCCGTTTTGCCTGCCGATTCGAGGTGATCGAGCACCTCGCCGATCAAGTCATCCGTGCTCGACATGAAGGCGCAGTATTTGTCGCGCGGCGATTCGAGGCCCTTGTCCGCGTAATATTTCCGCCACTTGTCGAAGCCCTGAAGCGGGTAGTGCGGCCAGTTGATCGCCATGTAAATGAAGAAAGGTTTTTCGTCCTCGCGATCGATGACTGACTTGGCCTCTTCGACCATCATGTGGCCGAAATTCTCGCCGTCAGCCCAGATCTCCTTGCCGTCGCGCCAGAGGTCGTGGCGGTTCGGGCCCTGCCAATAAAAGAAGTGCGAGTAGTTGTCGATGCAGCCGCCCATGTGGCCAAACGAGGTGTCGAAGCCGTGGCCGAGTGGCATTGTTTCCTCGTTGTAACCGAGGTGCCATTTCCCAACGTGATGAGTTCGATACCCGGCGTCGCGCAGCATTTCGGCGATGGTGTAATTCTTGATCGGGAGCCCGGAATTGCCGTGCGTGCTGGAGACATTGCCTGGCACGCCGGCGCGCATCGGGATTTTGCCGGTCAGCAATCCGGCGCGCGAGGCGGAGCAGATCGCGGAAGGCGCGAGCATCTGGGTAAACCGGACGCCGTTCGCCGCGAGCCGGTCGATCGCGGGCGTGACGAGATCCGGCGAGCCGTAGCAACTGGCGTCGACCGAGCCCTGGTCATCGGTGTAGATGATGAGGACGTTCGGCTTGGCAGCTGCGCTGACGCAGATTGCGAGGAAGCAGAAGAGGGTTCGGAAAAGCATGCCGAACCGTGGGAGAGCCTCAGCCGAGCGGCAACCCAAGAATCCGGCGGCGGACGAGATCGAGCGCACAGCGGTTTACGCGGGCTTTGAAACTCGGCCGATCAGATTTGTAGCGGTAGAGTTGGACGTGCGTCTCGGCTCCCTTTGATGCCTGGGCGATGTAGACCGTTCCAACTGGCTTTTCCGGTGTGCCCCCCGTCGGCCCGGCGATTCCGGTGACGGCGACCGTGTGATCGACTTTTCCGCGTTCGAGCGCGCCTTCGGCCATGGCGCGGGCGACGGGCTCGCTGACGGCGCCGTGTTCAGCCAGCAGTTGCTCGCTGACGCCGAGCATTTCGGTTTTGGCTTCGTTCGCGTAGGTGATGAATCCCTGGCGAAAAACGCCGGACGAGCCGGAGACGTTGGTCAGGCTGTGAGCGATGAAGCCGCCGGTGCAGGATTCGGCGGTCGCGATCCACTGGCCTCGCTCAGCGAGGAGGTCGACGACGGTTTTTTCGAGGCTCCGGCCGTCGGTGTTGATGAGTTCGTTCGGGAAATGCGTCCGGACGAGTTCTTCAGCGCGGTCCAGCAACTCAATCGGTCCGACGACGCGGACGTCGACTTCGCCAAGTCGAGCGCAGTAGCCGATTTCGATGTTTGGATCGAGCTCAAGAAGCGGCTGCTCGACGACTTCGGCCAGTTGCGATTCGCCGACGCCAATGATGCGGAGATTCCGATAGGTCGGGGCGACGCCATGTTCCGCGGCGAGCATTTCGAGCAGGCGCGGACGGATCAGGTTTTCGAACATCGGCTTGAGCTCGCGGGGCGGCCCGGGGATGACGAAGAGATGCGGGTTGCGGCCAGCAGCTGCTGGAAAGTAGAGACCGGGCGCGGTGCCGTTCGGGTTATCGAGAACCTCGGCTCCTTTCGGCACCGCGGCCTGCCGTTTGTTGGATTCGGGCATCTCGCGACCGTGATTTTTGAAGATCGCGCGGATGTGATCGACGATCGCTTCGTCGATCTCGAGTTCGAGGCCTAACATTTCGGCAATGACCTCGCGAGTGACGTCGTCGCTGGTCGGACCGAGACCGCCAGTGATGAGGAGAACGTCGGCGCGCGGAAAAGCTTCGCGCAGAAGCTCAGCGATCGGATCGCCGTCGGGAACGCAGGTTTGGCGTTGGATCCTGAGGCCAAGCGGCATCAGCTGCTCGCCAAAATAAGCCACGTGGGTGTTGATGACTTGACCGAGGAGCAGCTCGGTTCCCGTGTTGATGACTTCGAGTTTCACGCGGCCAAAGTAGCCGGATTCGCCAAGATTCCGAGAGGCGATTGAGCGGAAATCCGACGAATTTGGCTACGCCGCCGCAGTGGGCTCAAACTCGATCACGGGCGCATCGCCCCAGAGTTCTTCCAGCGCGTAGTGATCACGCCGACTGTGGTGAAAGACGTGAATGATGACGTCGACAAAATCGAGGACCATCCATTGAGTCTCTGCGGTTCCGTCGGTCGAAAGGGCCGACAGTTCGTGCTCGGTTCTGAGCTTCTCGCGCACTTCTTTGCGAATCGCTTTGAGGTGCGGAGCGGACCCGCCGGTGCAGATCACGAAATAATCGGCGATTGACGAGATGCCTCGCAAATCGAGGATCCGAATATTTTCAGCCTGTTTGTTATCCGCGTATTCGGCTGCCGCGCGCGCTAGTTCGATTCCTTCGATCAAAATGTGGACTTCCGGGTTAGGGATCTCGTTCTCGGGCGGAGCCTAGCACTCATCTCACGGTCCTGCAATTGCAAGATCGGAGGTTCCGGGCTACTCAGGTTCGCCCAATGTATCCGGGCTGGGAATCTCAGCGTTTTCGTAAGCTTCCCACATCGATTCGAGATACGGATCGAAAAATTCCAGCACGATCGATCGAGCGAAGAGCTCGAAATCATCGGAAATTGAATTCGCAAGCTCATGCCCGTCAGTTCCCTGTTCGGCAACGGCATAACTGTTCTCACGAATCTCTTCGATCAATTGTTCCACCTCGGGCGAGATGTCCTGATCAGAGAATTTTTTGTCGAGGGCGCTGTAGACGCGATTCCATTCCTTATCGAATTCAGGAGAATCATCGCGTGCCGACAGCACCTCGTCAAAATCCAGATTCCCGAAAACTTCAGGAGTGAGGACGAGACCGTCTTTAACGGCAGCTAGTAGTTCTGGTAGCGAAGTTTCCATGCGGCTTACTGATGCCCAGTCCTACCCGCGTTTTCGAGCCCGTCAAAACAAAAAAAACCCCAATTCGCACAAGGGCGAATTGGGGTGAAAGGCTGAGGCTGAAAACGTCGGTCCGCAGTCAGCAGCTGCTGGGGCGTTAAGCCTTCTTCTGCCAAGGCAACTTAGTCGTTCCGGGCATCGCCGAATCGTACTCCAGCTTGTCATTTACAGGCTGAACTGGCGCTGGCGTATCCCAAGTCATGCCGTCTGGCACAAGCTCGAAATCGCTGCCCGTCGCTTCGTCCCAGGTGATTTCCTGGCCGTGGTAAGTCGCAAGGCGACCTAGGCACGAGGTGAACGAACTATGCGCGCCGTAGTAGGCGTTGTTGAGCGGCGTATCGTTTTTGATCGCGGCGTGGAGCTTGTTGTGCTCGACCTGGTAGGGGTCGGTGCCGCCTTCTCGATCCGTGCGGTGTTGCCAGAGTGTTTTGCCGTTGCGGTCAGTGATTTTCCCCTGACCCATATACAAAATACCCTTGGAGCCGTGAATCTCTTCGTCGACTTTGCGGAAGGTGCCTTTGATGTGGCGGCACTGGCTGTTCATGACGACGCCGTTGTCGTACTTAAACTCGACGTAGTGATGGTCGAAGATGTTGCCGGTCGTTTTCGGCTCCCAACCGGTGCGTCCGCCCATGCCTTGAGCTTTAACCGGGTGACCGCCGTTGGCGCTGTCGCCGCTAACGAACCAGTTCACGATATCGATGTTGTGAACGTGCTGCTCCGCGATGTGGTCGCCGCAGACCCAGTCGAAGTGATACCAGTTGTGCATTTGGTAGGTCAACTCGCTCCACTCCGGATCGCGCGCAACCGTCCACGGACGCCCGCCGTTCCACCAGCACTGAGCCGAGATGATGTCGCCGATCAGGCCTTCTTCATGAACCTTGGCGAACGCCTGAAGATATTTATCCTGATAGTGGCGCTGGAGACCGACGACGACTTTGAGGCCCTTTTCGTCAGCCATTTTCGCAGCTTTGATCACGCGGTTGTAGCCTTTGGCGTCGGTGCAAACCGGCTTTTCCATGAAGACGTGCTTGCCGGCGTTGATCGCGGCTTCGAACATCATCGGGCGGAATCCAGGAGGCGTTGTCAGGACGACGACGTCGCTGGAGTCGATCACGTTTTGATACGCGTCGAAGCCGACGAACTGGCGATCTTTCGGCAGGTCGATCTGATTCTTGAGATTGTCGTTCTTCTCGATCTGACCAAGGATCTGGCCGAGGCCGCCCGCTTTGCGTTTGGCGAACGTGCCCATCAGTCGCTCTTCAAAAACGTCGCCCGCTGCGCTCAGCACGGCACCGTCATTCGCGTTGAGAGTCTGGATCACGGCCTTCGAACCACGACCACCCGTGCCGACGATGCCGACTTTGAGTTTGTCGCTTCCAGCAACCTGAGCGTAGGACTCAACCGGGAGAGCAGCGAGGGAAACACCAGCAGCTGCTGCGGCGCCGGTTTTGAGGAAGCCGCGGCGACCTTTAAGATTTTCGGCCGCTGGCTGAGCGGTTGAGACTGAGGGATTTTCGGTAGTTTGACTCATAGATAGTTAGGGTTGGTCGTAATTTTGGAAAAGTTGAGTTAAGGGTAGGAACGAAAGGCGGCAACCAGTTTCGGAAGGCTGCCAGGACCAGCGTCAGGGCTGACTTGCAGCAGGAAAAAGCTCACTCCGCGGCAAACTTTCCGGCGCGCCGCTCGCCCCGGGATTGGTCAGTCGGCCGAGCTTACGAGGGTTGGCGACGTAGTCCTGGAGCACATTCTGGTAGTAAAGTTCGACCACATAACCGTAATACTCGCGCTGTCCGTGATTCGCGAGCTGTTCTTCGGTCAGTGCGGGAAGAAAATATTCCACATCGATTCGCTCGGTGCCGAATTTCCAGTCGTAAGGCACCGTCACGTCCGCATGCGTGCTGACGTCGGCGACCGTCGCCTCCCAACTGTCGCCGTTGACGCGATCATAAAAATAGACCTGAAGCACCATGTCGCTCGCTCGGATCGGATCTTCCTGGATTGCCTCGGTGTGAACCTGAAGCATCATCCTTTGTCCGCCCTCAGCGTCATCGTCTTGAATTGCTGTGTGGCCCTTGATTCGCAGCGCGGAATCGGTCTCTGGCTCCGCTTTCTGACCGCGGAAAAACATGTCGGCGAGATCCCAGTAAGCCCCGGCCCTCGCGATCCCCATTTCGTGGATCTTCGTCCAATGTTCGGTTTCCTTCTTCGGCAGCCCCATCTGGCCGTAAGTCGTCGCCAACTCGGCGATGATTTTGGGATGATCCGGCTCCTTCTTATCAGCGTTTCGCAAAGATTCGAGCGCGCCCTGGGTGTCGCCCTTTTCCCGCAACCCAAGCGCTGTGCGGACGGCTTCGCGAGCGTCGTCGCTATTCAAATGGTGCCGGGTGTCTCGCTGCGGAGATTCCAGAGGCGCAAACTCGTTAGTCAGCGGCGGGATTGCAACATTGCCGTTGGGGATCGGAGGCACGGTGGTCATCAAAACCGGATTCGCAGCTGGCAGCGGCGGCACGTAGGCTGGTTGCGGACGAGCAGGACTGACCAGAGCGTTTTCCGGTGAAAACCCGGGCGACGGAGCAAACCCAAACGGCACCGCAGTGCGATCTTCGCCGTCAAATCGCATCGTAATCGCCCAGACCATGATCACCACCAGCGCAACCGCCGCTGCGCCAAGGAGGCGGATTGTGATCCCAAAAGTTTTGCCCATTCGTTCCGGGGCAGACAGAAGCTTTGCAGACATGAACCGGAATTGTAAAGCCAGCAGCTGCTCGTGTCCAGATTGGAGTCTGGTCCTGAAAGTCGCAGTTGCACCCCCGCCGTTCGTAGCGAAAGAAACAAGATGGAAGTTCACACCATCGATCATCAATTTGGTGGCAAACCGCACTGCATCGCTTCGTTTCTCGTCGAAAGCGGACGTGAGCTGGCGCTGATTGAGTCCGGGCCTTCGAGTACGTTGGAGAACGTACTGGATGGAATTCGGAAAGCCGGATTTGATCCCGCTGAGGTCAAAAAGGTCCTCGTCACCCACGTTCATCTGGATCACGCCGGGGCGGCCGGATGGTGGGCAAGTCAGGGCGCGCAAGTCTACGTTCACCCCAGTGGCGCGAAGCATCTGGTCGATCCCTCCCGCCTGATCGAAGGCGCACGAATGGTTTACGGCGATCGTCTCGAAACTCTCTGGGGCGAAATCCTGCCAATACCAAAAGAACAGGTAACGGCGTTAGCCGATTGCGAATCGATCAAAATCGGTAACGCGACGATCACGGCTTGGGACACTCCGGGACACGCCTACCATCACCACGCGTTTGTCCTCGATGACGGCGTCGTTTTTGCCGGCGACGTCGCTGGCGTTCGCTTGCCTGGCCAAAAATTCATTTCGCCAACGACAGCACCCTCGCAGTTCAATCCCGAGCCGTACATCAAGTCGATCCGGCGACTCCGCGAAGCTCAATTCGACTGGCTGACGCTAACCCATTACGGCTCGCACAGCGACGCCGACGATCACCTCGCGCGATATGAAGAAATCGTGACCGAAGTCGCTGAGCTGATTGGAAACCGCCTCAAAGCCGGCGAAACTGGTCAGCAGTTGCTGGATGCCTTCGCGAACTGGAACAACGCCCGAGCTGAAGCCGATGGAGCGAATGCCCTGACCTTAGCTCAATACGAAAACGCCAACCCAACGCCGATGTGCGTCGAAGGCGTCGAGTTGTTCTGGAAAAAGCAGCTCGCGGCCAAAGATTGAGATCAATCAGCTGCGAACGAGCGGGTTGAACAATCGAGCAGCTGCTGGTACCTGAAACGATGCAGCGACTCTCTGCCGTTTTGATTTTTACCAGCCTGGCTTGCGGAAACTCCGCCGGCGAATCGGATCATTGGGCCTTTCAACCGATCGCGCCGCCACCGGGCGTGGAGGTGATCGACGAGCTGGTTCAAGCGCAGCTCGAATCGAATGGGCTGGATTTTTCTCCGCGCGCTGAACCGCACACGCTGCTTCGCCGGCTCCATCTGGATTTGACCGGCCTGCTGCCGAAGCTTGCCGAAATCGACGCGTTCCAAGCCGCTTGGACGCGCGATCCCGACGCCGCGATCGCTGAAAAAGTTCAGCAGCTGCTGGAGTCGCCGCATTTCGGCGAGCAGTGGGGGCGGCACTGGCTTGACCTCGCGCGTTACGCCGACAGCGACGGCTACCTCGGCGACACGCTCCGGCCTTGGGCCTGGATCTATCGAGATTGGGTGATCGACGCGATCAATCGGGATCAGCCGTTCGATCAATTCTCGATTGAGCAGCTCGCAGGCGATCTGATTCCCGACGCCTCACAAAGCCAGAAAATCGCGACCGGATTTCATCGCAACAATCTCAAAAACACCGAAGCCGGTGCCGACCGCGAACTCGCTCGAACCAAGCAGGTCGTCGATCGTGTCGGCGTGACCGGAGCGGTTTGGCTCGGGCTGACGCTCGCCTGCGCCGAGTGCCACGACCACAAACACGACCCGATTTCGCAGCGCGAATTTTATCAGCTCTACGCGTTTTTCAACAACGCCAACGACGCCGACATCAGCATCGAGTTGCCGGGTGAGCGAGACGCCTACGAAGCAAAGCGAGCCGCTTGGGAAACGAAACTCACGGACTTGGAAAAGGCGCTTGGGGAGATCGAGCCGAAATCGATCACGACTCCGAAATCAAAGACGGCCTGGCAATCGCTCAAGCCCGACGAAGTCACCGCAGCCAGCACGGATCTCGAAATCCAGGACGACGGCTCGATCATCGCGAGCGGCAGCAAAGTTCCTTCTACGGTTTCCTATTTTATTGAGACGCCGTTCGCGGAAACCACGAAGCTCACCGGTTTTCGGCTCGAGGTTTTCGGCGAATTCGGCAAAGGCCGCGGGCCTGGCAAAACCGTCGGCCGCGGAAAAGACGGCGAGTTCGTAATCTCGATTTTCATCGCCGATTGGATCGACGCCGACGGCAAAGCCAAGCGCATGCCGCTCAAATCCGCGAAGGCAGATCACTTCGATGGTCAGGATGCGCCCCTTTCGCTCGACTACCCGAACACTCAGGGCTGGCGCGTCGCGACCGGGACGTACGAGCCTCACACCGCCGTTTTCGAACTCGCGGAGCCGACCGAAATTCCCGCTGGAACGCGGATCAAATTCTCGATCGGTCAGAAATTCGGCACGGGAAACTCGATGCGCCATTTCCGACTTTCGGCGACGACCGAGACCGGCCCGTTCGAACCCACGGTGCCCGGAATTGATCCGGAATTCGCGCGCTTGCGCCAGCCGATCGAAAAGCATCTCGCCAGCCCGCCAGCTAAGCCGAGATCGAAAGCGCAAACCTTCGTCGAGCGCGGCGTCACCGATCATCGATCCAGTTTTATCCACATTCGCGGCGACTACGCGAGCCAGGGCGACGCTGTCGAACCTGCCACGCCCGCTGTTCTTCACCCCTTCGCTGCGACCGAAAAACCAAACCGGCTCGCCCTCGCCAATTGGCTTTTCGACGAGCAAAACCCGCTCACCGCCCGCGTTGCCGCGAACCGAATCTGGCAGCAGCTGCTCGGCCACGGAATCGTGTTCTCGCCCGATGATTTCGGAACCCACGGAGCTGTGCCGACGCATCCCGAACTCCTCGATCTCCTCGCGACGAAATTCCGCAATCTCGGCTGGAGCCGCAAAGCGCTCATCCGCGAAATCGTCCTCTCACGGACCTACCAACAATCCTCACGAAACACGAATCCGGATTTGCCGAACCTGGTCCTCTGGCGTCAGAACAGCTTCCGCGTCAGCGCCGAAACCGTTCGCGATATCCACCTCGTCGCCAGTGGTCTGTTCGCGCCGAAGATCGGCGGCCCCGGCATCCGCCCTCCGCTACCCGAGTTCGTAACCTCCGTCGGTCGCAGCGTGAAATGGCCCGTCAGCGAAGGCCCGGATCGCTACCGCCGCGGAACCTACATTTTCCTCAAACGCACCGTGCTTTACCCGATGCTAACGACTTTCGACGCGCCCGACACCAGCGTTTCGTGCAGTCGCCGCGAGCGGACCAACACGCCGATGCAGGCCCTGACATTGCTCAACGATCCGGTCTTCTTTGAATGCTCCGAGACCCTCGGCCGCGAACTTCACGTGAAGTACGGCGATGAAACTGAAGCTGCCCTCCGCGATCTCGTCCGCCGTTGCCTCAATCGCGATCCAGCAGCTGCTGAACTCAAAACCCTGGCCGCCGCGCACCGGGATTTCCGTGAATCCTCCGCCAACCCGGAGCTTGCGATGATCGCGACCGCTCGAGTCGTGATGAATCTCGATGAGTTCGTGACTCGGGATTGACCTAAGCCTTTGAATTTACGGAGCTGTCTTCCAGGGCTTGAGTTCGCTCACTCGTTTGCCCGATGCCAGGGTCTGAATCAACTCCTCCGAAAGCATCGCTTTCCAAACCGATAGGTCGCTGAACATTCCGACTGCGCCTTCGCCGAATCGGCTGCTCCCGCCCAACTCGAAAGCTTCGTTAAACGTTGGCACGGCCGGCGCGACGCCTGTGCTCGCCAGCTCGCCATCGATGTAAAGGCTGACTCCGGTTTTGTCTCCACAGTAGGCGATGTGATGCCAGGCATCGTACGGAATTGTGTAGCCTCCCAGTTTCGCCCAAAAGGCGACCGAATCCGTATGAACCTTGTGAAACGGAGCGCCGTTGCGCGTGCCGATGAGGATGTCCGGGCTCGGATCGTTAGCATTTGAACTCGATGCGTTAACCCAGAACGACCAAGTGAAGCCGTCCTCAAGATCGATCCCTTGCGTGCCGAGATTGAGCCGATGGTTATTCACCGAATTATAAACAATTCCACGTTCCGGATCATTAACCCAGGTTCCACCTCGGCCCTCCGGCGTGGCGTCTTGCGCGGGGTGCTCAGGATCGTCAATCAGGTCGTCAGCACCGGTGATCGGGCTTCCATCTTCGCCGTCATTCAACGGGTAGTAGGCAACCAGCTCAGGGCCAGAATCCTCCGCATTCAGAAAGGCCGATGAACCGAACGCGGCGTGTGAAAAGCAGAATTCATCCAGCCCGATCCGAGGCGGGTTGTTCGGCGCGCCGATCCGGAATGGATTCGCTTGCGACGCCGGAATTTGCGCATGAGGAACCTCGGCAGACGCGACTTGATCGCCATCGAAATAGAGCTGCATTTCGCCAGCAGCAGCTGCGCCGTCGTGATCCCAGACCACGGCGAAATGATGCGGCTTAAGATCGCCGACAGGCAGGTCTTTGCTCAGCGCCTGGACGATCTCCGAGCCGCTGTCGTAAAAGAAGGCCATCTGACCGTTGGGATAACTGTTAGAGGGCGGGCGGATGTCGAGATGCCAGCCTTGCGAGTCGTTCGCTTCACCGCTTCGAGTGCCTGCGATGAAAACCGGACTTTCCGGTTTCGCGCTCAGAATCCAGCCTTCAAATGTAAACGAACGATCGGCGAGCAGCGCAAATGTGCCGTCCGGAGTTGGCTCGGTCCAAACGCCGATGCTGACCGCGGCGGTGTTTTGCATTCCGTTGGCTGGAAGAATTTCCGGCGCCAGGCCGCCAATCTGTTTGCCCGGCGTTTGCGCAGGCAGCGAGTGATTTTCAAGCGCATCGACCAACGTATTTCCAGCTGAATCCGGCTCCATCCGCCACCACGCGACGAGCGGGTGTCCCGACGCACCGGACGCTGATTCAGGCTTTGGCATGGACGGAGTTGGCGTCGGAGTTGGTGGAGTCGGATCTGGAGTAGGGGATGGCTGAGGCGGTTTCGGCATCGAGGGAACGGCCGCGACGAGCGGATCCGAGTTTTCCCGAAACTGAAGACCTGCCCAACCGGAGTGATCTTCGCCCGATCGCAGCGCGAAGGTTCCGTGAATCTCACCACTCGCGTCAGCGGCCACACTGGTGAAGTTGCCGTCGTTGTCGGAATCGAGCTCCACGGGCTCGTCGGCTCCGTGCCCGGCGATCGCGAAATCAACCGGATTGCCGCGAATGCCGTTGTCGGACCGCGCGAAAAATATCAGATCGTAGCCAGCTCGAGGCGTCAGGCCCGTCAGGCTCCAAGCGATCGGGCCCGGCGTTTCCGAAGTCAGCAAAACGCCGTCCTGACGCAGGTCATCGCCGCTTCCGCCGAAGGCTTGATACGCGGCCGCGTTGCCGGGATTGAAAGTGAAAACGCCAGCGCCAGAATCGACTTTCAGCTCCGTCGTTGTGTCCGCGCCCGGGGTGATGCGGATCCGTAATTCATGCCAGGCGTCCTCCTGGCCTTCGAGCTTCAACCCATCGGCATTGAGCGGCGAGCCGGATTGATTTTCGCTTTTCGACAAGCTGAAATCGATGCTCACGAGCGGCGGTCCCGACTCGATGACGACAGCAGCTGCTGGCGGCTCGGAAGGAGGTTCGGGTTCCGTCTGAGGTTCCGAGTCAGCTACGGGCGCGGGCCCCAACTCAGGCGTGGCCGGTTCGACGATCGTCGTCGTCGGCTCAGCCGGCGCAGAGGCGAGTACGGGCGCGGGCAGCTCTTTGCTACCTTCTGTCTTGGGCTTCGAATCGCCGTCAGATTTCAAAAACATGCCGACCGCAATTCCTAACGCCAGCACGGCTCCGATCACAACGAACAGCATCGCGTTTCCCGATTTTTGCACAGGCCGATGAGCGAATCGACGTCGCCCGGTCGGCATGTGAATCGATGCCGGGCCCCGCCGCCTCACGATCAACGGAGCTGCACCGTCTGCGATCTGCATGTCGATTGCCCGGGCCGCGCTTTGGAGCGGCGCTCCAGTTCGGTCTAACATGTGCTCAAAAACCTGAACAAAATACGGTTTCACCGGCAGAGTCGTCGCCTCCAGATCGGCCCGATATTTCGAAATATTGAAACTCACACCGCGAAAATCGACTTCGCGAGTCGCCGAATCGTAAACCACGTAGCGCCCTCGCAAATCGTCCGGGCTTCGCGGTTCGCCGACCGATCCGACGTTGACGATGTAGCGATTTTCTTCGAGGAGCTGACAATTCGAATCAGGATGCTGAACGACACTTCCGTCGTTGCTAAGCTCAAAAATACAAGGATGATGGGTGTGGCCGACGAAGGTCACGAATTGCTCCGTGCCCGCGAAATTCGCATGCGCGTCGGCGACACTGTCGATGTAGCCGAACCGCCCCGGCTCGCAGATTTCCGCGTGGACGAAAAGGATGTTTTCCGTTTGGATCGCGAGCGGAACCGACGCCAGAAATTCACGCGCCTCAGCCGAAAGGGCCGTGATCGTCCATTCGATCGCCCCGCGCGCATCATCATTGAAGTAAGAGGTTTCGATCGCGCCAGCAGCTGCTGCGTCGTGGTTCCCCATGACGAAGTTGTCCGTTACGCTGCGGATCGCATTCAGCACCTCCTCCGGCTTCGGTCCGTAGCCAACGATATCTCCTAAGCAGACAAGGACATCTACTTGTTGTTTCTGGATGTCAGCCAGCGCCTGCTCCCAGGCATGCAGATTGGCGTGAATGTCAGAGAAAATTGCGTAGCGCATGAGATTTTTGAAACAAAGAGCAAATTCGAGCTTTAGGCAAGGGACTGGCTCTCAACGACTTTCGATCGGATTCCCAAACGCATCGACTTCCGTCTTCGCGCCTGCCGAAAGCGGCTCCTGCATCATCGCGTCGATCGCAGTCTGGAGTTTTTCGAGCGCCTTCGCATCGGCGGCGGACATGCCGTTGCGGTCGATTTCGGATTCTTTGAAACCCTCGCCGCTGACGTCGTAAAATCGGCCATCGTTGAAGAGTTTGTGGGTGTGATCGAGCGCGAAAATGTGGCGATGATAGGCTTCTTTGTCCCAACCCGGGCGCGGGTCGTACCAGAAGAAGCACCAGTCGCGCGGATTCGGCGATTTCTCGCCCAGCAGCTGCTGGTGAAAACTCTGGCCGTCGTGAAACCAGCCTTTGGGAATTTCCTGCCCTGACAAAGCCGCCAGGGTCGGCAAAAAATCGGACGCGTCGATCAAATCGGAACTGACGTGGCCCTTCGCCGCCGCCGGGCCGCCTGGCCAATTCGCGATCAGCGGAACCCGGATTCCCGTCTGCGCCGGAGTCGCCTTGCCGCCTTTGACTTCAACATCGCCGAGATGCGAAGTGATCCGACGATCGGTCCCGTTGTCGGAATAAAAAAGGACCAGCGTGTCGTCGCGAAGCTTGAGCCGCTCCAGCTCATCGACAAGCCTGCCCACGATTGTGTCCATGTACTCGACCATGTCCTTGAAATAATCCGTGCTCTCCTCAAGCCGCCGCGTCGGATCGGCCCACTCCTCAGAATCGGGCGTCGGGACCATCGGCCAATGCGGAAGCGCCATCGGATAGTAAACGAACATCCTGTCCTCGCGATTTCGGGTCATGAAATCGACGATGTAATCGACGGCCACGTCCTCGCCGTATCTGCCTTCGTCAGTGTGGAGCTTGCCGTTTCGCAGGTAGGTCGGATTGGCGTAGCGCGAGCCCTTGTCCTCGGTGTGCTCGGAGTGGAAGAGCGAGTATTCGTGGAAACCGGCGTCCTTCGGATGAACTCCGGTGTTACGCCGTTTGTCCGCATTCGGAAAGTCCGGCGGGTCGTAAGAAGTCAGCTGCCACTTGCCGGCGATCAGCGTCTTGAACCCGAAATCGGTCATCATGTGGCCGAACGTCTTTTCGCCCTTTGGCAGGATGCCGAACGACTCCCAGTTTCGCTGGTTGTACTTGCCAGTCATGATCTGAACCCGGGTCGGCGCGCAGAGCGGCTGCGAGTAGGCGTGGGTGAAGCGGACTCCGGTCGCGGCGAGTTCGTCGAGACGCGGCGTTTCGTAATCCGTCCCGCCGTAGCAGCCGAATCCATCGATCCCGACGTCGTCGGCCATGATCAGGATGATGTTGCGAGGCAGATCCGCGCCAGCAGCTGCTGAAGCGAAGATCAGGGTGAGAAAGGCAAAAAACCGAGTCATGCGCTCAGCATGGCGAGAGTCGTCCCGAACTCAATCCCGCGTTTCCAAGTTGCAAAATCGGCCTCTTTGCCGACAAATTCATACAACAGATGGCCAGACGAAGCTCCAGCAACCCTTTCGACGAACAGGAAACTCCTGAGCCCGACATGTCGTCGATGATCGACGTTGCGTTTCTTTTGCTGATTTATTTCATCGTCTCGACCTCTCTTGAGCGCGACGAGGCGGACATGAGCCTGACGCTTCCCGGCGCTTCGGCCGCTGCGCCGACCAGTTCGGTCAAGATCGATCAGATGATCATTCGGATCGATCAAGATTCGGTCGTTTACGTCAACGACGCGGCGATGAAGTCGTCCATGTCGCTTTCGCTGCGAGTGATGAAGGATTTGAACGAAAGTCTGAAGCGGAAATCGGATTCGTCCCGGATTGCCGGTAAATCGGCGATGGTCATTATCGATTGTCACGACGAAGCTCAGGAACAGCGGTTCATCGATGTGCTCAGCGCTCTCGACGAGGCCGGGATCACGAACATCAACCTTAAGAATTAGACAAATCCCATGCTCGTCACGACCGAAGCCAAAGAGATCGAAAAGAAGAAAGGCCGGATGAACAAAGGCATGGTCGCGCTTCTGGCGGCTTTTGCGATTCACCTCCTGGTTGGCGGCACCGCCCTATTTGTCCCTCTCTTTTCATCGCAGAAGCACGAGCCGAAAATCATCGCTCACGTCATCGCCCCTCCAGCGGAGGCGAAGAAGTCAGTGGAGAAAGAAGAGGTGAAGAAGCAGGCTCAGAAAGCCGCTCAGGTTTCGGCTCCTCCGATCGCTCAACTCCTTCGTGCCAACGCCAACGCCATGGTCGCTGCGCCGAAAATGATGGCGGTTCCCGACACACCGATCGGGCTCGGAGAAGGCAATCTCTCCGTCGGTTTCAGCAGCAACGGAGGCAGCTCGATGGGGCGCGGTGCCGTGTTTTTCGGAACGAAAGTCCAAGGTAAACTGGGCGTCGTTTTCGATGTGTCAGGCTCGATGCATCAGTACGTCCCTCTCGTGGTCGAAGAGATCAATTCCAAGTTCCGCACGGCGATGGTCATCTGCGTTAACAGCTCGGCGATGAAGGAAACTACCGGCGATCCTCAGGTCGTTCCCTACCTCGACGCCACACCGCAAACTGCGGCGAAACCCGGCCTGTTCACCGATGATGCCCGCAAAATGGACTCGGATCTCGCGGCCTTGCCGAACTGCTATTTCATCAACAAAAAGGACAACACGCTGGGAGCCGGAATCGAATTCCTCGTGGGTGAAAACGTCACCAACATTTTCGTTTTCTCCGATTTCCAGGATTCCTACGATGGAAAATGGATCGAGGGCCTGACTTCGAAAGCCTCCGGCGCACGGGCGAAAGTTCATCTCCATCTCTTGAAGGAACTCGCCTCATTTTACAAAACGCGGGAGCCGTTCCTTCAGGGCCTGAGCCAGAAAACGGGCGGCGTCTACGCGGTTGGCGAGCTGCTGAAACGCGCAGGCCGCTAACGCTTTGTTTTGCGCTCCGCGACCCAGAGCCGGGTCCATTGGTCCTCGCTGACGTTGAAATAAATCCGTCTGCCGTCCGCGCTGAAAACCGGATGCGGATGCGAGCCGCGCCACGACGATTCACCCTTCGAATTGTCGAACTCGCGAAGTTTGATCCACTCCGATCCTTCGAAATCGCCCACTGCGACGCCCCACCATTTTCGGTCTTTGTCAGGATCGGTCAGGATGCCGTCGGTCACGAAAATCTCTCCGTTTGGCGAGGATGACGGGTGCCCGTTCGGCGACATCCAATCTGGAATCTGGCTCTTCGCCGAGACCTGACCAGACTCCAGATCAACGAGGACCGGGCCGTTGGCCCACATGCTAAGAATTCGATCGCCGCTCGGGTGCCAGGCCGGATGTCCCCACTTTCCATGGACAAATCGATACTCAGCAGCTGCTAGATCGTAGACGAAAATTCCTTTGCGCAAACTCGCCTGAGAACTGCGAAATCCGCCGATCGATGGGCTCGATAATTTGAAGATCACCTGGCTCTCGTCGGGGCTGAGGATCGGGAAAAAAACCGAAGTCGGTTTGTCGCCGAACTGCTCGGTCAGGTACTCCGCTCCGCTGCTGGCTTCGTAAGCCGGTTTGACCGAATCGATCGAAACCGCCTTCTGGATTTCGCCCGTTCTCAGGCTGACCAATTCCAGATCGCGATGCTCGCCAGGCTCCCAATGCGGCCCATAAATCGGAACCCACTCGCCAAACGGCGATGCGAAGCCGACCTGTCGACCCGTCGCCAGAATCCGCTCATTGAGCGTGCGCATGTCGACTAACACAACCACCCATTCCCCATCGCGCAGGTCGTGAAACAGCACTGCTCGACCGCCCAGAACCCATTGCTGGCAAGCGACGCGATGCCCGTCTTCGGTCTCGACTCCTTTCGCGATCGGTCGCATCTCACCGTAGTCCATGCCCGCTGCATAAATGTCGCCAATCTGGGCTTCCGGATCCGTGGAGCGGAAAAACAGAATCCACCTGCCGTCTGGACTCTCCGGCGATGTGTTAAAATACGTGTGGATGCTGTGAAAAGGCGCGTTCGGCCCAAAGAGCGGGCGGATTCGCAAGTCCTTGCCCCAAGCTTCGATTGGCGAACTCTCCTGGGCAACCGCCGCGCTGATCAGGGCGAGCGCGAGAACCATCCTGACGAAAAACTGCATCTCCGAATCTGCCACAGGCCCGGGGTCGAGACGAGCCGATATTTTTTGGACTCTGTCAGGGCGATTCCTTGCGTCGGGCCCGTTTCTCGGTTTCCATGCCGCGCATGGACGAAGCTCCTCCCCCCTCACCTCAGCAAGAATTCGATTTGCTGCCGCCGGATGAATTCGGTGAGGTCACCGATGGGGAGGCGTCCCTCGCAGTGTTTGCCCATATTCTTGGGATTTTTACGTTTTTCGTCGGACCGCTTGTGATTCGGCTACTGCAGTATAAGAAGAGCAAATTCGTTACCCATCACAGCACCGAGGCACTGAATTTCTGGATCATGATCGCCGGAATCATGGTGGTTTCCGTGCCGCTGACAAAGTACTGCATCGGGATCATCACAGGCGGTCTCGCTTTCGTTGCTGGAATCACATTTTCGGTCGTAGGGGCGGTCGAAGCGCGAAACAAAGAGCCTTACCATAATCCTGCCGCATACCGGTTCGTTTCCTGAACGCATCAGCAGTTGCTCGCCATGTCAGTCAACCGATCGGGCCTCTCAGGGCTCAACGAAGCCCAGTCAGAAGCCGTCCGCCATCTCCACGGACCTCTGCTCATTCTCGCAGGTGCCGGAACGGGAAAGACCCGCGTCATCACGACTCGAATCGCTTGGATGATCGCGGAAGGCGTGCCGCCGAGTCAGATCCTGGCAGTCACGTTTACCAATAAAGCTGCGAACGAAATGCGCGAGCGCGCAGGCGGTTTGATCAGCAAAAAGCAAGCGCGAGCGGTCACGGTTTCGACGTTCCATTCGCTCTGTGTCAGGATTCTTCGAAGCGACATCGACCGGCTTGGATTCAAGAAGACTTTCGGCATTTACGCGGGCGGCGATCAGCTTGGTCTGATCCGAAAAATCGTAACCCGCAAGGGCGGCAAAAACGCGGGAATCGAACCGAAGGTCGTGCTCGGACTGATCGGCGACGCGAAGAACAAGGGGCTGGGGCCGGACTCGATCGGCGATGTTTTCGTCCGCGAATCCTACCAGGCTTACCAAGATGAGCTGAAGCTTTTGAACGCGGTCGATTTCGACGATCTGCTCATTCTCGCGGTCGAGCTTCTCGAACAAAACCCCGGACTTTGCGATCAGTGGCAGCGGCGGTTTCCCTTCATCATGGTCGATGAATTTCAGGACACGAACAGCCTTCAGATGAGGCTGCTGCGCGCCCTGACAGGTCCAGAACAAAACGTCTGCGTCGTCGGCGACGATGACCAGTCAATCTACGGCTGGCGCGGGGCGGACATCACGAACATCCTCGAATTCGAACGCTTTTTCCCGGACCCGAAAGTCGTCAAGCTGGAGGAAAACTATCGATGCACGATGCCGATTCTCCACACGGCGAACAGCATTATCCGGCACAACAAAGGTCGACGCGAAAAGACGCTCTGGAGCAAAAAAGAGAGCGATGACAAAATCCGGGTGATCGCGATGCCGGACGCGGACGAGGAAGCCAAAGCGGTCGTCGAGGAAATCCTTTCGCAAGGCAAAATGGAAAAGCGGCCTTGGGAGGATTTCTCGATTCTCTTCCGGATGAACGCCCAATCGCGCCCGTTCGAGATGGCGTTGCGAGAGAATGAAATTCCGTATCGAGTTGTCGGCGGGATGAGCTTCTTCGACAGGCGCGAAGTTCGCGATCTCCTCGCCTACCTCATGGTCCTCATCAATCCGACCGACGATCTCAACCTTTTGCGGATCCTGAACAACCCGCCGCGCGGCATCGGAGCCACCGCGATTCAGGCCGCGTCCGATTTCAGCGCCGAGCATCAGATCAGCATCTGGGACGCGCTTCAGCGGCTCGAATTTCTCGTCGACCGCCGGGCCGCGACGCAGAACGCGATCACGGAATTTACAACGCTGATGAAGCGCTTCGCCGAAATTGCCCACACGAAGTCAGCCGACTACGCGACGATGGCGACGCACCTGATCGAGGAGATCGAGTTCGGCGATTACCTCAGGCGAAATTCGAAAACCGCCGAGGAAGCCGGGATGCGCGAGTTGAACGTTCGAGAGTTGATCGACACGCTTCATCAGCATCGAGCGAAGAACCCCGGTGAGGGTTTGCAGCACTTTCTCGATGAAATGGCGCTTAGTTCGGATCGGGATGACGACGAAGACATCACCAAGAAAAAGGGCGTCTGCTTGATCACGCTTCACGCCGCGAAGGGGCTGGAATTTCCGGTCGTCTACCTCGTCGGATTGGAAGAAGGAATCCTGCCGCACACCCGCTCGATCGATGAAGGCTCACGAGATGAGGAACGCCGTTTGCTCTACGTCGGCATCACGCGAGCCAAGGATTGTTTGACGATGACCTGGTGCGCCGCGCGCTCTCGTTATGGCGAAAGGAGGCCCTGTCAGCCCAGTACGTTCATCCGTGAGCTGGACAAAACCCACTTGGACGAAATCAGCTTTGACGAGCTTGAAGAAGAACCTGCGGACACTGAAACGACGTCTGCTCACTTCGACAAAATTCGGGAAATGCTCATGTCAGGCGGAAAATAGCGGATCACTCGCCGATGCAGATCAGCTCGCGAATGGTCCGAGCGAAAACCCTGCCATTGCCAAAACTGATGCTCGAACGCGTGAACGCCTCGCCCGCCGGGCCGAGGTCGTTGACCGAAACCAAAGCGTCTTCGTCAAACGACTCAGTGCCGGCCTTCACGACGAAAACCGTCCCGTTCATCATTGGAAAATAGACGTGATCGCCGATCGCGGTTGGGATAGCCGACGCGTTGTGACCCCAGCCGTTGCCTACCGAACGTCCATCGCCCATGACGACGAACCCGCGGGAGTTTTTCATGCTGTTAGGGCGAAACGAAATGTAGTTGATCGCGCCCTTTTGCTTTTTGGTAACTTCGCGATCGGCTGGAAGCTGGCTCTCGTCCCACAGCAGCTGCTCAGGTTTTCCAGGCACACGCAGAGCCTGCAACGGGGCGCGCAGGTAGCGAACTTCGCCGCTTTCCACATCAACTCGGCCGATGCAATTCAGCGTGTAGCTTCGAAAGTAGTGATATTTTCCTACGAGCAGATTTGACTGCTGAATGATCGAGCGAGGCTTCTTCGCGGGAACGTCGACGCCGCTAGCCGAGACCTTCAGGTCTTTCGAATCAACGGCCTGTTTTCCGATGATCGAAACCGTCTTGTCGATCTTTCCGGTTAGCGCGTTCACCCAGAGATGATCGCCCTTGTGAAAAACCAGCGCCTGGTTGTTGTGAACCGGGTAGGTTTGCGTGCTCATGAATCCGGGTAGCTCCAGAGTCCACATCGTCGAGCCGTCATCTGCGCGGATCATCGAAACACCCTCGGGCTTCTCCGGCGGACCGTGACCACCGCCGCGTCCGACGACGAAAACCCAAGTTCCGTCCAGCAGCTGCTGGGGCAAAGGGATCGAACCCATGTTCACCCCGCACTCGCTCGTCCAGCGGACTTTGCTGCTTTTGGCCTCGCGCGCTTGCAGCTGAGTCCACTTTTCAACCGGCGCTTTCGCGTTTTCATTCGTGAAGTGGCCGACGTCATCAGGCAGATAAATCTGACGATGAGAAATCAGCAAGCCGTCGAGTATCATCGGCTGAGTTCGGGCGACAGAAAAAACCTCACGAGTCCACAACTCCTCGCCGTCGAGATCAAAACAAACGATCCGTCCACTCGGGTTAACGAAGATCACGCGCTCGCCATCGGTAACGGGAGACGGAGCCGAGGCGTCGCCGAAACTGCCCGACAATTTTGTCTGGTAGGTCCCGGGAATTTCGCGTTTCCAGAGCGTCCTGCCAGTTTCCGCATCGCAGCACCAGGCGACGATGTCCTTGCCGATTTTAGAGTCCGCCTCGACTTCCTTCATCGTTGTGAAAAACAGCCGATCGCCCTGGATGACGACCGTGCTCTGACCGGTTTCCGGCAGCGTCTTTTTCCAGACGATGTTTTGATCGAGCGCGACGCTCCACTGAGTTGGCGCGTCGCCGTCAGTGCGGAAATCCCCATTCGGGCCCGAGCCCTGCGGCCAGTCCTGCGCAACCGCGACGGATCCCAGGAAAAGGGCGGCTAGGAAAATTCTCATTCGGAATCTTTGGATAGCGCCCAAGCGAACGCGTTTTTGAGCATGAGCCGAAATCCGGCATCTTCGAAATCCTGGACGATCGCGCCCGACGTGTAGAAAATTCTAGCTTTGTTAGGACCGAACCGGTTGGTCCAGGCGATCGGCTCCGGAGTCTGCCCTTCAAGCGATCCAGTCAGCAGCTGCTGGGTTCCTTTTTTGAGTGGCCCGGATCGATAGAGCCTGGCGGAATTCTCAATTTTCACACCCTTGAGAATCGGATGATCGGCCGCTCCTTCTGTCACTGTCAGGACGAATGGATCGTCGTTGAAATGACCGTTGTAATTTCCGCCGAGCACTTCCGGATCGAACCCCTCCCAAACGTCGTGGCCGTCTGGAATCGGCTTACCTTTGATGTCAAACGCGTGGCTGCTGGTCCGAACTCCGATCAGCGGTTTCCCAGCTTCGAGGTGAGCGCGCAGGGCATCGAGGTCAGTCTTCTTCGGTGCTCGACGCCGGATGCTGACCACGACGAGGTCTGCTTTTGCGATCGCCGCCGCCATCCCAGGGAAGTCGTTCCGACCATCGCCTTCGTCAGGAGCCTTGATAAATTCAGCGGTGTAGCCAGCTGGTTTGAGGTCGGTTTCGAAGAACTCCGGGAGAGTCTGACCGGTCTCGTACTCCTTTTCACCGATCAGGAAAACGAGATGTGGACCGGCGTGGGCGAGCGTTGCGAACAACGCGATTGCGAGCGTTAAAAAGACACTTTTCATGCCGCCAGCGAACGTAGGGCACGAGTCGATGTCAACCGCCGATCGACTACCAGGAGGAAATCACTTCGAAGCTGAAGCCGCGAAGGTAGGCGCTTTCCGGCATGGTCGGGATGATCGGATGATCGGCGCGCTGACCGTAACTGTCGATCAAGCGGATGGTGCGTTTCGCGTCGACGGCGGCGTCGCAAATCACGCCGATGAAATCCTCGCGAGTGACGTGGTGGCTGCAGCAGAACGTGGCGAGCACACCGCCAGGTTTGAGCATTTTCAGGGCGCGCAGGTGGATTTCTTTGTAGCCTCGCAACGCGTCGCGGACAGATTTCCGGTTACGCGTGAACGAAGGCGGATCCAGCACGATCAGCTCCCAGGTTTCCTCGGCGGCTTCGCGCTTTTTCAGCAAATCGAAGACGTTTTCTTCTAACCAATTAATCTCGACTCCAGTCGCCGTCGCATTTTCCGCACCTGCCTGAAGCGCGTCCACGCTTGAATCGACAGCCGTCACTTCCGAAGCTCCCGCGACCGCCGCGTGCAGCGCGAAACCGCCCTGATTGCAGAAGCAATCCAGAACTCGGCGGTCTTTCGCGAGCTTCGCCACAGCTGCGTAATTGTCCAGCTGATCGAGGTAGAGCCCGGTTTTCTGGCCTTCCTGAAGATCCAGTTTCAAGCTGATCCCGCCGACTTCAACCCGGCTCGCGCTGGCTTCGCCGTGGACGACTTCGCAGATCGGCTCTAGACCTTCGGCGGCGCGGATCGGGCTGTCGTTGCGCGCGATGATGCAGCTCGGATCGAACATCGCCTTCAGTGCGGTCACCAGCAGCTGCTGGCGCTGATCCATCGCAAGCGTTAGGGTCTGGTAAACGAATTGATCGCCGTAGCGCTCGACGATCACGCCGGGTAGGCCGTCGCTTTCGCTCCAAACCAATCGGTAGACTTTCGGACCCTCGTCGTAGCCAAGTTTTTGCCGATGCTCGAGCGCGCGCTCGAGCCGTCGCTGGAAAAAATCCAGATCGATGTCCTGCTTCCGGCGCGAAATTCGGCGGGCGACGATTTGCGATTCAGGATTGTAGATCGCGCTTCCTAACGGCCGATCTTTGAAATCCTTGAGGCTGATGACGGAGCCAGGCACCGGGTCACCCCAGGTTTTCTGGATCTCCGATGCGTAGACCCATTCATGGCCGTGAAAAATTCGAGAGCGCGGTTTAACGATTATGCCAGGCATTGCAGTGTTCAGTAGACACCGATCTCTAGTCGGTGATTGTTGATCAAGGAACTGAAAACTGCTCAACGTTCGCCGAAATGCCTGACTTTTTCCGATTCACCGTCGCCATTCTCTTCGCAGCCGCCCTGGTCGGGTGTTCCGGGCCGGATCCGGCGAGCATTGAAGTTCGCGGGGCTCACGTCGATGCTTGCGTCCAGGCCTTGCAGCCGCTGGATCTGGCTAGCTTGGATGTTGGGCTGGCGATGAGCTCCTGGCTTCGAGGACGCGAGGCGGATCTCGAGGCGATCGACGGGACGTTTCGCGCGCTGAAGAAAACGATCGCGACGGCGAGGGCCGAAATCGAGGTGAGCCGGAAAAACAAAGCGGCTCAGGTGGAAGATTTTGACGCCGCGATCGACGTCTACCTGGATCACCTCGACGAGCTCGTTCAGGAACTAGATTCGCTGATCGCCGTCATTCGCGAACACAATCCGGGCGACCAGCTGCAGGTCCTGACGACGGTCGAGGCGTTCGAAAAGTTTGAAGAGAGCGAGCGTAAGGCTCGAGAGCGAATCAACATCGAATCGGGAAAGATCCGTCCACTTTTCACCCCCGCTGAATCATGAAATCGCTGAAAATCCTCGCCGTCATTTTTGTCGTGGCTGTTCTCGCGGTCGTCGCTGCGGAAAAACCGGTCGAAGTCGGCAAGGTCGATTGGAATCGGGATTTCGACGCCGCGCTCGCCGCTTCAGCCGAATCAAGTAAGCCGGTGTTCGCGCTTTTTCAGGAAGTCCCGGGCTGCGCCGGATGCCAGAAATTCGGACGCGAAGTGCTTTCCCATCCGCTGATCGTCGAGGCGATCGAATCGGAATTTGAGTCGACCGTGATTTACAACAATCAGAGCGGTCGCGATCAGGAGCTGCTTCAGAAATTCAAGGAGCCGGCCTGGAATTACCAAGTGGTTCGGTTTTTCGACTCGAAGGCCAAGGACGTGATTCCGCGCCAGGATCGGGTTTGGACGATCGCGCCGCTGGCCACCCGGATGGTCGCGGCGCTCGAAGCTCATGGCCGAACCGCGCCGAGGTACCTTCGATCCTTAGCCTGGGAGCAGGACCCGGCGAAGATCGAAACCGCGGCGTTCGCGATGTTCTGCTTTTGGACGGGCGAGATGAAATTGGGCCAGATCGATGGGGTGCTGACGACGGAGGCCGGCTGGCTGGACGGCCGGGAGGTCACGCTCGTTCGTTACCGGGCTGACCAGATTTCCTTCGCCAAACTCGTGAGCGAAGCCGCAAAAGTGAAGTGCGCCGACAAGGTTTATGCGAAGACCGATCAGCAACTCAAGGGCCTCGGTGAAACTCGGCTTTCGACTGGCAAGCTCGACGGTTACGAGAAGGCGAAGGACTCTGATCAGCGAAAACAGATCGAAGGTTCGGCTTGGTCGAAAATCCGGATGACCGGGACGCAGGCGACGAAAGTGAACGCCTGGGCGCGGACCGATTCGGCCAAGGCGCTCGAATGGCTCAGCCCGAGACAACGCCAGCAGTTGCTGGGGAAGTGAGCCGGTTTACGCGATGACTTCGCGAACAACTCGTGTGTTGAAAACGTGAGTCAGCTTTTCTTCGAGCCCGTTGCGGACGAAATTCAGCCGGTCGTAATCGAGTCCTAACAAATGCAGAATCGTCGCGTGCCAATCCTGGATGCTGACCCGGTTTTCCACCGATGCGAAGCCAAATTCGTCGGTCGAACCGTAAACCGTTCCCGCCTTCGCGCCGCCTCCGGCCATCCAGTTTGAGAAGCCCCACGGACCGTGATCGCGGCCCGCTTTTTTCTCGTCTTTCCCTTGAGCCATCGGCAAACGGCCGAACTCGCCGCCCCAAACGACCAGCGTCGAATCGAGCAATCCGCGCTGCCGCAGATCGCGGATCAGCGCGCCGATCGGTTGGTCCGTCGCCTTGCAAGCGGCTGGAAGTGAGGTGGCGATGTTGCCGTGATTGTCCCACATCTGGCCCCGGGTGTAGAGCTGAACGAAGCGGACGCCGCGCTCCACGAGCCGCCGCGCGAGGAGGCATTGTTTGCCGAAAGTTTCCGTCTCCTTCGTCCCGATTCCGTAACTTTCGCGAGTCGCTTCAGATTCCTGAGTGACGTCGAGCGCGTCGGTCGCGGTCAGCTGCATCCGCGCCGCGAGTTCGTAGTTTTCGATCCGAGTGTCGAGCCGCGGTTCGAACGGTCGCCCGGTTTTGTGAATTTGGTCGAGCTTGGCGAGCAGGCCCCGTTTCGCGCCCGTGACCGAAGCCGGTTCGTCAAAATCCGGTTTGAGATTGAGCATCGGCGAACCCTCGCCGCGCATCGGCGTGCCGGCGAACAACGGCGGCAGGTAGCCGGACATCCAGTTTTCGACGCCGTTGACGGGCAGCCGGCCGGCCGGATCTGCCAACACGACGTAAGCCGGAAGATTCCGGTTTTGACTGCCAAGCCCGTAGGTGATCCAGGAACCGAACGTCGGATGCGTCGGCGAAATCTGGCCCGTCTGCATTTTGTAAATCGAAGGCTCGTGGTTCGGATGCACGTTGTACATCGAGCGAATGACAGCCAATTCATCCGCCTCAGCGGCGATGTGCGGAAGCAACTCGGAGACCTCAAGGCCGCTCTTGCCGTGCTTCGCGAATTTCCATTGGCTGCGCAGAAGTTTTGCGGTGCGAACCTGGAAAGTGCCCTTCGTAATCGAGTCCGGCACGGTTTCGCCGTGATGCTTCTCGAGCATCGGCTTAGGATCGAACGTGTCGACTTGACTCGGCCCGCCCTGCATGCAGAGATGGATCACGGCCTTCGCTTTCGCCGGAAAATGCGGCTTCCTCGGCTTGAGATTCATCGCGCCCAGATCGCCAGCAGCTGCTGAGCCGTGAGGAATTTCAGAGCCCATCAAATCCGGGCCCAGCAAGCTCGCCAACGCGGCTCCGTAAAGACCGCCGCTCGCGCTTTGGAAAAACCCGCGTCGGGAAAAATCGTTTGGGATGTCGTTTTCGGAATTCAAAAGATTATTCGGTTTCTCAACGAACAAACACGCTCAGGCGCGCGGAAAGCTTGCAGATCACGCGATCAGCTTCTGAACGACATTTCCTTGCACGTCCGTCAGGCGGAAATCCCGGCCCTGAAACCGATACGTCAGCTCTTCATGATCGAAGCCGAACAGATGCAGAATCGTCGCGTGCAAATCGTGAACGTGAACTGGCTCGTCCTCGACGCCCCAGCCAATCTCGTCCGTCGTCCCGATTGTCTGCCCGCCCTTCACTCCGCCGCCGGCCATCCAGACGCTGAACGAATACGGATGATGATCGCGGCCCGTGACCTTCGCGAAACCCTGCCGATTCTCGCCGAGCGGAGTCCGGCCAAACTCGCCGCCCCAAACGACTAACGTTTCATCCAAAAGCCCTCGTTCCTTCAAATCCTGAAGCAGCGCTGCCACCGGTTGATCCGAGATTTTCGTGTTTGTCGCCAGCGCAGAATCCAGACTGCTGTGCTGATCCCAGGTCGACAAAAACAGCGTCACGAAACGCGTTCCCCGCTCAACCAAACGCCGCGCAAGCAGACAATTCCGCGCGTAGGACGCCTGAAACCCGGTCTTGTCCTCGCGATCCACGCCGTACGCCTCAAGCGTCGATTTCGACTCGCCGGAAAGGTCGATCAACTCCGGTGCCGCCGACTGCATTCGATAAGCCAGCTCGTAATTCTTGATCCGGCTCGCGATCTCCGGATTCCCGACCGCACCGAGTCGTTGCTGATTCAGCTCGTTCACCGCTCGCAGCGTTCGCGCCTGCATCTCCGGTGTGATCCCGTCCGGATTCGCCAGATTCAAAACCGGGCTCCCCTCATTCCGGAAAAGCGCGCCGGAATAATTCGAAGGCAAAAACCCGCTCGACCAACTCGCTGCCCCGCCCGGTAAGCCGCGTCCTAACGTGGTCATCACGACGTAACCTGGAAGATCGCGAGACTCGCTCCCCAGACCATAGTTCAGCCACGAACCCATCGTCGGCCAACCACGAAACGGCGTCCCGCTCAGCATCAGCAGCTGCCCGGGCAAATGATTGAACTGATCGCAGTACATCGAGCGCACCAGAGCGATGTCATCCGCGTGTTTGCTCAGGTGAGGAAGCAGGTCCGAAGTCACCATCCCGCTCTCGCCATTTTTCTGGAACGTCCGCGGACTCCCCATCAGCCGCGCGCTCTCCTTCTGCGTGAACGCGAACTTCACGTCCTTCAAAAGCGACTCCGGCATCGGTTGGCCGTCGAGTTCGTTCAGCTTCGGCTTAGGATCGAACAGATCCATCTGGCTCGGCCCGCCCTCCATGAAAAGGTAGATGCAGCGCTTCGCTTTCGGCGCGAAATGCGGCGCGCGGGTTGAAGATTCAGCCCCCAGCAGCCCGTCATCGCGCAGAAGTGAGGCCAATGCGAGCGAACCGATTCCTGTGCTCGTGCTGAGGAAACGGCGGCGTGTGGCGAAGTTTTGGAGTTGCTCGTCGATCCGGTATTCTCAACGGATTCCGCAGACCTTCAAGCCCAAGCCGACGATCGTGCCGAAAAGGCGGCTCAGGGATTTTGGAGTGCGGTGGGGAGCTTCAAGCGAGACACCGCTTTCGCGCGCAGCTCCGGCAGACGAACCACCAGCTGCGTCAATCGTAGTGCTTCGCTTCCCCGTGATCGAAAGCGGTGTCTCGCCTCGGCTCCCCACCGCACTCCAAATCAGCGCTATGAGACAGGCGGCGTTAAGGAATGGACCTTCAGTCGCCGTAATGATCTGATCAATACAACCGCCCCAGCCTGCCATACATGTAGTGCTCGCTGAAATCGCTGCGGACCAGCTGCGCCTGGTAACCCGCGCGCAACGTCCACAACTCCTGCGCGCCGAGGAAAAGCGTCAGCGCGATCGAAGAAGTTGTAGAACAGGTTTCCGCGTGGCCGTTCAACGATTATTCATTCGGCGATGATTGAGCACACCGTTACCTTCAGTCTGAAACATCCACCGGATTCGAATGAGGAACGCGCGTTCCTGGCAGCTGCTGGTGAACTCGCCGACATTTCCGGAGTGCGTGATTTCGCGATTCGCCGACAGCTCAGCGCGAAGCATCCGCACGCCTTCGGAATCACAATGCGCTTCGCAACCCAGTCGGACTACGATGCCTACAGTGCTCACCCGCTTCATTCGGCTTTCGTGACGGAGCGCTGGCTGGAGGAGGTGGAGGCTTTCCAGGAAGCAGATTTCACGCCACTTGAACCCATCTCGAAATGAAGACCGCCAGACTTTTCCGCCTTTGGATCCGATTCCTGATTCCCGCGCTGCTGTTTCTCGCCGCGATCCCGGCATCCTCAGCTTCGGAGCCGCTCAAGCCGAACATCATCGTCGTCATGGCCGATGACATGGGCTTTTCCGATCTCGGCTGCTACGGCGGTGAAATCAAGACGCCCACCATCGATCGCCTGGCGACGGAAGGCGTCCGGTTTTCGCGGTTCTACAATTGTGCCGTCTGCGGTCCGAGCCGGGCTTCGCTCATGACCGGTTGTCAGCCCTGGAAGGTTGGTCAGGCCCCCGGGCAGAGCATTTTCGCGAACCTCACGCGAAACTGCGTCACCGTGATGCAGCTGCTGAAAGCGAACGGATACCAAACCGCTGCGGTTGGGCGGCTGGACATGGTGACGGCGGATTCCTGGCATGATCCGGCTCAGGTGGCGGGGGCGGCGGATCGGTTCCTCGGCTCCGCCAGCAACAGCCCTGGGAACTACTACCGGGAGGTCAGCGGCACGGATTTTTCGCGGTATCCGAAGGGCACGCCCTGGTTCAAAGACGGCAAGCGCTGGCAACGTCCGGACGGGCCGTATTCCACCGACCTGATATCGGATTTTGTTGCCGAATTCATTGAAGGAACTGCCGAAAATGATCAGCCATTTTTTCTCTACGTCTCCCACTACGCGCCACACTGGCCGCTTCATGCTGCGGAAGAGCACATCGCGCCGTATCGCGAATTATATCAAAGTCAGGATCGCAAAACGCTGATGGAGGCGCGGTTGCAGCGCCAGATCGCGGACGGTTTGATCCCGAAGGGAACGCAGCTGCCCGAGTCCGCAATCAACGCGAAACCGGCTGCGGGCGGTTTGCTGGAGTTCGAGCGCTTTGCAATTCATGCCGCCATGATTGAGAGCATCGATCGCAGTCTGGCCCAGACCATGGCTGCGTTGGAAAAGGCGGGGAAGCGAGACAACACCTTGATTCTGGTTCTGTCAGACAACGGCGCAAGCCACCAGATGAGCTACGACAACAGTCGCAAGCGTCCGGACGGGGTGCGCCCCGGCAGCGCGGACTCGTTTCTCAATCAGGGCCCCGCAGTCGCCGCGCTGAACAACGTGCCGTTCCGAAATTACAAGGCCGCCGATTACGAAGGCGGCATTGCATCGCCGTTAGTCGCGTGGTGGCCTGCCGGTCTGGAGGACAAAGGGCGCATTTCCAATCGCCTGACCCACATTGCAGACATCATGCCCACGTGTTTGGAGTTGGCTGGCGTGACGCATCCTCAGGAATTTGAAGGCCGAGCCGTCATCCCGCTCGACGGAATCAGTTTCGTTTCCGCGCTTCGCAAGCCAGCGGTGGAGACGACGGAATCACGCGTCCTCGCCTGGCGCAAAGCGGTGCGAGATGGCCAATGGAAACTGGTGCTGCAAAATCGCGAGCAACCGGAGCTATTTGATCTCAGTCAGGACCGAAACGAGTCAACGAATCTTGCGGCTGAGTATCCGGAGAAGGTTGAGAAATTAAAACAGCTTCACGCCGAACAGTTCAGGCCTTAATAATAGTAGAGCGTCAAGTTCGTACCCTGGCTCATCAGCCGGTAAAAAGCGGCCTCGAGGCCGGCGGCCAAGGCGCCGGGGGCGGGAATCGGGCCAATCGCAATGCGCGCAGCAACGATCAGACGCGGGATTTTGGCCTTCGGCAGTAGCCCTTTCGACAAAACCACCCTCCCATGAATTTCACGATGATGAACACCAAATACCAATCCAAATACCAATCTCTGATCGCCAGCGTTGCCGTTCTGATGGCCTCGCTCGTCTTTTCCGTCTCAGCAGCTGCTGAAGATTCGAAGCCGCTCAAAGTCTTCATCCTCGCCGGCCAGTCCAACATGCAGGGACACGCCAACGTCAGCACATTCGGCCCCATGCGTCTCGATCCGAAGACGGCGCCGATTCTGAAGGCGATGCGCGATGCCAATGGCGAGCCCTACGTGTGCGAAAAGGTATGGATTTCGTCGATCGGGTCTTCCGAAGAGGAGCGAACCGGAAAACTAACCGTCGGCTTTGGCGCTGAGGCTCGCGGCCCGAAAATCGGCCCCGAATTCACGTTTGGGATCTACGCGGAGAAGCTCTTGGACGAGCCGATTCTGATCATCAAAACCGCTTGGGGCGGCAAAAGCATCAACACCGATTTTCGTCCGCCCAGCGCCGGGCCTTACGAATTCAATGTGACGCAGCTGGAGAACTTCAAAAAGCAAGGCAAGGACTTGGCCGCGATCAAGGCCGCAAAGGCGGAGGCGACGGGCCATTACTACCGCCTCATGATGGAGCATGTGGACAAGGTGCTCGCCGACATCAAGCGGGTCTATCCGGACTACGATCAAAAGGCGGGTCACGAACTGGCCGGATTCGTCTGGTTCCAAGGTTGGAACGACATGGTCGATCGCGGCACGTATCCGACTCGGGATCAGCCGGGCGGTTATGACCTCTACACCGACCTGATGACGAAGTTCATCCGCGACGTGCGCAAAGATCTCTCGGCACCCGAACTACCCTTCGTTATTGGCGTCATCGGAGTTGGCGGTCCCACTGAGTTGTATGGACCTGAGCAGCAGCGCTACAAAGGCGTCCATCAGCATATCCGCGACGCCATGGCCGCGCCCGCCACGCTCCCTGAGTTCGACGGCAATGTTGCCGCCGTCCTGACAGAGAACTACTGGGATCAGGAAGTCGGCGCGTTGAAATTACGCGAGAAACCGATCAAGGCGGAAGAGAAACGGCTACGGGAAGAGAAAAAACTGGGTCGCGAGGAACAGAAAACGGCGGTGGAAAAACTCTACGCGGAAACCTTCACCGCGGAAGAATTGGAGGTTCTCAGGGACAGCATCTCGAATGCCGAATACCACTATCTGGGTTCCGCCAGGATCATGGCTCAGATTGGTAAGGGGTTCGCCGAGGCGATGGCAGGGATGCAGCCTTGAATCCCGAAGTTACTTCACACCACACATTCGCGGAATTTACGTAACTCCCTGAGAACGAAAAGTGGAGCGGGTAGAGAGAATCGAACTCTCCTAGCTAGCTTGGAAGGCTAGTGCTTTACCACTAAGCTATACCCGCATCTACGCTGAACTTCGTAGGCACCGAATATCCGCGATTGCATCCGGTCGTCAAGCGGCAGACGCTGAAGTTCATCATTTTTTTGCCCGATTTTGATCTCCACCGATTCTGTTCCCGCGACTCCCCGGCATTTGCTGCCGCAGTTTCTTGGGAAGGATCCGCTTTTTTATGGCGGGCTGCTCGCGATTATCGGGGTTTCGTTGGCGCATTTCAGCGATATTTCGACTTGGATCTGGGCCACTTCGGCGCTGGCGATTATCGCTTTGGCATTTTTTTGGAAGCGCGGGCGGGTAGTCGTTTTGGGAGCGGTGCTGGCGGGATTCGCAGGAGTTCACGAGTGGCGCGAGCACATCGAGGACGAAATTACGCCGATCTGGGAGGGCCAGGATCTTCACTCTGCTTCAGCAGCTGCTGAGGTTTTCGGGACCGTTGTGGCAACGCCGCGGCCGCCAAGAAGCGGCGATTTGTGGCGACTGACGGTGAAACTGGACGCCGTGGAGACCACTTCGGATGGGATCCGTCGTCGCATCGAAACTGAAAACCGGATTCATGTTTTCACGCCCGGATTTCTCGCTCGGCAAGGAGATCGAATCGTGGTCAAGGGTGTTTTAAAGCCGCTTCCGCTCTCCCGAAATCCGGGTGAGTTTTCTCGAAGCGCCTACGCGAGGGACAGTGAAGGGGTGGTCGCGGAAATGCGGGTTTTGAGCCGTTTACGGCTGGAAGTCGTCGGGACGAACGCCTGGTATCGGATGTTCGATCTGGCTTTTCGTACGAGAAACGCCGTAGGTCGAAAAATCACTGCAGGGTTGGATCCGCGATCGGAGCAGGCGCAGATTCTGAAGGCGATGACGCTTGGAGCTCGGGACGAGGCGGATCCGGAGGTCGAGGAGCCGTTCCGGCTAAGCGGAGCGCTGCACATCTTCGCGGTCAGCGGGCTTCATGTCGGGATTTTCGGAACGGTCATCTGGTTTCTGTTGCGGGCGTTTCTCGTGCCACGACGCGGGGCGATTTTCGTGATCATTCTTTGCGTGCTGGCCTACGCTTTTATCACTGGTCTGCGACCGTCAGCGGTGCGCGCCGCGATCATGACTTCGGTCTTTCTCGCCGGGTTCTGTCTGCGGAAAAAATCGCGCCTGCTCAACAGCCTCGGATTCGCTGCGCTGGTGATTCTGGCGGTCGACACTCGGCAGCTGTTTTCGGTCGGATTCCAGCTTTCGTTCGCTGTGCTGACCTGCATCAGCCTCTTCACTCCGTTCCTAAGCCGAATTTCCGCGCGGTGGCTCGATACGGATCCGTTCATTCCGAATTCGCTGATTGGAAAGGGCCAGCGGCTCGCGATTCAGGGCGGCAAGCGCGTGTGCGACGTCTTCTGGGTATCGCTCGCGGCTTCGGTTGGTTCGACAGGTTTCGTCCTCTGGTATTTTGGGCTGCTGACGCCCATCGCCGTGTTGGCGAATTGCGTGCTCGTGCCGCTGGCGTGGTTCGTGATTTGTATCGCGACGGTCAGCCTGGTGATTGGGAACGTCCCGATTGTCGGCGGTTTCACCGGACGTTGGCTGAACTGGGTGAATTCCTACCTCGTTTCATGGATTTATGGTGCGGCGACGTTTTTCGCCCAGACGCCGAACGGCCATTTCGAGGTCACGCCGCTGAGCGAGCGCTTCAAATCTGAAGTGAATGAACCTGGCGTGGTGGTCTTCGATCTCGGCCGCAGCTGTGGGCCGCAGGCGATTAATCTAAAGGATGAGGCGAGCGGAGAGACTCGGACCTGGTTCATCGATTCAGGACATGAAGCGAGCTACAAACGGGTGATTCGGCCCTGGCTGCGAAAAAACGGGATCGATCGGCTTGATGGCTTGATCGCGTCCCACGGCGACGTCGATCACATCGGTTCGGCGGTGACTTTGATTGAAGAATTTCGGCCAAATCAGCTGGTGCAATCACAGCTGCCGAGTTCATCCAAATCATTTAAGAACTTGGAAAAGTTCAAGGCAGCGGGTGACGTTTCGGTGCTTCAATTGGCAGCTGGAGCGAGAATTGAGCTGGGCACCGAAGCAGCGATCAAGATTCTCTACCCGCCGGCCAGTTTTCCTGACCAATCGGCTGGCGACGATGAATGCCTCGTGGTGATGCTGGAATGGAATGGCTTCCGGATTCTCAACATGAGCGATAGCGGGTTTCGCACTGAAAATTGGCTCTTGGAAAATGTTTCGCCTGAGGATTTGCGGGCGGACGTGCTGGTGAAATCTCATCATTTGGCCGACTTTTCTGGCTTGGCGAAATTCTTGCGTGCGGTTGACCCTAAGGCGGTCATCGCGACGAATGACCGCTTTTCCGCGAACGAATCGATCGAAGAAGACTGGCAGCAGCTGCTGGAGTCAACGCTTGGGATCGCGCTCTTCGATCAAGCCGAATGCGGGGCCGTGACGATGAAGATTCAAGGCGATCGGCTTAAGCTCGAAGGCTTCGTGAACGGCCAGGAGTTTAAAATAGTGAAGCCAGCAGCTGCTGGTAAATGATCGAAAGAAATCGAGAACGAAGATCGTGGAAATGCCGTCAAATCGTGAACCGATTTCCTGAACCGATGAAAATACTTCTCCTGACCTCCCTGACGTTGATCCTCGCCGGCAACGCCGCTGCCGTGAACTACGTCGAACACGTCCTGCCGATCTTTGAGAAAAAGTGCTTCGACTGCCACAGCGTGAAGGAGGGCAAAGACAAGGGCAACGTCCAGTTCGATCACCTCGAGGACATCGCGGAGTTTCACATCGGAAAGTACGCTCGAATGATTCCATTCGACTCGAAGGAGAGCCTGCTTTTGGACTGGGTTTCGGACGCGACGCTGGACGACACGATGCCGCCAAGCGGGAAGGGCGAACGCCTGACGGATTCGGAGATCGCGACCGTTAAAAAGTGGCTCGACGAAGGGGCGGTGATGACGAAAGAAGACGAAGAGGCTTCTGCCGAGAAGGCGAAAGAAATGAAGCTGGCGGAGTTAAAGGAGATGGACTGGGTCAACACGAAGGGTCAGACGATTAAAGCGAAGTGCCTGGCGGTCGACGCGACGCACGTGACTTTTTTGATGGCCAACGGCAGCGAGGTGAAGTATCCACTCGCCGGTCTGACCGCTGAAAGTCAAGCGCAGGCCAAAGCTCAGGCGGAGCCGTCCGAGTAAACCAATTCATCATCCAAATTCCATGCTCACTCTCCTCGCTGAAACCGCCGCTGATCTCGAAAAGCTGAAATTCTACAATGAAGCTCAGCCAATCGCGAAAATCATCCACATCATCGGTGCATTCATGATGATCATCGGGATTTCGGCTCTTGTGATGCAGAAGCAGGGGGATTCGAAAAAGCTGCCGATGATGTTTCACGGCATCGGAATGCTGGTTCTTTTTATTGCTGGAATCGCTTGGTTGGTCTTCGCCAGCAAGCTAGGTCAAGACTACAAAATGTCTCAGCCGTGGGTGCTGACGAAAATGATCATCTGGCTGATCTTCGGCGTAAGCGTCGTTCTGGCGAAGAAAGGGATTATTTTTAAGGGCGCTGTCGGTTGGCTGGCGATCATCGTCCTCGGTGGAGTCGCTGTTGCGATGGCGGTCCTGAAAGTCGGAGCGGCGGGTTGATTCGAGACTCGGAACGCGGGCGCGAGAAACGCCTTGGATTTCGCAACGCACTCTCTACGGTGCGCGAATCCTGACATGACCACTCCCGACGAAATCGTCTCGATTCTCCGCAAGATCGCCCAGCTCCTTGAGCTGAAGGGCGAGAACCCGTTCAAAGTCCGAGCTTACCGCAATGGCGCGGACGCGGTTGAGACCTTCAGCGGCGATTTCGTCCAGCTGGCGATCGATGATCAGCTCAAACCGATCAAAGGCATCGGCGATGCGCTCGCGAAAAAACTTCACCAGCTGGCGGCGACCGGGAAGATGGAGTTCTGGGAGAATCTGAAAGAGGAATTTCCAGAGAGCATCTTCGAGCTTTTCGACATTCCGGGTCTCGGACCGAAGAAGGTCAAAGCGCTTTATGACGAGTTTGAAGTCTCGACCGTTGAGGACCTGAAGAGCGTCTGTGAATCCGGCCAAGTCGCGAAACTGGCGGGATTCGGGGCGAAGAGCGTCGAGAAGATTCTCCAGGGAATCGAATATCGAGCGAGCTTCGCTGGGCGGTTCAGACTTGGCGATGTCGCGGCTGAGGTCGATACGATTCTCGAAGGTCTGCGCTCACATCCGGCCACCGCGCGCGCCGAAACGGCTGGCAGCGTCCGACGCGGAAAAGAAACTGTTCACGATCTCGATTTCATCGTCGCGACGAAAAAACCGCAGGAGATCATGGACTTTTTCGTTGGCGAATCCTGGACTGCCGAAACTCTGGTTCACGGGGCCACGAAATCCTCGATCCGGCTCGCGAACGGCGTCCAGTGCGATCTGCGGGCGGTTTCAAACGAAGAATATCCGTTCGCTCTCGCCTACTTCACCGGCAGCAAAGAGCACAACGTGGCGATCCGCGGTCGAGCGCTGAAACACGGCTTTACGCTGAACGAATATCGTCTCGCGCCGACCGAAGGCAGCGATGCAAAGCCGCCGGAAATCAACGACGAAGCCGACCTCTACAGCGCGCTTGGCCTCGATTATGTCGAGCCTGCGTTGCGCGAAAATACGGGCGAAATCCAGGCCGCCGAAGAGGGCAAACTTCCGCAGCTGATCGAGCGCGAAAACCTCCGTGGCACTTTTCACAACCACACGACTGCGAGCGACGGCAAAAACTCGCTCAGGGAAATGGCCGAAGCGGCTCAGGAACTAGGTTTGCAGTACCTCGGAATCGCCGATCACAGTAAAAGCTCGTTCCAGGCAAACGGACTCGACGAAGACCGCCTTCGCCAGCAGCTGCTGGAAATTCGCGAGCTTAACGCGGAGTTCGGCGGCGATTTCCGGATCTTCGCCGGATCGGAAGTCGACATCCTGCGTGACGGCGGGCTCGACTTCGACGATGACCTGCTCTCCGAGTTGGACTACGTCGTCGCCAGCGTTCACAACGCGATGCAGCTGGACGAAAAAACGATGACCGCGCGCATCCTCAGCGCTGTCGAAAACCCGCACGTAACAATGTTAGGCCACCTGACTGGCCGCCTCCTTTTGCAGCGCGAACCTTACGCCGTCAACATCCCGAAAATCATCGACGCATGCGCGGAAACCGCGACAATCATCGAGTTGAACTGCAACACCTGGCGGCTCGACATGGACTGGCGCTGGTGGAAACTCGCGACCGAAAAAGGCGTGAAATGCTCGATCAACCCCGATGCTCACCGCACCTCAGACCTTCAATATCTACACTTCGGAATCCTCATCGCCCGCAAAGGCTGGCTCACCCGCGACGACGTCGTCAACTGCCTGCCGCTCGGCGAAATTGAAGCTGTGTTAGAGTCGAAAAACTAATCCCGATTCTCGCGATGGAACATTTACCTTATCTCTGGATTCTCATCGGCTACCTCGTTGGCTCGATCCCGTTTGGCCTGATCGTCGGGCGGATGAACGGCATCGACATCCGCCAGCACGGCAGCGGAAACATCGGCGCGACGAACGTGCTTCGCGTCCTCGGAAAGCCAATCGGCTACACCGTTTTAACGCTCGACATCGTCAAAGGTCTATTGCCTGTGCTTCTCGCCCGGATTTTCGCGAGCGACGCCGGTGCCATCCCGAATCTGATCCCGGTCCTGACCTGCATCGCCACAATCCTCGGCCACACTTTTCCCATCTGGCTCAAGTTCAAAGGCGGCAAAGGAATTTCCACGTCAGCCGGCGCGATTCTGCCCTTGGATCCGATCACCTGCCTGATCGCCGTTGCTCTCTGGATCGGCTGCTATTTTGCGACGCGAATCGTCTCCATCGGTTCGCTCGCCGCCGCCATCAGCCTACCCACGACGCACACGATTCAACGCCTGATTGACGGAAAATGGTCTGAGCAGATGCCAGTGCTGATTCTCATGATCGTGATCTGGATTCTGGCGACTTGGCGGCACCGATCAAATATTCGGGGCCTCATCAACGGCACCGAACATCGGTTCGAGAAGAAAAAGAAGCCGACCGAGGGCGAGGAGTCCGGGGCTTAGCCGTCGCGGCTGAAGAGCAAAGGAAATGAGGCGATGTGTCGCGGACTTGTCAGTCAGTCTTGATCGTCTCCAAGATGAAGTATGAAGTCCATGCTCTCATGAAGAAGGCGCAGTATTTCGATCGTGTCACCGTTCACTCGGTAGGCCACGAAATGCCGCGGATTTTTGACGACGATCCCTGCCACTGGAGCGGACTTCCTGCAGTGCCTCAGATGGTAGAGCCGAACGTCTTGAAATACACTTGAACCACTAAGCAGGGGATCGATCGATATTCCCTTCAGGGCAATGTCGATCAACTTCGCGTATCGATCCGTGGCGCTGCTCCCGAAATTCTCCAGTGTCCACTCCAGAGCAGAAATGACGTCTTTCTCGAACTCAGAGGTATTCGATCGCTTCATGGAGCGATCTTCACACCACGGGATTTGACTCGACGCGTGGCTTCACCTCTGCACTTCGCAATGAAAGCGCTCTGCTCCTCATCGGTGTTGATCTCAGTGAAGCGCCCGGCGTCGATGCCGTCGATCCCGATCTGAATTTCTGCCCTCAGGCGATCGATCTTAGCCTGGCGTTCCTCCTCAGATTTCTTCAGAGCAGCTAGGGCGGCTCTGTGCACCTCGCTGCTGCTTCCAAAGTTCCCGGTGCTCACTTGCTCCTGAACGAAGGCCACGAGCTCAGGGGTCAGACTAACGTTAGATGTAGGTTTTCCCATATGAATTCTCCTTTGGGTCCAGTTTATCACGAAGGTAGCCAATGGCAAGGTTTGCCATTGTCCGAAGCGAGAACCTGGACCCGAATCTGAAATGGTTCGAGTCTGAGCGGTCTTAACCTCCGGGAGGCGTGCGATGCGCACCGAAATATTTCTCGCTCCGGTAGCGAAGCCAGACTCGGAGGACCTGCGGAATTTGATCCTTCTCGGCTTCGGTCAGCCGTTCATAAAGCGCTAACGAGCGGGTGCGCTCAAGTCGGCAGGCACCGTTTTTGTGGGCGTCCCAGTGGGTGCGCGCAAGCCGGATTCGGCGGGCCGTTTCCTTCACCAGCGCCGGGCCAGTGAGGTCGGCGTCGGCGATCTTTCGCTTCTTCGGCATCGATCGAATTAGTCGCCTTTGGCCAGTTCGACAAGTTGAGGAATGTCGAAATGCTTGAAGAGATCGAAGCAGAAAACCTCTGGAGCTTGCGTAACCGGCCAGCTCTCAGTGATCACTTGATTCAGGCTTCGAAGTCGGTCCGGCGCGCGCAGTTCGCCAAATTTTTCGGGTGCCAACGCCGCAGCAACTAACGTGTAAAGTCCGCTCCGATGCCCGATCGCGACGACGTCGCACGGCTCGCCCGCCCACTCGGCTACCGCGGCCGTTTGGCTGGCTTGAATCCCGAGAGCGCGTTCGCCGACGGTCGCGATCATCAGCGTCCAGAGCCAGCCGCGTCGCTCGAACTTTGATTCGCCAAAAAAGTAGGGGTCTACCGCCAGAACTCGCCGCCCGTCGGCCAGCAACTGCTGGGTCTCTTCGGCAGCAGCCGAGCGTCCGTCATCGGCGACGACAATCGTGGTTCCCTTCGACTCGCCCTGGGTCAACTCGACGACTGGCACGGTCCATTCGCCGTTCATAACCAGCTTCCAATATATTGCTTTCACGCCATCGGATTTGTCCTCGCCTGCTTTGGATGCAGTGACTTCGTAATCGGTCGCGCGAACGATTTTTCGCAGTTGCTCGCGGGTTCCTCCAGCGATCGGCAACCCGCCCGAAATCCTCTTCGCAAGAGCGCTGAAATCAGTGTTGTCTTCAGGAAGCTCGACCAGCAGCTGCTCGGAAGTTTTGATTTCGTCCTCGGACGGAATTTCCCTGGTTTTGAAGTCCTGACCCTTAAAGAAATTCGCGCCGATCGCTCGGTAAAACGCCTCGCGGTTGTCCTCTTTGAAGTTGTGATCCCCGGGATCGACATTGATGTGGCTGCTAAGCCGATCGCGCTGTCCGTAGAGATCATAAATCGGCTCGGCGGCTTCGAGAAGCGGCGGAAGAGCATGGCCAGCGGCGAAGCAACAATTGTCATTCGCGTTGTAGGTCAAGAGCGCGGCACGCGGGGCGAGCATCGCAGTCAACTGAGCGTAGTCGGCGGCGGCAGCGAGCTCGTTAGGCGTCTGCTCGGAGTCGCCGAGATCGCTGTGATTGTAGGCGCGAGTTCGGAAGCTCGAATAGCCAGCGACGGGATTGCAGAGCGCAACCCGAGTGTCGAGCGAGCTGATGAAAATCGTCCCCCAACCGCCTCCTGACAAACCCGCAACCGCGACCCGCTCGGGATCGGCGTTTGGCAATTCGAGCAGCAAATCGATCGCGCGCGACATCCCGAGGTAGTGCGGAGAGACAGCGCTGGTCCCGCAGAGATTCAGAAGATTCGCGCGCGTGTGCGAGAACCCATCGGTCTTAAGCTGGCCCATCCCGATCCATTCCGCGTTCAGCGCGATCATCCCGCGTTTGGCCAGATTGATGCACCGCAGCTGTTTGTAAGAGGCCGCTTTGCCTTCGCCATCGTGGCCGTTGACGTTGAGCACGACCGGGACTCTGCGGTCGCCGAGATCAGCTGGAACGTAGAGCAAGGCGGGGGCCCACATTCCGGGTAGAATCTCGTATCGAAGTTTACGAATCTCGTAACCCGGCCCGCCTTCGATCGTTTCGAGCCAGACGACATTCGAAGGCCGCTCGCGCCATTTTTTCGCTTCGCCAGTGAAGACGACGCGATCGAAAACATCCTCGCGCATCCGCGTCGCCTCCGCCTCCCACGCCTCAGCGGTCTTGGGCTCCGGCATTCGCGGAACCCGGCTCTCGGTGAATTTCTGGACTTCCTCGAGCGTTGTTTTTGGATCGAGAATCGGATGTTCGAGAAACTTCTGGATGACGTCAGCAGGTTCCGCGGAGGCAGACATTGCGAAGATCAGGAATGCGAAGACGAGACGGGATTTCATGATGTTGAGGGTCACGATTTGAGGCGCAGGGCGCAAGGCGAACATTTCCTGAATCAGCAGCTGCTGAAAAACGCCGCGCAAAATTTCGTGTTCGACAAATGCGGGTTCTGACGTCGAATACGCACAATGAAAACGTCCCTAATTGCCGTTCTGACCGGCGCTGTCCTCGCCCTTTCTGTTAACCAAGCCGCTGCCGAAGACCCAAAGGTTCTCTACGTGACTCACGAACCAGGCACGTATCACAAGTACACGCCGCAGATGGCGGTCTTCAAAGAAATTGGCGAAAAGGCAGGCTGGGACGTCACTTTTATGACCGGTGAGCACGAAGCTCAGATCGAAAAACTTCGCGCACCCGATTACGCGAAAGGTTATGACGCCGTGGTCTACAATTTCTGTTTCGCCAAGAGCACCGATCTCGACGCTGCGTCCAATCTCATGGACCAGACGCGCGTTAACGGCGTGCCCGCGATGCTGATCCACTGCTCGATGCACAGCTGGTGGCCGACCTACAAGACCGGCGGGAAAGATTATTCCAAAGGCGCACAGCCGGATCCGCTCGTCGCTTCCAAATGGAAAAAGGCCAACCCTGACAAGCCCCTTCCGATCTGGGGTGACTTCACTGGCGTCGCGAGCGTCCGCCACGGAAAGAAGCTGCCCATCGCCCTGAGCCGCTCTGGCGATCACGCGGTTACGGCCGGTCTGCCTGAAGGGTTCAGCACTCCGAACACCGAGCTCTACAACAATATTTACGTTGGCGACGATGTTGTCCCGCTGGTCACAGGTGCTCAGGAAGGCGAAAAGGACGCGATTGTTATGTGGACCGTTCCGCGCGGCAAAAGCCGTCTCATCGGCCTTACCTGGGGTCATGACGTGGCCGATTGGACCACCAAACCGTTTCAAAGTCTCGTTACCGACGGTGTCAACGACCTCATCGCCAAGCCTGGGGCCGACGGTGCCGAGTGAGCTGGCGCCGAGCTATTTTTTCACCGCCGCTCGAAATCGTTCGGCGGCTTCTTCCGGACTGACGAATCGATTTAATATTGCAATCGCGTCAAACACGCCTGCCCAATTTCGATCGTCCTCAAACTCGCTTCCGAACACAAGTTGCTGGGCCGCATCCCAGTTGCTGAAGTCACCTTGAACGGCGTCCGATTGATGGACGCGTTCTCCGTTTACGTAAGCCGAAAGCTCTCCCGGCCGGTAGGTGACGAGCACGTGGAGCGGCTTGCCGGCTTCGATCGTGCAGAGTTTCGATTCCGGCTTCATTCCGTTGTCGCCAGCTTGGGGAGTGCGGAGTCGGAGCCGAAGCTGATCGCGTTCCTGGACCAGCGAGAAATTCCGATTGTAGCCGTCGGTTGAAAACGAGATGACGCGCGCCGGTCCGGTTTGCCGAAGATCGGCGGCAGTGAGAACGGTTTCGATGGTTAGCTGATTCGTTTTGCCAGCAGCTGCTGTCAGCGCGGCTGAGGCTCCCTGGACGTGAAACGAGCCGCTGGTCACGTCCATTCGGCCTGCGTCATCGAATTTCGCGCCGTCGCGAGCCGTGATTCGAACTCGACTCTGAGCTGCGATCGCGCCGAGAGGGGCGGCCGTCGCCATGCCGCGTTTCCACGCGAAAAACAGCCCCGGATCGCCGTCGCCGGGCCAATCGGTCAGGTCGAGATCGGCTGGCTTCGTCGGCATCGATGGGTTCTGCGGAGCGGCCGGCGTCTTGCCCTGTTCGTCCTTGCGAAGACTGAAGCATTTCATGTCGCCGCCGATATCGCGGCAGTAAATTCGTTGATCGGCAAGGACCACATGCGGCCAGGCCATGCCGCGGAAAACGTTTCGATTCTTCTGCAATTCCGTGTAGCGATCTGGCGAGCGCCTCGCCGTTTCTGCCAGTGTCAGGTCGCCGCTGTCCGACCAGACGAGGAGCCGCCCGTCCGCCGTGACGATGCAGGAACCGGCGTCGCCAAATTTCGAGCCTTCCCACTTTTTCTTGCCCGTTGCGAGCTCGATGCAGTGCAATCCTTTGCCTGACCAATAAACGTGGCCCTCAAAAATAACGAGACTGCAAACTCCGGACGCATCGCCGATTTTCCAGACCTCACGCGGTGCTCCGCCCAAGCTGAACTCGACCAGAGCCATCGCATTTTTGTTGTAGCGTGAGGAAACGAGGACGCGGTTTCCGCTGACCGCTGGAGTTGGGATGTTGTTGATGAAATCGGTTGTCCACTCAAACTCGCCAACCGTCCTTCCTTCAGAGCCCGAATCGATCCGCATGACAAGCAGGTTAAGCGCGGTGATCACGGCGATGCAGGGCTTCCCTTCGATCTCGATCGGCGCGAGGCCTCCCGAATGACCGGCGTGATCGCGGTTTTCGGACTTCCAGATTTCCTTGCCGCTTTTCTTGTCGAACGCGATCACATTTCCTTGGTCAGGCGACCCAACTTCGACCAGCAACTGCTGACCAGAGACGAGCGGCGCCGAGGTGTAGCCGTAGTCGCGATGACTGCCTTTGCGCTCCGTGACCTGCGGGCGCATTGGAACTTTGTAAGTGTCGTAGAGGTTCATTCCCCAGACTTTCGAGCGCTGTCGGCGCGTGTCCCAGCATCGAAGTTCGCCGTCACAACTCAGCGAGTAAAGATAGCCTGTTTCAGGATCGAATTCCGGCGTCGCCGTGGTTCCCTGGAAGAAATTCTGATCGCCCTTGGCATGTCGGCCGTATTTTGGAGCCGGGTAGGATTGCGTCCAGAGCGCAGTTCCGTCAGCGGCGTCGACCGCGTAGAGCGTGTCCGCGTTGTCGCGCCAGCCGAGGGTGTAGAGCACGCCGTTGACGATCAGCGGTGCCGAAGCTCCCGTGCCGAAACTGGCCTTCCAGAGTTCGCGATCCGGAATTCGAACGCCGTCATCCCAACCCGAAGTTTCTGTCGAAAGGTCGTTTCGTGCCGGCCCGCGCCAGTGCGCCCAGTCCGCGGCAACGGAAATTTGAATCGAGCACGCGAGCAGCAGGATCGGGAGTTTCATGCGAGCACCTTGGAAGATTCGGGCGATCGCATCCAGCGGTTTCTGGAGTCAAAGCGAGACGCCGCGTTTCCACGGAAGGAAATCTTCCTGACCTAAGCGAGATGCTTTCGACTCGTAAGTTCCGCTCGCAGTCTGGATCGCCAGCTCCAGCAGCTGCTGGCCGGTTTCCGCGATGGTGGACTCGCCGCGCACGATCGCGCCGGTGTCGAAATCGATCAAATCGGGCATGCGCTCAGCGAGTTCCGTGTTCGAGGCGACTTTGAGAGTTGGCGTGATCGGATTGCCAGTTGGCGTGCCCAATCCGGTTGAGAAGAGCATCAGATTCGCGCCCGAACCCGCCATCGCAGTGGTCGATTCGACGTCGTTCCCCGGCGTGCAGAGCAAGCTAAGCCCGTTGTGCCTCACCGGCTCGGTGTAGTCTAACACGTCCACAATCGGCGAGGTCCCACCCTTCTTCGCGGCACCGGCGGATTTGATCGCATCAGTGATCAGCCCATCGCGAATATTGCCAGGCGAAGGGTTGGCCGAAAACGACGAACCGGCTTGCTTAGCTCGATCGTTGTAGCGCGTCATCAGCTCAGCGAACCGATTCGCAGACTCGTCGCTCGCGCAGCGGTTGATAAGCTCCTGCTCGACGCCGCATAACTCGGGAAACTCGGACAAAATCACACGACCACCGAGCGCGACCACCGTGTCCGACACGTGCCCGATCGCAGGATTCGCGGACACACCGGAAAACCCATCGCTGCCGCCACATTCCATTCCGAAAGTCAGTTTGCTTAGCGGTGCTGGCTTCCGAGTCTGCTCGTTTGCTTTGATCAACCCGGCGAAAGTCTGCTTGATCGACTCAGCCATCAAATCGCGTTCGGACTGATATTTCTGCTGCTCGAAAATCAGGAGCGGCTTGTCGAAACCGGGATCACGCTCGGCGATTCCGCGCTCGAAATCGGAGACTTCCGCATTCTGACAGCCGAGACTGAAAACGGTTACGCCGGCGACATTCGGGTTCGTCGCGTAGCCAGCGAGAAGCGCGCAGAGCGCCGAAGAATCTTGACGAGTCCCTCCACAGCCGATGCCGTGGGTTAGGAACTTGACTCCATCGATGTTGGGAAAAAGTCGAGCCGCTTTCGGGTCCGCATCAGGCAACGCCTCGGCCAGCAGCTGCTCAGGAGTCGCTCCACAGCGATGCCGAGCCGCGAGGTTGGCGACGAAACGCTCGTAGGGGCTCGATCGATCGAACCCAAGCGCTTTGGAGAAGGCTTCACGCATGACTTCGAGGTTCCGGTTCTCGCAGAAAACCATCGGAATGACAATCCAGGTATTCGCGGTTCCGACCTGACCATCCGAACGGTGAAAGCCGTCGAAAGTCCGCCCGGTAAGCGATGAAACATCCGGCCCGGTCCACTCGCCCGTGCGGGCACCATCAGCGCTGAAACCATCGGAGGCGTGCTCGACGTTTTCGGTCGAAAGCAGACCGCCAGCCGAAATTGGCTTCGTTGCCGTCGCCACCGTGACTCCGTACATCCGGATCCGATCGCCCGGCGCGAACGCGCGCAGAGCCGCCTTTTGTTTCACGGGAATCGTCTCGCTGGCAACCGCGCCGTCCACGATTTTGTCGCCTGGCGCAAGTTCACGGAGGGCGACAGCGACATCGTCGACGGGGTCAATCTGGAGAGCGGAAATCATTGCGTTGATCCAGCCCTGGAACAACGGAGCGCGCAACTCAGGAATAAAACTTGATCGGCCGACGTGATTAAGATGAGATCATCTTCACAAACCCTAAAAATCCGATGAATCCAGAAAGCCCACGATCAGACTCCCGTCGCAAATTCCTCAAACTCAACGCCGCGCTCAGTGCGGGAAGCGCTTGGTATTTCCTTTCCGGAACGTCGAGCACCGGCCAGGTTCGTGGAGCGAATGAACGCGTCAACACGGCGACCGTCGGCATCAAAGGCAGGGGCGGCTCGCACATCGATGGCTTTCTGGCTGACGACAATGCTCAGGTCGTCGCGCTGATTGACGTGGATGCGACCCAGTTCAAAGGACGTCAGGCGAAGATTCGCGACAAGCAGGGAGGCAAGGACGTCAAAACCTACGCCGATATCCGCGGTGCCCTGGAGGACAAAGACATCGATGCGATTTCGGTCGCGACTTGCAACCACACGCATTCGCTCAACACCGTGTGGGCTTGTCAGGCTGGAAAACACGTTTACGTCGAGAAGCCGATGTCTCACAACGTTTGGGAAGGAAGAAAATGCATCGAGGCTGCTGAAAAGTATGGTGTGCTGGTTCAGCACGGCACTCAACAGCGTTCCAGTGAAAGCCGCGCGAAGGAAATCGCGGCCGTGAAGAGCGGGAACTACGGGAAGCTGACCGTTTCCAAGGGCTACTGCTGCAAACCGCGCTGGAGCATCGGATTTAAAGAGGTCGAGCCCGTTCCGGACTGGCTGAACTGGGACGCCTGGGTTGGGCCGGCACCGATGCAGGATTTTCACCGCAATCTCGTCCACTACAACTGGCACTGGTTTTGGGATTTCGGAAACGGAGACACCGGCAACCAGGGCGTGCACGAAATCGACGTCGCGCGATGGGCGATCGAAGGCGCGACGATGCCCGAGAGAGTCTGGGCGTTAGGCGGGCGACTCGGTTACGAGGATCAAGGCCAGACGCCTAACATGCACATGAGTATTTTCGATTATGGAGACGCGTTAGTCGTTTTTGAGACCCGTGGCCTCGTTGCAAATAAAGGCAAAGCGCCGGGCTGGGATTTCAAAGTGAAGAACGAGTACTACACGACTGACGGGATGATCGCTGGCGGCAAATTCTACCCGAAAGGCTCTGACAAAGGTGAGTCGATCAAGGGAGGCGTGCCTGACAAAATCACTCCGGGCGGCCCTTTCGGCAGTTTCATTACGGCGATCCGCGAAGGCGACAAAACGATGATCAACGCGCCCGTCGAGCACGGACATTTTTCCAGCGCGCTCTGCCACCTCGGCAACATCGCGATGCGTGTCGGCGAGGAAGTTCCGTTCAGCGAAAAGCCGAAACATCTCGGCGACAACCCGCAGGTCGCGGAATCCTGGGATCAAATCAGCAGCAACCTCGAAGGAGCTGGCGTCGATCTCGGCATGACGAATTATCAGATCGGGCCGGTTCTCGAAATCGACCAAGCGAACGAGCGATTCACGAACAATGACGAGGCTAACAAGCTCCTCTCGCGCGACTACCGCGAAGGCTGGGCTATTCCAAACGAAGTATGAAACAATTCCTCATCATCCAGCAGCTGCTAGCTTTGGCGGGAATCGTCGGCGCTGCCGAAATCGGCGTTCCAGGCGATTTCAAGACGATCCAGGCTGCGATTGATTCGGCGGCGTCTGGAGATGCTGTCGTCGTCCAACCCGGGCATTACGCCGAGCAGCTGGCGATGCGCGAAGGCGTCGTTGTGCAAAGCGCCAAGGGCGAGAAACGAGCGGAGAAGACGATTCTCGACGCTGGAGGAAAATCGCCCGCGGTGACGATGGCTGAAGGCTCAACGCTCGACGGCCTGACGGTCACGAAAGCTGGAAAATTCGATCAGGCGATTTTCGACAAGCACTTCGAAACCCGAGGCGAAAACCTGGCGGATGACCAGGGCGCTGTCGGCTACGAAGGTTCGTCTCCAGCCGTCGTCGTTGCCGGCGTGACCGCCACGGTTAAGAACTGCATCGTCCACGATAATGGAAACGCTGGAATCGGCGTGTCCGGCAAAAAGAACAAATCGCAGATTCTTAACAACGTCGTCTACCGAAATCTTGGCGGCGGAATTGGATTCGCAGATGGGACGACGGCGCTCGCGAAGGGCAACACCTGTTATGAAAACCTGCGAGGTGGGATTGGCTGCCGCGCGTCGAGCCCGGAGATTCGCGGCAACCGTTGTTTTGGCAATGTCAGGGCTGGCGTCGGGATTCGCGAAGGTGCAACGCCGCTCGTGATCGAAAATGAGTGTTTCGAAAACCGCCGTGCCGGGATTGGCAATCGGATGAAGGGAACCGCGCCGATAATCAAAGAGAACAAGTGCTACCGAAACGGGATGGCCGGAATCGGAACGCGCAACGAGGCTTCGCCGAGGATCGAAGGCAACGAGTGTTTCGAAAACGAAATGGCTGGTATCGGTGCAACGGCTGACGCGCGGCCGACGATTGTGGGAAACAAGATTTACGACAACAAACTGGCGGCGATCGGCTTGGACACCTGCAAAGCCGGACATGCCGTGATCAAGGACAACGAAATCACCGCGAAGACGCTCGTCGCGATCGGAATTCAGGCTGGCTGGACCGTCGAGATCGAGGGAAATCAGATCAAGCGCGAGGGCGGGATGCCGCCGTTGGTGATGGTTTTCAAAGGCGCGACGGCTGAGTTCACCGGGAATGATTTCACCGGAAGCGGAGTCGCCGCGATTCGTAGCCAGGGAGAGATCGTGGTGCGCGGAAACGATTTCAAATGTCCCTCCCCGCGGAAAGGCGGGCCTCCGCAATTCGCAGTCTGGGCCTTGGCCGGCTCGAAAGTGGAGTTCGCGGACGACAACAAAGTCGAGGGTTGGCGAGAGTCGGTTGTCGGGCCGTAAGGAGGGAAAACGCGGCTCGGGATTCGATTCCCACTCGACGACCCGGATTGGCCGGTTGATCATCGGATCATGCGCGCAGTTTGCCTTCAATCAAACCAACCTAAAGACCTCGCCCTTATCGACTCCCCGATGCCGGAGCCGGGGCCTAACGAAATCCGCCTCAAAGTCGCCGCTGTCGGGATTTGTGGCTCGGACGTGAGCGCGGCGCTCGGCAAGCCGAATTTCAATTTTGTGCAGCGCCCCAGAATCCTCGGACACGAATTTTCGGCGACGATTGACACGTGGGGCGAAGAAGTTTCGGGCTGGGAGCGCGGCCAGCCGGTTTGCGGGATCGCGATCCACTCCTGCCATCGCTGCGACAACTGCCGAGCGGGGAACACGAATATTTGCAGGGAGCGCCAGATTGTCGGTTTCCACATGTCGGGCGCGATGGCCGATTTTGTCTGTGTCGATCAGCGCTACGTGATGCCGTTGCGCTACGATTTGTCGTTTCGTCAGGGCGCGATGATTGAGCCGCTGGCCGTCGCGAGTCGTTGCGTTTTGAAGAAGTGCGAAATCCAGCCAGGGCACGATGTGGTCGTGTCAGGATGCGGAATCATCGGTTTGCTCTGCGCTTTGCTGGCGCGGGCGGCGGGTGGAAATGTGATCGTAACCGGGGCTGAGGTCGATGAGAATGTGCGTTTGGCCAAGGCGCGGGAGCTGGGTTTTGAGACGATTGTCGTGAGCGAGGCGAATCCGCTCGCCCAGCAGCTGCTGGCACCGGTGGACCGGTTCATCGAGGCTTCAGGCGCGCCGGCGGCTCTCGCGAGCGCAGGCGAAAGCGTGAAATGGGGCGGCTTGATCGGGATCATCGCGACTTACGGATCGCGGATCGATTGGCCGGCGACGGAGATCGTGCGCGGTGAGCAGCGGATCCACACTTGCATGGCGGCGGCGTGGGACGATTTCGAGATGGCTCAGAAACACCTGCGAGATGGCGTGATTCCGGTCGACGATCTGGTGGAGACGTTTCCGCTAAGCCGCGCCCTGGACGCATTCGAAGCGAGCTTCGAGAAAACGACGCCGAAGGCGGTGATCGAGCCGGGAGCCGCTTGAATTCGGGAATTGACCGCTCTTAATTGATCGAACTCATGAAAGCTCACGAAATTGATCGCGAATCGGATCTCCTCCAAACCCGGAGGCAACTTTTCGGCCGTAGCGCGCTCGGCTTAGGAACGGCGGCGATGGCTCAGATGCTGGGCGCGGCAGACGACAGTCTGACCCACAAGGCGAAGCGCGTGATTTACCTCTTCATGAGCGGTGGTCCGAGCCACATCGATACCTGGGATTACAAGCCAAAGATGCGCGAGATGTTCGGCCAAGATCTGCCGGAGGAGGTTCGCGACGGGCAGCGAATCACAGGAATGACGGCAGGCCAGAAGACGCTGCCGGTCTGCCCGAGCAAGTACGAATTCACGAAACAGGACAACAATGAAGACGGAGTTTGGGTCAGCGAATTGCTCCCACACACGGCGACGGTCGCGAAGGATCTCTGCGTGGTTAACAGCGTGTTCACAGAAGCGATTAACCATGATCCAGCGATCACCTACATCCAGACCGGCAGCCAGATTCCGGGGCGGCCGAGTCTCGGTGCCTGGCTGAGCTACGGCCTCGGAAACGCGAACGAAAATCTGCCCGGCTACGTCGTGATGCACGCAAAAACCAGTTTCGCGGAGCAGAGTTTGTTCGGCAGGCTTTGGGGAAGCGGTTTTCTGCCGTCCGAACATCAGGGAGTGCTTCTGCGAAGCGAAGGCGATCCCGTTCTCTACCTCAGCAACCCACCTGGAGTCAGCTCGAACGACCGCCGGGCTCAACTGGATACGCTCGCAGCGCTGAACCAGGCACAGCACAAAGAGTTTGGCGATCCGGAGATTCTTTCGCGAATCAAGCAGCACGAGATGGGCTATCGCATGCAGACTTCTGTGCCTGAGTTGATGGATTTGTCAGGGGAGCCGGATGAAGTTTTTGAGCTCTACGGCGAGGAAGCACGTCAGCCCGGATCCTTCGCTGCCTGCTGTTTGAACGCGCGTCGTCTGGCGGAACGCGACGTCCGGAATATCCAGATTTTTCACCGCGGTTGGGATGCGCATGGCGGTCTGCCGCGCGAACACGAATCGCAGTGCAAAGACATCGACCAAGCGAGCGCGGCGCTGATCAAAGACTTGAAGCGGCTCGGGATGCTAGACGAAACGCTGGTGGTTTGGGGCGGCGAATTTGGCCGGACGTCGTACTGTCAGGGCAAGCTGACGAAGGAAAATTACGGCCGCGATCATCATCCGAGATGTTTTTCCGTCTGGATGGCTGGCGGAGGAGTTAAGCCGGGCGTCACCTACGGCCGAACTGATGATTTCGGCTACAACATTTGCGATGCTGACGGCAACGTGCTCCGCCCGAAGCCTAACAAGGATAAGTGGACCCCGGGCACGATGCACATCCACGATTTGAACGCGACGATCCTGCATTTGCTCGGGATCGATCACAAAAAACTGACTCATCGATACCAGGGGCGCGACTTCCGATTGACCGACGTTCACGGCCACGTCGTTCACGACATCGTTGCGTGAATCGGCAAGAATTGATTTTCGAAAACTTCCGCCACAAGTTCTCGTGGTTTCATCTGAATTCATGGCTGCCAGAACTCAACTCGTCGTCCTGACGACTCTCGCAATTTCTCAGCAGCTGCTGAGAGCGAATGACGTCGATTTTTTTGAAAACGAAGTTCGCCCGATCCTCGTTGAGCGCTGCTACGAATGTCATTCCGAGGAGGCAGGAAAACGCAAGGGCGGGCTCTGGCTTGATCGCCGCGAGGGCTGGCAAATCGGCGGAGACTCCGGAGCCGCCGCGGTTCCGGGAAACGTCGATAAAAGTTTGTTAGTCCATTCGATCCGTTACGAAGACGAGGATCTTCAAATGCCGCCGAAGTCTCGCCTGTCGGTTGAAGAGATCGCGAAGCTCGAAAAATGGATCGCGATGGGCGCGCCCGATCCGCGCGATTCGGCTCTCGTTGCGGCGGTCCGTCGAGCGCCAATCGACTACGAGGTCGCTCGCAAAAATTGGGCATTCCGGCCACTTGAAAAGGTAGACGAGCCCGCCGTTGCGGATGAAAGCTGGTCGCGCAAACCCGTCGATCGTTTCATCCTGACAAAACTCGAATCCGAAGGGTTGAAGCCTGTCGATGATGCGAAACCAGAAGTGCTGATTCGACGCGTTTTCTACGATCTCACGGGCCTTCCGCCGACTCCAGATGAGACCGCCGCGTTTGCGGAGAACCCGACTCCGGAAGCCTTCGAGTCAGTGGTCGATGATTTGCTTTCGCGCACCGCATTCGGCGAAAAATGGGGGCGGCATTGGCTTGACGTCGCTCGTTATGCGGACTCCAACGGCGGCGACCGAAATTTCACTTTCTTCCACGCCTGGCGCTATCGGAACTACGTGATCGAGACTTTTAACGATGATCGATCTTACTATCAATTCGTTCGAGAACAGCTTGCTGGCGATCTCTTGCCTGCCGCCGATGATGAGCTGCGCGCGCAGCAGCTGCTGGGTTCCACATTTCTCTCGCTCGGGCCAAAAATGCTGACTGAACGCGACAAAGAAAAGCTCCGGCTCGACACCGCCGATGAGCAAGTCGATACCGTTGGTCGGGCTTTTCTTGGGCTAACGTTAGGGTGTGCGCGTTGCCACGATCACAAGTTCGATCCGATCTCACATGAAGATTATTACGCGATGGCCGGGATTTTCCGCTCGACTCAAGTCGTTATGGGAACTCGAAATGGCTGCGTCAACGTCGCCAGTTGGGTCGAGCAACCGTTGCCCCTGCCAGAGCCTCAGCGAACCGAATTAGCTGCGAAAGTCGAACGGCTTGAACTGGCGATGAAGCTCGTCGTCGAGAAATCCTACATGAAAAAGGCGGGAGGCAAGACGGCAACTGACAACTTGCCTCTGGCTGGCGTTCTTTACGATAACGCTGATGCTGAACTCATTGGCGACTGGAGAGTTTCGCAGCTGAATTCAGTTCGTTTTGGCGAGAATTATCTGGTCCACGATCCCAAGGGAAAAAAGGGCTACAACGGGGAGAAACGCGCTGTGTTCCGCGCCAGCTTGCCGGAAAGCGGAACCTACGAAGTTCGAATCGCTTACAGCTCGGACAAGTCGCGAGCCAGGAAAATTCCGATCACAATCGAGGCTTGGGATGGGATCGAAACCGTGACTGTGGATCAAACCAAAACGCCTTCGGTGGCGCGGCTTTTTCAACCGATCGGCCGTTTTCGATTCGAGAAGGGCGGTCGAGCAAATGTGATTGTCGAGACGACCGATGCGGACGGCTTCATCATTCTGGACGCCGTTCAGTTGATCGCGGTTTCCGAGATCGAACGTGAGGCGGAAGCGCTGGCAGCGGCGAAAGTAGATGGGCCCGAAACTCTGTTCACAATGAACGAAGATGAGCTGAAAAAGGAGCTAACTAAGCTGCTTAAGGAGTTGAGAAACGAGGAAGTCGCGATGGCTCCACGCGACTCAGCCGATGCGGGCGACATGAATTTGCGAGTCAGAGGCGAAGTCGGTCAGTTAGGCCAAATTGTGCCTCGTCGGTTTCCGCTTGCGCTCCAAAAAGGGGCTGCGCCGGAGATTCCGGAAGGCTCCAGCGGGCGATTGGAGCTGGCGAACTGGATGATCGGCGAGGATGTGGCTGTGCTTGATCGAGTGATGGCGAACCGGATCTGGGGCTGGCTTTTCGGGCGTGGAATCGTTGCGTCAGTTGATAATTTCGGAGTGCTGGGATCGCGGCCGACTCATCCGGATCTCCTCGATTTTCTTGCGGCGAAATTCCGCGCAAATGGGGGATCTGTGAAGAGTTTGATCCGGGAAATCGTCCTGAGCCGCGCTTACCAACTCAGTTCAGACACACCCGAGCAGCTGCTGGCTGCCGATCCAGAAAACAAGCTTCTCGGCCGCCGTGATCGCCGCCGACTTTCCGCCGAAGAAATTCGCGACAGCGTTTTGTTTCTCGCCGGTCATCTCGATCCAAACTCCGGTGCCGGGACGTCGATGAAGTACGGCGAGGATCTTGATAAGCCGATGGATTTTGGCAAAGAAACCCTGCGCACGGTCTACCTGCCGGTTGCGCGAAACAATATCGTCGCGGAAATGGCGATGTTCGACGCGGCGAATCCAGATTTGGTTAGCGGCAGCCGCTCGGTGACGACCGCACCGACGCAGGCGTTGTTTCTACTGAACAGTGAATTCTTGCAAGTGCAGGCCAACGAAGTCGGCAAGCAAGCGATCGCCGCTGAGGAGGCACCGGAAGCCGAGGTGGCTTGGCTTTATCGAAAAATCCTGAACCGCTCGCCGCGAGCTGACGAGGCACCGCGTGCTGTCGGATTTCTCGCTGACATCAGCGGAGGCGGCGAGGCGCAAGCCCAGATCGAAGCCGCCTACGGACACCTCGCGCATCTGCTGTTGGCCTCGACGGAGTTTCTGTTTCTGGACTGAAAAGGCAGCCCGGAAATCAATCCCGAATTTCGATGTCTCGAGACAACTCCACGGGCAGGTCGAGCAAGAGGGCTTTTACAAACGCGGTCGGCGGAGATCCGAACGACAACGCCTTGTCGTGATAGGTCTTAAGATCGAAGGAAGCTCCCCACGACTCTTCAGCAGCTGCTCGCATTTCCAGAAGCTCCATGTAGCCAGCAAAATAGGTCGAAAGCTGAGCTGAGGTCAGCTGCGCTCGCCGGAATTTGCCTGCCGCTTCGCGCTCTTCCTGAAAAGCCTGCCCGACCAACAATTTCATCGCCGCCGCTTCGTCGATTCCATCCAGATGAACCGCCTGATCGATGAGCGCGTTCGTAGCGTCGCGGAGATACCATTTCAGGACGATGAGCTTCATGAGAGGGTCGTCCGCGAGGAAGCCTTCCTCACACATCATCCATTCGGTGTAGACGGCCCAGCCCTCGATGAACGTCCCGGAACCCAAGATCGAGCGAAGGGGATTCGGTGCCCGGTTTGCGTGAGCCAGCTGCACGAAATGGCCGGGCATGGCCTCGTGAATCGTCAACGTGTGGAGCGAGCGCCGATTGTATTCGCGAAGGTGCGAGCGGACCTGCTCGTCCGTCCAGTTTTTCGGCGGCGGGGCGACTGCGTAGTAGGTTTTTTCGCCAACTTCCAGAGGGCCGGGGGCATCACAGTAAGCTAGGGAGACACCGCGGCGAAACTCTGGCATCACGATGATTTCAACTGGGTCTTCAGGCAATGTTATGAGGTCTTTCGCGCGGATGAAATCAGTCGTTATCCGTAGCGAATGCTCTGCGGCCTCGACCACGCCGTTGCGATCGGGAGCGTCTTCGTAGGCGAACTCCAAGCAGGCCTGGATCAGCTGTCGTTTCTCATCTGGTTTGGGGAACTTTGGAAACTCATGAGCTGGGTGCCGGCCGGCGTAAATTCCCTTCGAAATCTCGTACATCTGATCGTGCAAGTCAGCGACCTGCTCGTTCGCTCGGGCTCGCAATTCCTCAGGCGTGTAGCTGTCGAAAAATTCTAAGCTGAATTTCTCGCGATAAAGTTTTTCGCTGAGTCTGGCTTCGCCCTTGGCGTTGGGCAACAGCTCGGATTCGAGCCAGTTCTGATGCTCATCGACGGCTTTGCGCGCGATCGAAATCGCCTCTTCCAAATCCGCTCGCGCCTCAGCTGGCAGCTTGCCTAGTTGCGGTGTCAGGACGGCATCGATCAGACTGAGAATCCCGCGATTCTGCCCGACTGCAGTTTCCGCGTGAATCGGCGGAGTGAGCTCAACCGACAGCGAAGCGCGCGCCTGCTCGAAAAATCGTGGAAACTCACGGCACCGAGCGGCTGCGTTTTTGAGCCGTTCTTCCAGCGGAGCGCCATCGCGAGCCATCAGGCTGTAGATCGAGTCGCCCGGCAGCCCGGAATAAATCAGCGGGTTCCAGTTCCACTCGCGCAGTTCCTCGATTTTCCAGATTTGACGCCGCAATCGATGCTGGACCAACTGGAGGTCAACCAAGTTTTCTCTCAGCAGCTGCTGGCGGTCGATTTTGTCGATTTCGGCTAAAAACTGCCGAGCCGAGTCGAGACGTTCTTGGCGAGTATCCGCGTCAACCTCGTCGAGGAGATGATCGAATCGGTGGTCGCCCAGATTGGTCGCCGTGACTGGCGAGGAGCGCACGAGGTCCTCGATGAACCGTTCGGAAATCTTGGAAAAATTGGCGTCCATGTCAGTCGGGGTTTGCGCCGCGGCCGAAAGAAACGGCAGCGCGACCATCAAATTGAGCAGAAAAATTGGAGAGAGTTTCGGATGGTTCATGATCGGCCAAAGTGGTCGGGATGGATTCATAGCAAATTTCCCGCTCTTCGGGTAAGGAAAACGGCGATCTGCCGTCCGAGCCACCTGATTCCTTGATCGCGCGCCCGGAAGATGGGAGAAAACTCGCGAAAAATGGGGATGACAAGCAGACTCGCCTCCTCAATAAATGAGCCGCGTTGCGCAACCGCCGCGAGAACTCAACATTTTTTTGAACATCAAAATCGTTTCCCTATGAGTGGATTGAAAACTGAAACCGCCGTCAAAGAACGCTACGCTCCGGCGGCAACTGCGCAGGAACCGGCGCTTTGCTGCCCGGTCGATTATGATCCGAAATATCTTGAGGCGATCCCGGATGAAGTGATCGAGCGCGACTACGGCTGCGGCGATCCAAGTAAATATGTTAACTCAGGCGAAACGGTGCTCGATCTCGGTAGCGGCACGGGCAAGATTTGCTTCATTGCCTCGCAAGTCGTTGGAGCTGAAGGAAAAGTCATCGGCGTCGACATGACGGACGACATGCTCGAAGTCGCTCGTCGCTACGCGCCCGTCGTTGGCAAAACGATCGGCTTTGAAAACGTCGAATTTCGGAAGGGCCGGATTCAGGACCTCGCGCTCGACCTGGAGCGCCTCGAAACGGAACTCCAAGCTAAGCCAATCGACAGCGCGAACGGATTCGTCGAAGCCGAAGAGTTGGCTGAGGAGCTGCGAATCAAAAGCCCGCTCGTTGCGAACGACTCGGTCGACGTGGTCGTCTCGAATTGCGTTCTCAACCTCGTAAGCAAGAAAAATCGCGAGCAGATGTTCGCGGAAATTTACCGGGTTCTCAAAACCGGCGGTCGCGCGGTGATTTCCGATATCGTTTCCGATGAAGACGTGCCGCAGGAACTTCAGGACGACCCGTATCTCTGGAGCGGCTGCATTTCCGGCGCGTTTCAGGAAAGCGAATTTCTCCAGGCATTCGAAGACGCTGGATTTCACGGAGTTGAGATCCTCGCGTACGACAAAGAGCCTTGGCAGACGGTCGAAGGCTACGAATTTCGCAGCATGACGGTCGCGGCTTACAAAGGGAAGCAGGGCATCTGCCTCGATCGCAATCAGGCGGTGATTTACAAAGGGCCGTTCAAGAAAGTGCTCGACGATGACGATCACCCGATGGAGCGCGGCAAGCGTTATTCGGTTTGTGAAAAAACCTACAAGCTCTACCAGCGGGCACCCTACGAAGGCATGTTCGAGTTTGTCGATCCGCTCACCGAAGTTCCGGCTGAGCAGGCTGGCGAAATGAGCTGCGAAGGCGTCGTCGAGCGGCATCCCCGCGAAACGAAGGGCCAGGATTACAATCTGACCACGGACGCGAGCGCTTGCTGCGAACCGGATTCAAACGGATCGGGCACGAACGGCAGCTGCTGCTAGAACAGAGTCGGCGAGACGTTTTCCCGCCTCCAGAGAATCACGTAGCTGATCAAGCGCTCGAGTTCGATCGCAACCTCCGGCGCGGTGGAATCCCAGTAACGCCGGTGCGCGCCGACCGCGATGCAGCGTTCGCGGGCGTTCGGAGCTGGAACTCGCCACTCGCCGCTCCACGGATCGCCGCCGGTGACTTCCCAGAGATTTCGACCGACGTAATCGCCAGGCCGATAGACGTTCGACCAGTAAGTTAAGCCGAGTTCGGCAGGCTCCGGACCCGGCTGAGCTCCAGCAGCTGCTGGCAACTCGACGGTCGATTCCCGCTCGGTCACCCAGCGGTAAAGAACCGGAAAACGCATCGCATGCAGCTGCCGCAACGGACATCCCTGGGTGAAAAAATAGAGAGGCAGATAATTTGGGTCAGCCGGATTGAAAATTCGGCCCAGGATCGGCTCCCAGATCTGGCCAGCGGCGTGGCGCTTGTTCCATTCGAAATTCAGGTAACGTAGAATCTCAGCTGAAATCGCCGAGCCGTGGCCATGAGCCATGATCACAATTCCATCGTAACCCGAGCCGTCCTCTTCGCGCCACTCGCAGAGATGCCGAAGAACGGAGGCGAAACGAGCTGAGATCGTTGCCCGCGGGGTGCGTCCGCGCGGATGAACTCGAAGCCAGTTCGCGGGCTCCGAAGCGATGTCGACCGCAGCGCGGGTACCGAGGCTGATTCGCCGAAGCGGACCCCGGCTGAGGACAATCGAGCAGAATAAAACGGCTCCGGCGAGGAAAGTCGCCCAGCGATCGACGATCATCAGAATCGCTGGCCAGCCCCCGGCGGATTCGCCTGCGATCGCGAGATTCAGCTGGGCTTCGTATTCTGGTGAGAATCGGACAACCGCGCTGCCGAAGATGCCGACGGTGATGATCAGAAAAACCAGAAGCGTCGGGAGTCCGGATTTTTGCAACGCACTCGTCAAGGATCCAGCCAATGCCGAGCGGTCTTCGGCAATCGCGGCGAGGACGTCTTTCGGCGGCCTTTCGAGGAGGCCGGCTTGCTTGAAAAGCCAGCCAGCGATGAAGGCGGCGACGATGAATCCGATTACCAATATCGAGATTCCAGGAGGCGCTCCTGCGAGGAAAGCAGGAGCGAGCGCGGGCGAAAACAGCGCCAGCAGCTGCCAGAGCGCCGCAGTCGCTACGAAGATCAGGGCCGCGGAAAACGTCTGCGCCATCGCCATCGTCCGAACGGCGCGGATCGCCGATCGCCTCGCTCCACCTTTCAAACCAGAGAAATGAGCCACGAAAATCCCGAACAACGAGGAAAGCACGATCGAAACCGCGATGACGATCCAGAGCGCCCAGAAAAGACAGCTAAGCGAGGTGACCAACGTCCTGGCGGTGGCGGTTTTTGCCCAGGCTCCGCCCAAGTCCTGGCTGCCGGATCCGACATTGGCGAGGTTCCAACAAAAGAGGCTGCCGACGATAATCAGAATCAGGCTTCCGATTTCCAGCGCGCCGGGCCGACGGCGATTGAGAACGATCAGCAAAAGGCCGGCACCGACAACGAAAACGAGCCCAAGAGAGGCGATCAAAGCCCAGGCGGTGAAACGGTCAAACCCGCGAAACCAGAATCCGAAAACACCGCCGAACGCCGCTGCGATCAGCAAAATTATCAGCCAGACCCATGTGTAGCGCTCAAGCCAGATTCGCCCGGTCGAGTAGCGCATCACGGCGGCCGAAATCACGCCAACCCCAATTCCCAAGAGCATTGCAGGGAGCCCGGGCACGGCTGAAACCCAGGAAAACACCTCGGCGGTCAGCAGGTTCGCGAGGAGCGCGAGCACCAACGAGGGCGCTGCGAGAACGAGGAGGCGCTCCGTAAATCCCGCGAAAAATCTCAGCGTTTTCTGAGCGCCCGATTCTTCGGCGTCGCGTTTCGAACCGCCGAATGCAGCCGCCAATCCGCCCAATCCGCAGAAGAAAAACAGCAGCAAAAATAGATCCTTCAGCCCGCGAAAAGCGGCGTGTTTTGCCCGGGCGAGATCAGCCCAGAAAAGTTCGTGCACGTGAACCGAGGCGCTCTGGGCGTAGGGGCCCGGTTCGGTCCGAGCCATTTCGATTCGCAAACTTTCGTAGGTCGACTCCTCAGGGCTCGGCTCGTAACCGGCGATCGCTTCTCGCATCATCGCGATCTCGACCGGAGCGCCGTTTTCGACCCGGTATTCTTTGCTGAGCGCTTTGGGCAGAAATCGCCGCGAACGAATCCAATCGCGAAACGAGCGTGGCGATTTCTCAGCCGCCACTTGGAATTCGCCGCCGTTTCGGATCGGCGCGACCGGGATTTGCAGAAGCGTTTGGCCAGTCGCGGCGTAGTTCGGAGCCGGATCGAGTTCGCCGGTCGTTTCAGCAGCTGCTCGGACACGCGAAAGAACGCCAGAGCCGCGTTTTGCGGCATCGAACGGCTTTTGATCGGCTACGTCGGGGACCGCAACCACTGCCACGCGTTTCCGTGCCATCGCCGTCTATCGGGGAAAGCTTAGGACAATGCAAGGGTTTTTGGGCGTGTCAGGACACCACTTGAACAGCATCTCAATCCACGATCACCCAGACCGGCGTCGACCACGCAGTTGAACCGAACGCGACTTGGACGTTGCCCGGCAAAGGCCGACCGCCGCCCTCCTGGATCACTCGCCAGTAAAACCAGTGCTCGCCCGACTCAAGACCTTCGACTCGCTGTTGGATTTCGAGTTCGTTACCGCCTGTCCCTGGGAATTTTCCGATCGTCTCTCCGTTTTTGATCAGCTCAGCGCTTAGAATCGGGCGCGTTCCGATCGCCTTCAAATTCAACTCCGCTACGCCGTCTGGCGCGCGCGTTTCCCGGCCCATGAACTCGCCGTTGATGCGGGAATCCAGAAAAATTCTCGAGCCGTTAGTCGCGAAACAACGACGCTCGCGGAGAGCATCGAGAATCGCCGTTTCGGTCAGTTCTTCCGCGAAAATGCCGGTCAAGGCTCCGCTCAATCCAGGGGCTCGCCGATGCGTATCGCCGTTAGCGACGAACCCGAGCCGGACTCCTGGTTTCAGCGAACCGTGAAACAGCTGAGGTTTGATTCTCATGTAGTTTCGCCACCCGGAAGTCAGCTCCAAGCCAACCTCGACCTTGTGGCCGGAAAGCAGGAACGCTTCGTGCTGGCTCAAAGTCAGACCGCCGGATTTCTCGACGGCTTCGTTGAGTTTTTGGATTTCGTTAGCGACTTCCGGGAAGCGAATCAGCGGGCCAGCAGATGCTGGAAAGATCACGCTTCGATGATTCGGGTAGGATCGATTCTGATAGGGAGGCGTCCAGGTCGACGGTTCTGAAAACGGCACCCCCGGTTTCCCTGGCACGCGGGCTGTCCACTCGTAGCCCGGTAACGCGATAAATGAGCCTTCCCGCGTGTAGGTGTTAGCGAGAAAATTTCCCAGGGCGAATTCGTATTCTGTTAGGAAAGTATCGTAGAGAAAATCGTTATTCGTGAACACGACGACATCGAGCATGGCCTTGTCGCGAGCGTAGTGAATGAGTTCGTCGTGCTCCCCTTCGGCGTCCGTGGTCAGGCCGCTGTGGCAGTGGAGATCGCCCCAGAAAAGTTTGTAGTTTTTGCCTTCGATTTTGGCCGACTGCCGATCGGTCTGCTCACTTTGAACGGGAAGTTCAACAGGTTCCCAGCCTACCCATTTATCCTGACGAAATTCGGCCGCGGAATTGAGGTCGATGCCGAGGAGATGATATTTCCGGCGCTCATTTCGCGGAAGATCGGACGCTACGACGTAGAAAATCCCGTTTTCGGCGCGAGCCGGTTCGGCCAGATGATAGTCAACAAAGCCGTTCTTCAGAAGAACGGTCTCGCCCCATTTTCCGTCGCGAATCGGCCGCCCGAGGAGATCGCCGTTGACGTTTGGCGTGCTTCCGCTGTGATTCGATTTCCGCTCCCAGAGCAGCCAGATCGCGTCGCCGGCATCGAGCAGCATCGGTGCGGCCCGCCGGCCAAGATAGCCGCCAGTTGCCAGAGCCTTCGGTTCGATCTTCGCCATCAGGCCTTGAGTCAGCACCGCACCGGGACCCTCGATGTTGTGCCATTTTTCATCGTGCAACTCGGCCGCTTGGAGCGTGTGCATCTGGCTGATCGCGCCCTCGCCGCCGATCACGTCTACCTTTTCCAGCCAAGCTGCGGTGAGGCCGTTCGTCGCCCGGAGCAGGACGGGGTTGAGCGCGTTCGCGCCGTCGTTCGATAGGGTATGAAATTCGCTTGTGTCCGAATCCATACTTTTCGCGATCACTCGATATCGCTTGCCGTCGAACTCGTCCCAAGCCGCCCAACCCTCGGCGTAAGCAGGTCGGAACGCGTCGTGGTTTCCATCGGAGACCTCCAGCTCGGGCGCTACGATTCGAAAGCGACCGTCCCGCAACTCGCTCCACATTGAAATCGCGGCACCGGCTGTGGGATGGATCGCGTCGACCTCATCGGAGCTGAGAGTTGCGCCGAGCTTGAGCTCATCGCCGTAGCGGGATTGAATCGACCAGCGCCCGCCCTGGCGCTGACTCCAGATCAGGCTCGGCTTTTCATCCGCGTTCAAAGTCAATTCAGGCGGGCTGTGAACCGTCGTCTTGCCGCTGAATTTGACTACCTCGCCCAACTCACCGTTCGCCTCGATTTTTCTCGCGTAAATCCCGTCCGAACCGTTGGCGTAGCCGTGCCAGGCGAACCATCCGGAGCCGTCGGCTTCGCGAACAAACGAAGGGTGAGAGTCGGAAGTTTCCAGCTCTGGATTCAGGATGAGATCAACCTGAGCCCAGCAGCTGCTGGAGGCGAGGAGGAGCGCGACGAGCTGGGTTTTCATCCCGAAACCTGCATCCGAATCGATCCAGATCCAAGTTCAGTCAGCCAATTCGTCCTCGATCATTTTCCTCGCGAACGACGCGTGAACGGCATAGGAAATATTGAGTGGGTAGTCAATTTTGCGTTCGACATAACGCGATTCTTTTTTCGTGTCGGTGATCTGATGTTTGCCGGCGAGAATGCCGACGATGATGGGATTTTCAGCACCGGCTTTGACCAGCTGAACCGGTCCACCGCTGTCTCCGCCCCAGGAAGTCATGTCGATCAGAAACAAGGCGTGGACATTTTTCGGCGTGAGCGGGTAACTGGCGACGAAGCCTCCCCGAAGGGTCGGAAATCCCGCGCCGTTGGCTTCGAAGCGCTCTGGAAAAACGATCGTCCGAAGATCGTCGCCCACAGTCATTCCTGAATCCTCAGCAAGGGACTCGAGCGGAATTCCCGGCTCATCAATATCCTCTGACAGGGCCAGAATCGCGATGTCGTGATCAGCGTGTTTTTTCCAAAGCGGCTCGCGCTTTTTGCGCAGTGGGATCGGAACGTCGAGGCGGGTGAACTCTCCAGAGTCCTGTTTGCGGCGGGCGACGAGCAGAAACTCGCTCCCCTCCATCTTCTCAAAAACGTGAGCCGAGGTGACGAGGAAGGAGCGGTCTTCGGTTTTGACGATGAAACCGGTGGCGGTGGAACTCTCGTTAAAAAGTTTGTAGGTCGCGAGGACGAGTTTTTCGGTCGCTTCGTCAGCGCTGGCGGCTGAGGTAAAAAGGAAGGCTGCCAGCAAGGCGCGGAGTCGAGTCATCAGTCTTCGGGTTTGGTCTCGGCGATCGAAAATTTGTGAGCAGTGACCTGCCGATAAATTTCGCCCGGCCGCAGCAGGGTCGATTCAAAATCCGGTTGATTTGGCGCGTCCGGAAATTTCTGGCATTCGAGGCAGACGGCGTGACGAGCCGCGTAAGTCGCGCCGCCGCCGCCTTCAATCGTCTTTTCGCCGATGTTCATCGTGTAAACCTGGATGCCGGGCTCGGTGGTCCGAACTTCCATGATTCGTCCAGATTTCGGGTCGGTCACGCGGGCCGCCAGGCGGAGTTTTCCGGATTCGCCTTCGATCACATAACAATGGTCGTAACCACGATCAGCGTCCGCAATTCGCTCGCCCATTGTGTGGACCTCGCGGAAATCAAAAGCCGTGTTGGCAACGTCGACGAGTTCGCCGGTCGGAACCTGGTGCTCGTCGACGGCGAGTCGCTGCTCGGCCGAGACCAGCAGCTGCTGATCGAGAACGTCGCCGGAATCCGCACCACCGAGATTCCAGTAGGCGTGATTCGTCAAATTGACGTGAGTCGGCTTGTCGGTCGTCGCGCTGTAACTGAGGACTAACTCGTTGTCGTCGGTCAGCGTGAAGGTGAGATTGACGGTCAGCCTTCCGGGATAGCCTTCGTGGCCGTCCTCACTCGTTAGCGAAAACAGAACGCCGCTCTTCAGCGCCTTCGCCTCCCAGTTCTGCCACTGAAATCCAGTTTTGCCGCCGTGAATGTGGACGCCATTCCGCTGATTGACGGTTTCCAGATCGTAACGCGTTCCGTCGATCTCAAAGCCGCCTCCGCTGATTCGATTGCCGAATCTGCCGATGGTGGAGCCGAAAACTTTTCGCTCTGTCAGGAAAGTTTCGAGGTCATCGAAGTGAAGCGTGACGTTTTCGAAATTTCCGTCTCGATCCGGCGCGTCGACGCCGACCAGAGTCGCTCCGAGCGACATCACGCGAGCCGTCAGGCCATTTGCATTCGTCAGGGTGAAAAGCTGGACGTCTTCGCCTTCGGGCGTTTGCCCCCAGATTGTGGATTCGACTTTTTGTGCGTTCACGGTGGTCAACCCTAAAGCGATCGTCAGGATCGTCCATGAAATCTGAATTCGCATGTGTTCGGAGCCTACGGAATCGAAAAAAGAACGCAAGGTTTACTCCAGAAGTCGACTAGCTCATCAGTAAGAGAATCCTCCCCGATTCCCCCAGCAAACCACCAGAAAGGCGGCGACCGTGCGAACGGCGTCGCCTTTCGAGCTTTCCGAATTGGGTCTTGCTCTGCGAGGCGGATTCTGGCAGAATCGCTCATTCATGAAAGCGAGAACCCTTCAGCAGCTGCTGACAATTTCGGCCTTAGGCATCTTTGGGACGAGTTCGGCCCTGGCCGACCCGAGCTACACCCTTTTCGAATTCGGTGAGCGCTACGACAAAGCGTCTCGCCAGGTTGAACCGGGATTCGCAGTGAAAAGTTTGACCCGCACGCCGCCGGTCAACACCGACGGCGCCGAAAAAGGAACGAGCCGGAAATCTGCAAGTCAGGCTCGGAAAGATCTGAAGCCATTCGAACCGGCCGCCGCTGGGCAAAGCCGGTCGAAATCAGATTAGGCTCAGAATTTGAGGTAGACCTCAGCGCGCCGGTTTTGAGCCTGGCCGCTTGTGTTGTCTGTGCCGTCCGGATTGAAGTTTGGCGCTTTCGGCGCTGACTCGCCAAAGGCGTTGGTGATCACCTGCGCTTCGGGAACTCCCAACCCAATCAGCGATTGGCGAACCTTGGCAGCGCGAGAGTCGCTCAAGCTGGAGTTGTAGTCTTCGTCGCCCCTGGCGTCAGCGTGACCGTTGATGTTCAGCGTGCGTTTCGGGTCTTGCTTGAGGATTCCCGCGATGATTTCCAACTGCCGGTTGGCGCGCGGATTGATTTGCGCCTGGTCGAATCCGAAAAAAAGCACGAGCGAATCTCCGCCCTTGAGATCGGTCCGAATTTCGGTGTAGGCGATGTCTCCAGCGCCCGCACTGGCGGCGACGTTTTGCATCAGCTGATCAAAATTTAATTTGGCGATGACCCAGTCGGCATCGGGATTGGCGCGAGTCATTTCGAGCCCGAATTCTGACGCTCGGGATTCAGCCACGAGCTTTACGATCAGCCAGGAGGCCTTTTCGTTCGTCACGGTCGGAATCAATGCCTTTTCCGGGTTGAGCCGGAATTTTCCCTCTTCAATCACGATGAAGAGCGCGGCGAGGCGCTCATCGCTGAGGATGGCGGGGTCGACGTGGCCCTTGGCTGTGCCGAAATCGCGAGCGACGACTGCGTCGACGAAGGCCTTGGCGACCTGCAGCGGAGTGAGTTTGGCTCCTGGAACGGCGGGCGCTGGCGCGATCGGCTTGACTGGATCAGGAGTGCCCGGGGCATTCGCCGCAAGAGCGATCGCTTCGATGTCAGGAATGATGATCTGCGTGACCGACCAGCCGAGCGACGGGTCTTTCATGACCTCGAGCTGAATCTTCTGCGGCCCGAGTCCAAGATTCTCGGCAGGCGGAAGCAAATTGATTTCCCAGATCTTACCGGTCGCGCCGACAGCACCGCCATCGAGCGTCGGATTCTTTGGATCGACCGAGTACTTTCGTCCCACGAAAAGGTTTTGAAGTTGGACGACGACCAAGTCGCCCGCGACGTCTTTTCCGGTCACAGCGACGAAGCCCGCGACGTCAGATTGCTTGAGTTTTCCGACGAGATCGGAGACCAGGACGGAGTCGGTTAGGTAGGGCGAAGGCTGAGTGGGCGAAGGCTGAGTGGGCGAAGCAGGCGAGCCGCCCGGATTCAGCCCAGTTCCAGGCGTTGCAGGAGCCGCGTTGGGATCGCCAGCAACAGTTTTGGTTCCCTCAGCAGCTGCTGTGCCTGGCTCGGTTTCTGAAGGCGTGTGTTTTTCAGCATTTTCGGCCAATTCCTTATCTTTTTTAATCTTCGGAAGGATGAAGAAAAATACGGAAAGCAGGACGCCGATCAGAAGAATTACGGCAAAGGCGACAACGGGGCCTTTGCTGGAAACAGGTTGAGAATTATTCATCGCTCTGTGGAAAAGTTGGTTAAAAGATAGCGCCCCAATAACGGCGCGACGGCCCTGGTTGCAATCTCGAAATCAATTCAAAATCCACCCTGACCGGGCCTCAATTCGAGGTAGTAGCGCCAGCGTTTGCGCGTTAGGAAAATCGTCGAGCTTCGATCGGCGGGCAGATCGCTCAGCGCTTGATAGAACTCCTCCTCGGAGAAAATTGGCTTTCCGTTGATCTCGTGAATCACATCGTATTTCCGAATGTGCGGACTCAACGGTGAGTCGGGAAGAATGCTCATCACGAAGACCGCGCCGAATTTATCAGGCAGCCCGGTTGTCTGCCGATCGTAAGCGCCGGGAACGTAGGGATCGAGCTTGAGAGCGATCGCCAATTCCGCTGGATCGGTCAGTTTCTCGAATTCTCGTGGCAACCGCAGGATCTGATTCACATCGCGGACTTCATCCAGTTTCACGATCACCGTTTGGGCCTTACTTTTGCGAAGAATTTCGAGTTTCACCTTCGCGCCAGGCTCCAGTTTCTGGATCGCTTCGCCGGCCTCAGCCAGAGATCCGACGGTCTTTCCTGCGATCTCCAGCACCACGTCGCCGGTTTCCAGCAAGTCGCGCGCGGGCGAATCCTCTTCCAATTTATAGATCAGAACGCCCCTGCCCTCGTCGAGCCCCAACTCCTCAGCGTCGCCCGAAGTCAGGTTGTTGAAAAGCACGCCAAGATACGGGCGAATGCGTTCTCCCAGACGCACAATATCTTCGTAAGCCGCGATCGCCCGCGTTGCCGGCACTGCGAGGCCGATTCCCTGCCACCCGACGCTCGATCCGCCCGCGTAGAGCACTTTGTTGATCCCAACGACCTCACCGTAAATGTTCGTCAGCGGCCCGCCGGAATTCCCGGGGTTCATCACCGCGTCGGTCTGGACGTAAGAAACTCCTGAGCGATCGTTAAATCGGCGTTGGACCCCGCTGATCAGCCCTCTCGAGACCGATCCGGTCAGGCCGTAGGGGTTGCCGAATGACAGAACCTGCTCGCCGGTCCTAGCTTGGTTTCGCGTGAAATTCAGGACGTGGAACCGCCGGCCCTCAGTGTTTTTCAGCTTCAAAACGGCGAGATCGACAGTCGAATCCGCCCCAATCAAAGCCGCCGGATATTTCTTCCCGTCCGACGTCGTTACCGTGATTTTGTCGACGCCCTCGACGACATGATGGCTGGTGATAACGATGCCTTCCTCCGCAATAAACACGCCAGAACCGACCCCCGGAGTCACCCATCGCCGATCGTAGCCACGCAACTCCGGCTCAACGGGTTGCATTTCTGGCTTGCGAGTTCCGTCTGGCATTTCGACCATCACGGGCTTGAAAATGTCGACCACCGGCTCCTGACCAACGCTCCTCGTATCGATGCTGACGACCGCGGGTTGGACATGAGCGATCAGCCGCGCGTAGTCGTCATTCAGCGCCGCGAGCGAGGGAACGTCCTGCTTTTCAAGCCGCAACCCGGCAAATCGCGACTGCTCGTCCCCCTGAATCGCCAGCAGCTGCTCAGACGGAGCGGCTTCTCCTCGGATCAGCTTGAAGATCGAATACCGGGCCGAACCTGGCCCGACGACGAGGAAATAAAGGAAAAGTGTCACCCCGAGAATCGCGGCGATGAGGATGACTCGCTGGAAAATTGCTTGCACGTGGTTGGTCCAGCCTAACGGCGGTTACGATGAAAGGGGAGCGAAAATTGAGCCGCTTTTCGAACAAACACTCAGCGATTTACGCCGAGTCGGGCGTTGTGCTGATTGACGAGATAATTCGTCCCTCGGCAGAGTCCGGCCATGCCGATCCACCAGAAAATGATCTGAAGAATGCCCAGGATGATCGAAAGCACGGCCATCACCACCACAGCCTCCGGACTTCCATCCATCGCCACCATGCCCAGAAAACTGACGGGAAGCGAGACCAGGAAAAGCACGAGAGCCGTCAAAAAAGCACCACCGCCAACTCGAGGGGCTTGCGGATCCTGATTGAGGCGATTAAGCCGGTTGTAGTCGCCTGCCCAGCCAGGCCAAGCCACAAACATCCAATAAAAGATGTTAAAGACGGGCGTGAAGAGAAATCCAACTGCCTCGTTCGGAGTGGCCTTGACCCCGGGAAGACCCTGAATGAGTCGCCAGGCTTTGTTGAGGTAGATCAGGCTGAGAACCACGGCCACGATCCAAGGAATACACGAAAGGAAAAAGATTAAAGCTCCCGCTCCCATCGTTTCATAATTTGGGGAGTGGTAGCCGTAGCTGCCGAAGCCGTAGCTGCGGTATCTTTGATCAGCGGCACCAACGCCGATCACGATCTTTCCGAGGGTCCCAAGTGCAAAGGCTATCGCCGAAAACGTGAGGTAGAGACCGAAGCTGGATTTGCTCTCGGTCAAAACCGAAGGAGCCGCGCTTTGTTTGGCAAGAGCAGGAGGCGGTGGATTTTCAGGCCGTGCGGATGCCGGTGCTGCTCCCAGAGAAGGAGGCGGCGATTGAGCAGCTGCTGGTTGCGGCTTCGCAGCCGGAGGAGCCGCGAAAAGATCTTCACAGGCCCCTGACGGAACCCAATCTGGTGCGCCTTCCGCCCAAACGAGGTCCATTGTTTGATTCAGCCTTCCAGCCGCCGCCATGCCCTTGAGCTCAGCGCCAGTTACCGGATTCTGCTTCTCTCCACCGATCGTGTAAAAATATTGCTTCTCGTCTTCGATTTTCATAAGCGCGCGGGTCTGTTCTTGTGTTTGACTCAGCGCAGCCTGTCAAGCGCACAAGAGATGAATTGACGGGCTTCCAGATTCAGGCGTGCGAATTTGACGAAATCAGTTAGAATTGACGAATGACAGCCCAAGAAATCAAATCCAATGCACTGGAGTTGCCTCAGGATCAGCGGGCGATGCTTGCAGCAAGTCTGCTGGGGTCACTTCCCGCCGCCCTTGATGAAAATGACGAGGGGGTAAATGAGGCTCTGCGCCGATCGCGGGAAATGGATGAAGATCCTGGTGCTGAAATGACGTGGGGAGAGATTAAAGCTGGTGTTCGCCAGAAGGCATGAAAGCCGTATTCCACCGCCTCTTTCAGAAGGACATCAACTCAGCAATGAGATACTATGATGAAGAAGGAGGCGAAGAACTTGGTGATCGTTTTTTCGCTGAGGTCGAACGGGGAGTTCAAAAGGTCGTTGAGAACCCAAAGGGAACACACTTCGTAAAGGGAAGAACTGATTTACGACGAGCTCCGCTGAAGACCTTTCCATATCATATCATCTACGAAGAGAATGAGATCCGTGTCAGATTTCTTATTTTACGCCATGATCGTCGGCATCCTTCCTACGGCTTATCCCGCAAATACACCTAAGAAGAGATAAACGGATCGGGTAGGAACGGGGTTTGAACCCGCTCCCCCACACCACCCGGCATGCGGGTCCGCACCGGGCGGTTCCCATCAGTCATGGCTTGTTCTGACGATTCTTCGATCAGGGTTAGGCTGATTCTGACATTCGACGAAAGAATACGAACTCACTAAACTCATAGAAAAAGAATACAGAATCGACTGCTCACCACCATCGGGCGATAGCCTTGCGAGTCTATTTAACCGCCTGCCCAGCCCAATTTCACGCCCCGAGATGTTGGAGATCTACAATTATCGGATCGAGGATGATTGGATCTATTTCGTGGATCGCCTCGTTGACCCCGACACCGCCGCGAAAGCGTTCAAGATCTTCCTCGATTCAGCGTTGGCCGTGAACGATTCGATTTCGATTCGCGAGTTATAAAGTCAGACGCGGCTTGAATCCATCCACTGAAGATTCGTTTGGTTCGAGTGGAATTCTGGCCATGGTAGGGCTCGACTGAACGATGCTCGACCTCGCCTCACTTGCCCGAATCTGGGAAACCCACGGAGCTGATCTCAAGCCGCCAACGCGGTTTGAACTCCGCGGCGTTCGCTTCGATCACCACCCGCAAACGGCGCTGATGGGCGTGGTCAACCGGTCGGCCGATTCGTGGTATCGCGAGAGCGTTTCGCTGTCGACCGAAGCGGCGATCAGACGCGGGAAACGGCTTTTCGCGGACGGGGCGGCGATTGTCGATCTCGGCGCGGAGTCGACGGTTCTCGACGCGGATCGGGTTGACGCCGATGGTCAGAAATCCGCGCTGCTGCCGATCATCGAGGCGCTCGCTGGTTCGGGCGGGATCGTCTCCGCGGAAACTTACGACCTCAGCGTCGCCGAAGCCTGCCTCGACGCCGGCGCGGCGATTCTCAACCTGACAAGCGCCCAGGAAACCGAGTCGTTCTACAAACTCGCCGCCGAGCGCGATGCGGGCGTGGTCATCTGCTTCGTGAAAGGCCGAAACGTCCGCGATGTCGACGATTTCGCCGTGACCGACGACCACGCTTCCGTGCTCCACGACTACTTCGCGCGCGAAGCCGAACTCGCAGCAGCTGCTGGCGTGAGCCGGATCTGGCTCGACCCGGGCCTCGGGTTTTACTATCGGAATCTTCAGGACTCCGCCGAGCGCGTTCGCTACCAAATGAAGACTTTCCTGACGAGTTTCCCGCTGTGCAAACTCGGTTGGCCAATCTGTCAGGCCCTGCCGCACGCGTTCGAGTTTTTCGAAGACGAAGTCCGCTGCGCCGAGCCGTTTTTCGCGGTGCTCGCCGCGCTCGGCCACACGGATTTGATCCGAACCCACGAAGTCAGCCGCGTTCGTGGAGTCCTCCAGACGATGGCCGCATTTGAATCATGAAAACGGCTCTCGTAACTGGCGCAGGCAGCGGGCTTGGCGCGGAGATCGCCGTTCGATTGAGCGAACTGGGATTCGATGTCGGCGTCCATTTTCACTCCAGCCGAGAGGCCGCTGAGCGAGTTTGCGAGCGGATCGAATCCAATGGCCAGCGCGCTTTCCTGCTTCAAGCCAATCTTGGTCGGGAGGCCGAGGTTCAGAAGGTGCGCACCGAGTTTGAGGCTGAGTTTTCCAGTTTGGATCTGCTCGTCAACAACGCCGGCGTCTACCTCGCCCAGGATTTCTACGATCAAACCGAAGACGATTGGTTTACCGAGCTGAACTCGACTGCTACTGCCGTTTATTTCACGACTCGCGCACTTCTTCCGATGCTGCGCCAGGCGAAAGGCCGGATCATCAACATCGGCGACGGTGTCTGCGATCATCCTGGGGCGCGGACGAAATCGCCGGCCTATCACATCGGCAAAACCGGCGTCTGGATTCTGACTCGGTCCATCGCGAAGGCCGAAGCGGAACACGGCGTCGCGGTAAACATGATCTCGCCAGGCCTGCTTGAAACGAGCGTCGGTCTGGATTCGGAGGCCGCCGTCCCAGCCGGGCGGTTTGGCAAATTCGACGACATTTCAGCAGCGCTTGAATTCCTCGCCGTCCATTCGACGGCCTACCTCACTGGCTCGAATCTCGTCATAGGCGGTGGGTGGAATCTCTGAATTTGATAGCTCTCTAGAAAGCTAAGCTTCGACATCAACCACAGGAATTCCTTCTGCGATCATTTCTTTGGCAACGCGATTTGCCTCGTCTGGATCTTCAATCAGCAAAGCAGAATTCCGCGTTCGATTTACAGGGACGAACGACACGCTCGAAGTGTCAGTTCGCTTTATGGCAATGCCGGCTTCAGTGAATTGCTCCTCCAATCGGCGTGCCTCTCGACCTTCCATTGCTCCAATCTCAATTTTTCCAGATGCGTCTATCCGGCTGGAAATTTCAGACGGCCTTAGACATCTCAGCTCCGGAACGATGCGCCGAATCGAAGCAATATCTGAAGCGCGTGCTTCCGCGCGAATCAACACAGTCAGGCGCGAACGCCCGTGAAATATGCGCTGGACTTCCCATTCTTCAGTTCTGTCCCATTCGCTCATCGATCTGTCCAATTCGCAAGATCCCGAGATCGAACCCATCCGCGATCACCCCCAGAATTCCTCCATCTTCCTTCGCAAGAATCCCGCACTGCGAGCGAGTTGATCCATGCCATCGACGCCGTCCTCGATGCTGATCCAGCTGTCGAAACCAACTCGTCTCAGCTCGCCGAAAATCGCATCATAATCGTTCAAGCCCTTGCCGACTTCTCCGTGGCTGAGGCGCTTGGCGTAGCCCTCGACACCGCCTTCTTCAGCGCGCAGATCCTCGATCGTGCCCTCCGTCAGATACCGGTCGCTGGCGTGCATCGTCACGACGCGATCCGAAACTCGCTCCAGCAGCTGCTGTGGGTTTTCGCCGGCGAGGATCGTGTTGCTGGGGTCGTAGTTGACTCCAAAGTTAGGGGCTTTCACGGCATCTACGAGCTCGCAGAAGACGTCCATCATCTGAGCAAATTCCGGGTATTCCCAGAAATCGTCTTTGTAGTGATTTTCGATGATCAGCGTGATGCCGCGCTCCGCCGCGAATGGCGCGCAAGCGTCGATGCACTCGGCTGCGAGCCGGACGCCCTCTTCGCGGCTTAGCTCGGGCCGCCGCTGTCCGGAAAGAACTCGGCAGAATTGGCCGCCCATCGCAGCGGTCATTTCGATCCAATATTTTTCCTTCTCAATCTGCTCGGCCCGGAATTCGGGATCCGGATGGGTGAAGTCCGGCGAGCAACACATCATCGGCACGCAGAGGCCGTATTCTTCGACTTTGGCGCGAATGGACGGCCAGTTTTTGCGGTCCTGCATCTCGATAAACCCCGCGTACCATTCCAACCCATCGAGGTCGAGCTCCGCCGCCATGCCGATCCATTCGGCAAGGCTGAGCTCGCCGGTTTTGACGAGTTCCTGCATGTAGAGTTTGGGGAAGGCGGCGAGTTTGGGCATGATGTGTGGACTTGGGCTGGATCGCGGGCCGCGTCAAGGTCGCCATCGAGCGGCTTGAGTTTCGCGCCACTTCAAAAGAGGATTCAGGGCAGCCCTGGAAACGAATCGACGTACTTGATTTTGAAATCACCGAAGCTGCTGACGATCTGGATTTTGTAATCCGGGAAGCTGTCGACGATCTGCCATTCGCCTGCGTCATCCGGAAAGCTGGTCACGACTTTTACTTTTAAGTCCGGAAACGAATCGACGACTTGGACTTTGTAATCCGGGAAGCTGTCGACGAATTGGATTTTGCCTTTGATCTTGGCGATTTCGCCCTTGGAGAGAGCGACGATTTCGGGCTTCTCAGCGTTGGCGATTGGAAAAGCGGTCAAGCCGAAGGCGGCGATGACGATAGAAGATAAGAGGGTTTTCATGATGCCGATAAGATGCTTTAAAAATTCGTGCTGGCAATCGGCGAAAGCGGTCCGTAGCGTCGGTGATGATGAAGAAATTTCTGGTTTTCAGCCTGGCTCTCGCCTCAGCGGCTGCTGTCGCGGACGATAAAGAATTGCCGATCGTTCACAGCGAAGATTTTGAGGACGGCGCTGCGGAATGGACGCCGACCGATGCTAAGAAATGGACGGTCGATGATATCGACGGCAACAAGGTTTATCATCTGCACGGCAAGAGCGATTACCAGCCTCCTCATCGCAGTCCGCACAGCATTTCTCTGCTGAACGAGAAGATCGTGGGCGATTTTGTTTTAACCGCGAAAGTTCAAACGCTTCAGACGACTCGCGGGCATCGCGATATGTGCCTGTTCTTCGGTTACCAGGATCCTGCGCATTTTTATTACGTTCATCTGGGCGAAGTGCCGGATCCGAATTCGAGCCAGGTTTTTATCGTCAACGATGAGCCTCGGACGAAAATCACGGAGACTGAGGATGTTGGGATTCCGTGGGAAAATGGAAAATGGCACACGGTCAAGATCGTCCGCAAAGTCGCGGATGGGCTGATCGAGGTCTACTTCGATGACATGGAAACTCCGCAGAAAGTTGCCCACGACAAAACGTTCGTCTGGGGGCAAATCGGCTTGGGATCGTTCGACGATCTCGGCCTCTGGGACGACGTCGAAATCCGCGGAATCGAGGTCAAAAAGCCGAAGTAGCGGCTTCGGCTCAGTTCAGACTGAAGTCCTTCGTCTCCAGCGTCGGCTCCAGCAGCTGCTCGATGTCCTCGAGTCGTTTGAAGCGACGAAGGGCGCGGCAATCGCGAGGGCTCATCGAGCTGAATAGCAGAGTTACCTCGTGAATCGAAGAGCCGTCTTCCGCAGCGCAGAGCTTGCAATCGACCACCAGGCCTTCGCCCGAAATGAATTCGTTTCGGGCCGGATCCACCTTCGCCTCGGATGCGCCGACGGTGAACCGCACGTGGAACCCGAGTTTGATCGACGCGCCGATCTCAAACGACTGACGCGTTTCGAACACAACGCCCCGATCATTGACTTGCAAAATTCGGAGCACTGGCGAACTGATCTCGCAGTGAAAATCACCACAAGAGGTTTTGAAATGGCGGTTGTTGGATTCCATACCCGAAAGGGGCTTAAAGTATGGTCTAGCGCTCAAACGCTATCGACTCGCCAGGGCCTGTCAAACGGGTGACTTGGAAATTCCTCTACTCAAATTGCTGAGTAAACGCTTTGCTTTATCGCTCGATGCACATTCAGGATATAATTAAAGAAGGTCGCCCCACGCTGTCGTTTGAATTCTTCCCGCCGAAGACGCCGGAGGCATTCGACACGCTTTTCGCGACGATTGTTGAGCTCGAGGCTTACCAGCCTTCGTTTGTGAGCGTGACCTACGGCGCGGGCGGTTCGACCCGGGATTTGACGCACAAACTCGTCGTCAAAATCAAAACTGAGACCTCGCTTCGCGCGATTCCGCACCTCACCTGCGTTTGTCACGCCGAGGACGAGATGCGCGAAATCATCGAGGGCTACGCCGCGGCTGACGTCGGAAATATTCTCGCTCTCGGCGGCGATCCGCCTCGCGATAAACCGAATTACGATCGTGGGCAGGACGCGTTTGAGCACGCGGCCGGACTCGTTGCGTTCATCAAAGATTTCAACGCCAGCGGCAAGCATCCGAATGCGAAGGGCTTCGGAATTGGAGTCGCAGGATTCCCGGAAGGCCATCCGGATACGCCTAACCGAATGCTCGAGCTCGACCACCTAAAAGAGAAGGTCGACGCAGGCGCGGATTACATCGTGACTCAGCTGTTTTTCGATAACCACGACTTCTACGATTTCCGCGAACGCTGTGAATTGGCCGGAATCAACGTGCCGATCGTAGCTGGGATCATGCCGATCACGAGCGCCAAAGGGATGAGCCGGATGGCCGAACTTGCGGCCGGCGCGAAGTTCTCAGCGAAGTTGCTTCGAGCGATCAAACGAGCGGGCGGCGACGAGAAATCGGTCGAGCGAGTCGGAATCCACCACGCGACTGAGCAGTGCCGCGATCTTTTGGATAACGACGTTGCTGGGATCCATTTTTACACGCTGAACAAGTCGCTGGCGACGCGCGAAATTTACGCCAACCTCGGTCTGCGAAACAGCGACTGATGGACATTTACAAGATCGAGAAATTGCCGATGCGGCCGCTGATTTACGGCATCGTCGGTCTCTACCTGATTCTCGATTTTTTCGTTTTTAAAGGCCCTCTCTACGATCGGACTGAGTTCCTGAGGCCGGGTGGCAAAACGAATGTTGCCGAGGCGGAAGAGCGAAATTGGGCCTGCACAGTCAACGGTCAGCCGATCACGAAAGCCCAGCTGAACTTGGCCGTCGACCTCGACCTGGCGCGTGAGGGAAAACGGCGTTCTGAGACTTCGGATCAAGCGTTGGCAACGATGCAGTTTCTCGTCATGCGAAAGATGATTTTCGACAAACTGATCGAGCAGAAGGAGATCAATTATGCGGTCGAAACGCCGCAGGATTTTATCGATGTGAGGATCGCCCAGTTCGAATCACAATTCGTTGGGGAGGAGCTGGAAGAGGTATGCAAAACGCATCAATTGACTCAAAAGCAGCTTCAGCAGCTGCTGGCCGCGCATGCCCGCCAGCAATACTGGCTTGAGGACTACGCGAAGACTTACGTGATTCAGGTTTCCGAGACGGGGGCGGAAACCACGGCTCGCGAGTGGTTCGATAAGTTTGGCCATAAAATGGTGATGCCGGAAACGATTCGTGCGCGGCAGATTTTTCTCAGCACGGTTCTTCCATTCTGGACAGACGAGCTGCCACCGATCGTCCGGCTCAGTCTGCAGCTCGCTCGGGTGAAGCAGGTCGAAACGCCGATTCGCGCGCTTCGCGCCAGGCTCCAAGCGGGCGCGACAATCGCCGATCTTGCCGATGAGTCCGAAGACGAGCGCTCAAAAATGCGCGGCGGCGATCTCGGATATTTTTCGCGCGATCGAATGCCTGCCGAGTTCGTCGAGCCGGTCTTCGAGCTGGAAACCAACGAACTCAGCGAGCCGTTTCTGACGAAAATGGGCTGGCACATCGTCGAGGTTACCGAGCGCCTTTCCGAGCGGCAGATGACCTGGGAAGAAGCGCGTTCGGAGGTCCTGGCACATCACAAAAGCGAGTGGCGGACCTGGGCGGTTGACGCCTTCATTGAAGACCGTCTCTGGATCGATCGTCAGGCGGTCGTGATTCAGTTTCCGACCTCCGAATATATCGATCGATACTGAAGACGAGCCGTAGTTGAGGGTCTCCGCACCCGCCGACCCGCGTTTCGCTTCGTTCAGGTTTTCGGCAAAAGCCCCACGCGCCGTTCCTCAAAGCCCGAACCGCAATTTCATTCCGAAAACCGTCCGGAAAATCACGCTCACGCGTCCGTTTTCCAGCCCTCAACCAAGCCCCCGCGAAATGAAACTGAGACTCAATCTCAATTTCCACTTGCTTGTTTTCGTGGCCTTGCTATTGAGACTGGGTCTCAGTCTCAACTCCTCCACGCGCCGTTTACCCGGTTTGGTCGGGCCAGCGGCTGAGACTCAATCCAATTGAAACCGGGATTGATGCCTGAGATTAGATTCCGCAGGCGAAACCATTGAATCTAGAAACATTGATGAAACCGACGAAAATCGTTAAACCAATCTTTTTGGCTGCAATCACTCTGGCTTTTGCGCTCGGCGCGGGACCAGCAGCTGCTCAATCGCAGGATGACGAAATCGCTGAACTCCGAGCGCAGCTCCTGGCGATGAAAACGCAGATGGAGGCGCTCGAAACTCGTCTTGAAGCGACCGAAGCCAAGGCGACCGAGGCGGAATCAAAAGCGGAAACCGCCGAGCAGACAGCCGTCGCCGTTCATCAATCGATCGGAGCGATGCCGGATGCGGACGGCAAAAATGTCGCCCCAATTCCGATGATCGAAGAATCCTGGGCAGACCGGACGACTCTCGGCGGTTACGGCGAAATGCACCTGACTCTCGGCGACAAAGAGGAGATCGATTTTCACCGTTGGGTGCTTTTTCTCAATCATCAATACACTGATCGCATCAAATTCGTTAGCGAACTTGAGCTGGAGCACTCCTTGGCTGGCGACGGAAAACCTGGCGAGGTCGAGCTTGAGCAAGCCTACATGGAGTTCGATCTCGGCGGCGATTTCTGGCTCAAAACCGGAATTTATCTCCTTCCGGTTGGCTTCCTCAACGAGACCCACGAGCCGAATACTTTCTACGGAACTGAGCGCAATGTGATCGAATCCGAGATCATCCCGTCGACTTGGTGGGAAGGCGGAATCGCCGTGACGAAGAAGTTCGACAGCGGCCTGTCTTTCGACCTCGGCGTCCACAGCGGGCTCGACGTCCCAACCGATGGCGACAACGCTTATCGGATTCGCAGCGGCCGGCAAAAAGTCGCCGAAGCTCTCGCCAGCGACGCCGCGTTCACCTTGCGCGGACAGTACAATGGGATTCCCGGTTTCAATCTCGGCTCCAGCGTCCAGTACCAGACGGACGTCAGCCAGGGTTCGCCCGAAAACAATCCAGCCTGGCTCGCCGAAGCGCACGTCGAGTGGCGGATGGGCAATTTCCAGCTTCGCGCGCTCGGAGCCAGCTGGTTTATCGACGGACCGACGGTCGAGGCGCTTGGTCTCGACGAGCAATTCGGTTATTACGTCGAGCCTTCCTATCGCTGGAGCACCGACCGGGGCGATTTTGGATTTTTCGGCCGCTACGGCCATTTCGACGCGGAAAAGGGCGAATTCGATTACATCGAAACGGGTCTGAACTATTGGCCGATCGACAGTTTGGTTTTCAAACTCGACTACCGCCGCGTGACCGGAGACGCTGAAGAAGATCTTTATAACTTTGGAGTTGGCTATGTTTTCTAAGCCTCATATTTTTCTCATCGCCGTTTTTGCGATCATCGCCGCCCCAGCAGCTGCTCGGGCGGCTGACGAGGTTTATGAGACGCCGTCCGCCTTCATCGCGGGCGCGTTTTCCGGTGGTTCGAACGCTGGAACGATCACAATCGCGGGCGACACGGCCGAGGCAGCGAAGGCGATTTTCGACGGTCGAGCCTACCGTGCCGCGCGAGTCCGATATTATCAGTCAGGCGAGCGAACGGCTTGGGTGCTGGAGGAGATCGGAAAAACTAAGCCGATTACGGTCGGCATCGTGGTCGACGGCGGGAAAATCGACACGGTGAAGGTCCTGGTTTACCGCGAAAGCATCGGCTCGGAAGTCCAGCGGCCTGCGTTTACGAAGCAGTTTCGGAACACGACGTTGAAGGACGATCGGCGACACACGCTAAGCCGACGGATCAACGGAATTTCCGGGGCCACGCTCTCGGTTAACGCGCTCAACCGGCTATCGCGGTTTGCGCTTCTTTTGCACGATGAAGTCGTAAACTGAACTCTGATTCATGAGCGCACCCGAACCCAGACGCCGCCGATCCAAGGCGCGTCGCGTGGTTACCGCGATCCACAAATGGCTCGGGTTAGGTTCGGCGTTGATTATCGTTATTATTTCGGTTACCGGGATTTTGCTCAACCACTCCAACAGCCTGAATCTGGATCAGAGCGAAACCGACAGCCGCTGGATGCTCGACTGGTATGGCCTGAGTCCGGAAGGCGAGCCTCGCGGATTTCAAGTCGGCGATCATTGGTTAGTCGAATTGGATGAGGAATTCTTCTTTGATGCTGAGCCGTCCGGAAGCGAAGGCCGGTTGATCGGCGCGGGCATGCTCAACGGCGAGTTCATCGCGGTCTTCGAATCCACGGCGCTGATTTTTGACGAAACCGGGCAGCTGGTGGAGAAACTCGATTCGTTTGCCCCGGAACAGCACTCGATTCTGCGTGCAGGAATCGCGGAAAACGAACTCGCGGTTGAGACGAAGCATGGGAATTGGCAGTTGCCTGGTTTTCTGGCAATCGAGCAGGTTGAAGACCGCGAAGTCGAGTGGTTCGAGCCTGACAAACTCCCAAAAACCGTCCGCGAGCAAGTCGAATCCGCCTTCAGCGGCGACGGCCTCCCAGTCTCGCGCGTCGTGCTTGACCTCCACTCCGGCCGACTCTTCGGAAGCATCGGAGTCGTGATTTACGACCTCGCCGCAATCGCGTTTCTGGTTCTGGCAGGCACCGGAGTCTGGCTCGGGCTTCGCAAACGCAGAAATCAGCGTCGGGTCGACGGATCGTTCGACGACAAAGGGCCGTTCGGCGACTGAGCAGCTGCTCGCGGGGCTGCACATTCCTCTTGCGTTGGTCGATGATCGGGCGATCTATAATTTATAGGTTTGTTAGTCAAATTGCGAAACTTCTCAAGGCCGCGCCGCAACCTTGAGAGGTCGATTTGACGCCTGCTCGTTCCAGAAATCGAATTCGCCCCAACGCTGATGACGGCGGAAATCGACAACCAGATAAGATATCATCTTTCGCGAAATCCGGACGGTTCCCTCCTGGAGCTGGAGCGGACGGAATGCTCGTGCGGCTATCTTGGTTTCGACACGCTTGAAAAACGCTTCGTCGCTTTCTACCTAGTTAACGCGGAAGAAGGCCCGAGTCGCAAGGCGACAATTTCACTGGGCGAACGCGTTTACATCGCGAGCGAGATCGGTCATCCCTGCGTCTTCGCGCTAACTGATTACGGGGACTACGACGGACAGTTTTTCTACACAACGGAGCTGATCGACGGCGAACGGATCGAGCCGTACATCGAGAGAGTCGGCGGCCTGCCGATGACGGTGGCGATCGACCTCGCTTTGCAGCTTGTCAGGCTTCTGCGCTACCTCGGCGACTACCCACGCGTCCTCGGTTCGATCAACATCAGCGATGTCTACGTCAGCTACACGCCAGGCCAGTCGCTTCGGATTCGGTTAGGCGGGCTGGGGCTGAACAAGCCGGAAGTCCCACGCACCGAGGTTCAAATCTGCGAACTCTGGATTCCGGACGCTGCCCGCGTGCTCTGGAAACTCATTACGGCTTCGCTTCATGGGAAGGACGGGCGAACGCTGCCGGAGCAAGAAGTTCAAGCGTTTCTCGAGCCGTTTCAGGCCTTCATCGAGCTGCTGATCAGCCGCCGGATTCGGCACACGCCGGACGATTTTTATCATCTCGAGCGGGAGTTCACGCGTTACGCCTACGAATATCTGAACGTGTTTCAGAAGTTCCTTCTCGCTTCGAGTCCTCAGGAATCAGCTGCGCTTCGGCCCCAATCCTTTCTCGCTGATCTTCTGCTTAAAGAGCTCTTCATGACGAGCTGGGACGACCACGACTACATTTTTGACTCGTTGCTGATCAGCCACTGCTCGAATTTCGCCGTCGCCGCTCACGACACGAAAAAGAAGCGCGAAATCCAGTTTCAAGTCCTTCCGCCAGACCGATTGAAGGGCTCAGGCGGGCTCGAATCGCTTCATCGAAAAATGGGCCATCCCTATTTGATGGAGCACCCTAACTTTGTGCGAACTTTCTTCCTTCGGCAACAGGACGACTTTCTAGTCGTCGCTGAGGAGCGGGTTCACGGCTTCAGTCTGGCTCACTTGATCGAGCGCCGCGGTGCGCTGCTTTCAAACGAGGCGCTCGAAATCATGCGGAAGCTTCACTGGATTTTGCGCCAGGTTGAAGGGATCGGCGCGACCGCTGAAGCCCTGCGGCCCTGGAACGTCTATTTTCATTTTCCGCCCGAAATCGATAGCCAGACGATGGCCGGTCTGCTGTCTGGAACTCGGATTCGGCTCTGGCCGGAGTTCGAAATCAAGCTTCACGTCGGCGTCACCACGGCTGACTTTCTCCGGCCAAATCAAGAGGTATGGGCGGAGACGCTGACTCGCCTTCTTGAAGCCTACCGCGAGCGCGAAGCCGAAAAAGAAATGCGAAATTCGTCGTTCGTCGCTCTCGCGGCTTACATGATGGAGTATCAAACTTTCTGGCAGGATCTCTTTGCCGAAACGGTCGACGAACGGCTCCTGACCCGCTGCTCAAAATTCAACACGATGGCCGTTGCCGCAATTGAGCCGACTCGCGACGAGCCAAAGGACGAGCGGAATCGGTTTTTGCGAGAGTGGGAAGCGCGGCTCGATTCACTCGGCTTGCCATCGGAGGAAATCGAAGACGACGACCGAATGCCGACGATCCTCGCCTCACCCGATCAGGCGGCTGTTTCGCCATTTCGCGATCCTACCGCTCCGGCTTTGGTGAAGCCACCCGGCGGTCAGCGCATGACCGTGGCGGGGGCGGCGGCAGCAGCTGCTGAGGCGGCGAATCCACGAAAAGACCGGATCATGAAGACGGCGTTGATCAGCTTGATCGCGATTTCATTGATCGGGCTGGCCTTTGGCTTAGGGCGATGGCTGCCAGAAAACGAGCCCTCGAAGCAGAGCACGACGGTCGAATCTGGCGAGACGCTTGAAGCCGCCGAACTCGAACCGGCGATCATCTCAACGCGCGACGGCGAGCCCTGACAAGATCCGAACCGCCTCGCCAGCGGCGGCGAAACCGAATCCTCCGGTAACGAACGCGGCTGTTCCGAATCCGCTATCGCAATTCAGACGAAGCTCCGAACCAGGCTCGGTGAAATCGCGGACCGTCCCATCTGACCAGGGATAGACCGGGTTCTCGACCGAGAAAACCGCACGAACTCCGAAGTCCACGATGTCATTTCGCGGAAAGCCAAATTCGCGGCGCAGCGTTTTTCGAACCTGCCTCAAAAGCGGGTCGTGCGATGCCCGCGCGAGGTCAGCCACTCGAATCGCGGTTGCATCCCGCTTGCCACCTGCGCCACCGCAAACGACCAGCGGCAACTCGCGCTTGCGCACCTCGGCAATCAGCAGCGCCTTCTGATCGAGCGTGTCGATCGCGTCGACGACGAGATCGTAGTTTGGAGCCAGCAGCTGCTCAGCGGTCTCGGCGGTGAAAAACTTCTCTTGAACGACGACATCGCAGCCTGGATTGATTGCCGAAACGCGCTCAGCCATCGCGCCCGCTTTCGAGCGACCGATCTGGCCGTCAATCGCATGCAGCTGGCGATTAACGTTCGTTACGCAAATGTCGTCGAGATCGATCATCGTGATTTCGCCGACGCCGGATCTTGCGAGCGCCTCGACCGTCCAGGAGCCGACACCGCCGATTCCGATCACGCAAACGCGCGCGTTTCCGAGCCGCTCAAACGCCTCCTTGCCGAGCAACCGGCCGACTCCGCTGAATCGATCTGTGTAATCATTGGCCATCTCTGATTCCTCTGTGTAAAAATGCATTTTTCAAGCCGAATGCCTTTCACAATCCATCTTGCCAAAACCGAAGCCGAAGCGCGCATAATCAGCGCGGTTCTGGCGATCGATTACCAAGTTCATCAGCGAATTTTCGATTCCACGAAAGCTGAATTTCACGATCTGCCGCTTTTTTATCATCTGTCTGATTTTTACCAGGACGCGATTTTCCTGGAATCACAGGTTCTGAGTTTTCGCGCCGAGCTCGATCAAGCGCGTGCCCGAATTTTTGATTCGCGAGCGACTGACGTGCTCAGCGTTCTAAGCAAACTTTGCGATCGGGCGTTCAAAAGGCGGCTCAGCATTTTCGGGTTCAGCGAAGGCCGTTAGGCCGGGCTAAGCAAATCGAGTGCAGTAAACCGGAGGAAGATTCGCTGAGAGCAGCGTCCAGGAATCGCCCTGATCCTCGCTGATCCACAACGAACCTGTGGTCGAGCCCATCAGCAGCTGCTGGCCAGATGAATCGATGTCGAGCGCGTGGCGGAAAACCAAATCGTAGGCCGGCGGATCAGGCAGACCGGTCGTGAGATGCTCGAAAGTTTTGCCGCCGTCGCGGGTCCGATTGACGATGAATTTCCCGTCCGTCGGGTAACGCATTTCGTCTTTTTCCGCTGGGACGAACCAAGCCGTTTCCGCATCGTTCGGGTCAACCGCGACGGCAAAACCGAATTCTGACGGCTTCACATTTTCGATCTGAGTCCAACTTCGCGCGCCGTCGGTCGAGCGATAAATATAGCTGTGGTGCTGGCACCAGAAATTCTCCGGACTGGCCTGACATTGCACCATTCGATGGGGATCCTGGGTTTCTGGATCGGCTCCGCCCTGGTCTTCGGGCAGGAAATCGTATTTCATTCCGTGCGCGCCCTGCTCCCAGGTTTTTCCATCGTCCTCGGTCCGCCAAACACCGCCGCACGAGATCGCCAGCGCCACTTTTTTCGAATCGCTCGGGTCGACGCAGATCGAATGGATGCCTGGCCAATCGTAGCCGCCGCCTGACCATTTTGCTCGTTCCGGTCGATCCCAAAGCATCCTGACAAACTCCCAGGAATCACCGCAGTCGTCCGATCGGAAGGCCCCGCCAGGCAGCGTTCCGCACCAGAGTCGGCCTGGCTGATCTTCGCCACCAGCCTCGAGCGCCCAGATTTTTTCTAACGACCAGCGGATCGACTCTTTGCGATTTGGCTCAAGAATATCCGGCTCGCCTTCGGGCTTTTCCGGATAAACCGGAGGATCCAGTTCAACGAAAGTCTGCCCGGAATCCTCGGATCGGTGGACTTTGGTTCCGAAATGTCCGTGCTCGACAATTGCGTAAATTTTTCCATCGCGGCGGTCAGCCAAAACGATCGGGACGACGACTCCGAGGAATTCTTCGCCTACCTGTTTCCATTCACCACCTTGCTTTTCGAAAGTGAAGAGCCCTTTGCGGGTGCCAACGTAGAATCGAGCGCTCATTCCCGAATATCAGCCGCCTGAGAGAGCCTGCATCACAAAAACTTCGTCGTCTGGTTTTAACGGATCGGAGAGATTTTCGCGATCCGCGATCGTCTCGCCGTTCACGATGACAGCGACGTGTTTGCGGACGGCACCGCGGTCATCGAGCAGGTAGCTGCGGAGCTTCGGATGCTCAGAAAACACGGCGTCTAACGCAGCTCCAACCGTTTCGCCGAGCACTTCGCATCGCTCGACGTTTACGTGCCGCCTCAAATTCTGGGTGAAGGCAACGGTGGGCATTCGGGCCTCCGGTTCACATGCTGAAACGATCACCGAGATAAAGTTCCCGGCTCAACGGATCGTTGATGAGGTAGTCGCTCGTGCCTTCCCGCTCGACGCGGCCCTCGAAAATGAGGTAGGCGCGGTCCACGATCGAAAGGGTTTCGCGGACGTTGTGATCCGTGATCAGGATCGCCAGCCCAGCTTCACGCAAGCTCAAGACGATGTCCTGGACGTCGCTGACAGCGATCGGGTCAACGCCGCTGAACGGTTCGTCGAGCATCAGCAGACTGGGCTCGGTCACGAGCGAGCGCGCGATCGTCAGACGGCGTTTTTCACCGCCGGAAAGCGTCAGGGCCATGTTGTTCCCCACGTGCCCGATCCCGAAGCGTCGCAGGAGCGCTTCAGTCCGGTCTTCCTTTTCATCTTTTGGCAATGTCAGGGTTTCCATCACGGCCATGATGTTTTCCCGAACGGTCATTTTGCGGAAAATCGATTCTTCCTGGGGCAGGTAGCCCATGCCGAGCCGCGCCCTCTGGAACATCGGGAGCTTCGTCACGTCCGTGTGGTTAAAAACAACGTTTCCACCGTTGGGCGGGACGATTCCGACCATCATGTAGAACGTCGTCGTCTTCCCAGCCCCGTTCGGGCCTAACAAACCGACAATCTCACCCTGGCGGACGTTGATGTTGACGCCGTTGACCACGGTCCGCCCATCGTAGACTTTTTTCAGACCGTGGGTGTGGAGCAGAAACTCCTCTCCGGCGGGTGGCTGTTGGTGCTGCGCCGCCATCGGGTCGGCGTATTCTTGTTCCATCGCAACTGTGCTCATCTTCCGGATTTCAGTCCTCTCTCGCCCACTTCTCCCGGGAATTTACTCGCCGCCACGTGGCTTGAATTCGATCGTATTCTTTTCCGACACGAATTCGTAATCGGCCAAGCCGATCACTTTGTGAGTGCCGTCCTGCTTCAGCAGAATTTTCGTATCTTCGCTCTTTCCGCGAATCAAATTGTCCCCGTCCTGAAGCGTCGGGTAGACGCTGAGAATCACGTCTCCGGTGCTGGCTTCGTAGACTGCAAGACGGGCAATCGCCACCTGCTGTTTGCCGTCTGGAGAGATTTTCTCGATCTGGACGTAGCCGCGGGCTTCGGCGCGTTCGATTCCGCCAGAAGCGGCCTGTTGCGTCGGCGAAACCTCGCCTGTTCCGCCAAGCTGCTTGTTTCCATCGCCTTGCAATTCGGCGACGAGCACATCACAACTCATATCGAATTCGGGGTGATCGAGCATCACGTTAATCTCGAAAGTCACCACGTTTTTGTTCGCATCGAACTCAGATTTCTCGGCCGTGATCCGCGTCATTTTCTTTGGATCCCGGTTCGGTCTTGGAATCGACTCGGTCACCGGATCTTTCGGGACAGGAACGCCGTCAGGCCCCACGAGAGGCTGGAGCGCGCCAGCCGGAGCCGGAGCAGGTGGCTTGTCCTCAGTTCGCATCGCAGCCGGTGGCGCAGGGGTGCTTGGAGTCGTGGAAACGGCCTCTTCCAGAAGTGGTTTGATCTCGGCCGCCGCGTCAGCAGCTGCTGTATCCGACCCGATCGCTTCACGAGCTTGAGCAGCCGCATTCTCGCCTTCTTTAGACTTCGCGAGTTCCTCAGCTTTGGCTCGGGCTTGAGCGACGGTATCTTCCCCTAACAAATCACCAGCAGCGGCTTCGAGTCGCCCGCGGAGTTCGTCGTTCCCTGCCATTTTTTTGCCTTGCTCGGCTGCACCTTCTGGATTTTCAACCAGCCGGCGGCCCTCGGCGATAATTTCATCTTTGTTCTCGCGAAACGCCTCCGTGGCGCGCTTCACAGCATCGCCAGCTTCATCGGTATCGAGCATTTTTTCTGCTTCCGCCGTAACCCCTTCCAGTTTCTTCTGGGTTTCAGGATCAAGCTCCTTGGTTTTGGCTTCGAACATTTTGAAAAGGCCGCCCTTCTTCTTGGGTTTGCCTTTTTGTCCACTCGGCGTTTCCGCGTCGTCGTTCTGCGCAAAGGCAGGTCCGGCAGTCCAGATCAGCATGCTTGCCGCCGCGATGAGCAGGGCCTTGGTGATTGAGTTCTCTTTCACGTATCGTTTCACGATGATTCCTCCTTGGTTTTATCGTTAGCAGGCTGCGGTTGCGGATTTGAGTCGGGTTGCGCCTCGTCATTTCCCCCTCCCTCAGCCTTGGATTCCGGTACTGCTTCAACAGCGTCTTCCGACTCCCCCGAACCCGAGGGAATTGGAATCATATCGGTATCCGATTCAAAAATCTCCATCCTGACATTGCCATGCATCGTGCCGCTCTGAGTGGTGGTGTCGAAAACGAGAACATCGCCCCACATGTCGAATTTCGGATGCTCAATCTTGGTGCGACTCATCGTTTCTTCGCGACCATCGCCGTCGTGGTCCGCTGGCTCCTCCAACAGGATTTGCCGGCTCTTGAGCTTTTGCTCATCCAGATCGTATTCGCCAATTGCCGTGATCATCCGGAGGCTGACCGTTCCGTCCGCGTCGAACAGCGCCAGCGTCAATTCTTCCAAATCGAGCACGTGATCTCGCCGCCGAGTCACGATCTCGGACAGCATGATCGATTGGAGCACGTTTTCATCGTCGTAACGCGGTGCCCTCACATGAGTCCAGGCCTTGTCGATCGGAAGCAGAAACTCCAGAGCGTCACCGGCGACCGCACCGCCAAAGCCAACACCAGAATCCTCCTGGGCGCTCGATCGTCCCGTCGCCAGAGCGAAGAGCGACACAAAAAGTAAGAGTGAAGTGCGCGGGCTCATCGTTTTCAGGAATCAGCCGAGATTTTGTGAATTTGGCTCAGCTTATCGAGAACGTCTTTGAGTTTCGCCAACGGAACCTGGTTCGGCCCATCCGAAAGCGCCTCGTCCGGATTCACATGCGTTTCCATAAAAACGCCGTCGCAACCCGCTGCCACCGCAGATCTCGCAAGCACTGGAGCCAGCACGCCGTCGCCACCCGACGAATCTCCCTGCCCGCCAGGCCGCTGAACCGAATGCGTCGCATCGAAAACAACCCGATGACCAGCCTCACGAATCCAGTAAAGCGATCGCATGTCGGCCACGAGCGTGTTGTAGCCAAAAGTCGTTCCACGCTCCGTAAAAAAGAAATTCTCCGCGCCGAAATGCCCCAATTTGTCCGCAATCGGCCGAATGTCCCAGGGCGCGAGAAACTGCCCTTTTTTCACATTCACCGTGCGCCCGGTCTTCGCTGCAGCCTCGATCAAATCCGTTTGCCGACAGAGAAACGCCGGAATCTGGATCACATCGATAAATTCCGCCGCGATTTCCGTCTCCTGTGGCGTGTGGACATCGGTCGTGACCGGAACCTTCAACTGCTGGCCGATCTCGCCGAGAATCTGGCATCCCTCGTGGCAATCCGTCCCGCGAAACGACCCGTGCGAGGTCCGGTTCGCCTTGTCGTAGCTGGCCTTGAACACCCAGCGCAAACCCAGTTCGTCGGCGATTTCCTTAATTCCGTGCGCCATCTTCCAGACGAACGCCTCCGACTCCATCACGCAGGGGCCGAGGATGAAAATCGGCTCGATTCCATCCATCAGCAGCTGCTGGCCGATTTTGACTGTTGGGAGAGGCTCCATTCGGGTCCACAAGTAAATTCAGGGGCAAAATCGGCAAATGAATTCGCCGTAATGTTGGGATTTTTGAGTCGGTCAACCCGCGCCGACAACGACCGAATCACACCGCTCGCAAAGTTCCTCGCTCGCAAGCGGGATCGATCGACGGCAACGGGGACACTCGGGGTGCTCGGTTTCGCGGACTTCGACGGCAAGGTCGGCGCTATCGCCTTCGGCCAAATCGTAGTCGCTCAGCATGAGAAACTCCATCGCATCGTCGCGAGCATCGGCCAGCAGCGGTCGAGCGGAGTCGTCCGATTTGAGGGCGATCGTTACGGCGGCGCGCTCGCGTTTTTTGAAGGAGCCGGCTTTGATCGACTCGTCAATCCGAGCCTGCGCAGCGTCGCGGATCCGCAGCAGCTGCTGAACGGCATCGATCGCGTCAGTCTCGGCGAAATCCGGATCCGGCTCGGGGAAACTCGTCAGGTGAACGGACGTTTTGCTGCCCGCGTACTCCCAGGCTTCGTCCGCCGTGTAGGCGAGAATCGGTGCCAGCAAACGTGTCAACGCATCGAAAACGGTGTGCATCACGGTCTGCGTCGCGCGGCGGCGCGGCGAGTCGACGGCATCGCAGTACATCCGGTCTTTGGTGATATCGACGTAAAGCGCACTGAGGTCGACGGCGCAAAAATTGTTCAGCTCGTTGAACACTTTTCTGAAGTCGAAAGCCTCGTAAGCCGCGCGGCTGGCGGTGACGACCTGGTTGAGACGCTGAAGGATCCAGCGATCGATCGTAGTGAGCTTGTCAGGGCCGACGGCGTCTTTGTCAGGGTCGAAATCAGAGAGGTTCGCGAGCAGGATCCTCAGGCTGTTGCGGAAACGGCGATAGGCGTCAGCGACGTCTTTAAAAATGTCTTCACTGAACGGAACTTCGTTCTGCCAGTCGACCGTCGAAACCCACAAACGAAGGATGTCCGCGCCGAACTGATCGTAGAAATGCTTAGCATCCATCGGCTTGCCCTTCTTCTCGTCCGACTTGGAGATCTTCGCCGTTTTGATGCTCGAAAGGCCGAGTTTCTTTCGCTCCGCGCGCTCGCCTTTGGTCAAGCGACGAACAACAAAGCCGTGAGTCATCACAGTTTTGTAAGGCGCGCTCCCGCGGTAGCCGACGCTCATCATCAGCGAACTCTGGAACCAACCGCGATGCTGATCGGTCGCTTCCAGATAGAGATCGGCGGGCGTGCTGAGTTCCGGGTGTCGGTCTAACACGGCCACATGACTGGAGCCGGAATCGATCCAGACATCAAGCGTGTCTTTGCAGCGAGTCGAGCCTTCAGGCAGGCCAACTTTCTCTGCCCAGGTCGCGTCGTCCCACTCGAACCAGACGTTCGTTCCGCCTTCTTCGATGATCTCGGCAACCTTCCGTGCGATCTCGGCATCGATCTTGACTTTGCCGTCAGGCAAAAAGAAAACGGGCAGCGGCACGCCCCAGGTGCGCTGGCGGCTGATGCACCAGTCCGGGCGCGATTCGACAGTTCCCCGGATCCGATTGCGGCCCCAGTGCGGAAGCCATTCAACTTCGTCGATCTCCTTGAGCGCGGTTTCGCGCAGCGCATCGATTTTGATGAAGAACTGCTCGATGGAGCGGAAGATGATCGGCGTTTTCGAGCGCCAGCAATGTGGGTAGCTGTGCTTGTAGCGCTCGCGGCCGATCAGCGTGCCATTTTCGGCGAGCATTTCGACGATCTCGTCATTCGCTTTGAGCACGTGTTTGCCCACCAGCTGCGGGAGGCCGACTTCGTCCGTGAAGTTGCCGTCGTCGTCGACAGGAGAGACGACGCCGAGCCCTGCAGCCTGACCAGCGGCGTAGTCGATCGCTCCATGGCCAGGAGCGATGTGGACCGCGCCCGTGCCGGTCTCGTCGTCGACAAAGTCGCCGTTGATCACTTTCGAAACCTGATCGAGAAACGGATGTTGAGCCTCTGAGCCGTCGAATTCTGAGCCTTTGAGCTTCGTGATTTCCACGCCGTCTTTCGGCTTGAAACCGGTCTTGGATTCGAACTTTTCGAGAAGCGATTCGGCGATGACGAGGTCCTCTACGCGGCCTTCTTCGGTTTCGAATTGGGTCCTGACATAATCAAAACGAGGATGAAGCGCAACGCCGAGGTTTGCCGGCAAAGTCCAAGGTGTCGTCGTCCAGATCACGAGCGAGGTCTCGCCAGCGAGCTTGCCTTTGACGATTGGAAATTTCACGAAAACCGCGGTGTCGGTCACGTTTTCGTACTCGACTTCGGCCTCCGCCAGAGCCGTCTTCGCGCCGAATGACCATGAAACTGGCTTACGCGATTGATAAATCAGCCCCTTCTCGACGAGCTTCGCAAAAACCCGGATGATGTCCGCTTCGTACTCCGGAGAGAGGGTCAAATACGGATTGTCCCAGTCGCCGAACACGCCTAACCGGCGAAACGAGTTGCGCTGGATATCGATGTACTTCCGCGCGAATTTTTCGGCCCTGGTCCGGATTTCAGCTGGCTCCAAACCGCGTGTTTCCTTGACGACTTTGAACTCGATCGGCAGCCCGTGGCAATCCCAACCCGGGATGTAAGGCGAGCGGAAACCAGCCATCGTTTTGGACTTCACGACGAGGTCCTTGAGCACCTTGTTCAGCGCCGTGCCCATGTGGACGTCGCCGTTCGCGAACGGCGGCCCATCGTGCAGAATGTAAGTCGGCGCGCCCTCGGCTTTGCGTTGATCGTCAATTTGTTGGTAAAGCTTTTCGGCTTCCCACTTTTCGAGCCGCAAGGGCTCGCGTTTGACCAGATCGCCCCGCATCGGAAATTCCGTGTCGGGCAGATTCAGGGTGTCTTTGTAGCTTTTGGGCTTGTCGCTCATCGGATCGGGCTCAGGGCCTGGCAAAAAAGAGGCGGAGAGTAGCACTCTGAATTCCACCCGGCAAGGAGTTCGAATCGGGACTTGCGGGGTCGAGATCGAGGAACTATTTTCGGTGTGCCCTATGGAAACCGATCCAGAGAAAATCCGGGAATTGCGCCGGAATCAGCCGAAGCTGAAATCCGAGAAAGAATTCTGGGATCAGGTGGAGCGCCACATCGGCCGCCGACCGAAACCACTCTATCAGAAGCCGGAGCTCTCGTCGAGTGGGCCAAAGGCCGAGGTTGTTTCCTCGAGCCCGACGAATGGTTGATTTGTTTCCGCGGTGGCGGAATGGAGCACGAAGCAGGGATCGACCTGGAGGCTGAATTGGTTTGGAAAATAACCACGCCCGGCGGTTTTGGCCGTTTCCCAACCCTCATCGACGGAAAAATTTCGATGCGCAGCTCCTCGCCGCTCGAATATCTCAAGCGCCTCAGCATGTCGAACGAGATCTTCGCGGACGACTGGCGCGTGGTCGGCGTGCTGATCGATCGTGGCCTTGTCAGGATCGTAACCTCGCAGCCGCTCGTCGTCGGCGAGCGACCCGAGCAGGAGGAGATCGACGCCTACCTCAACGCGCTCGGCTACTTCCGAATCGGCCAGGAACACGCCTATCGGCATCGTCAGCAGCTGCTGGGGCTGTTCGACACGCACAAGGGCAATTTTCTGCGCGGCACGAGCGGCCAGGTTTTCGCAATCGATGTGATTCCCGCGAATTTGACTGACAAGACCTGGCGAATGTTCGGCAGCTGGTGATTTTCCGGCTAAGCCGAATCAACCAGCCGCTTCACGCCCTCTTCAAACGTCATCGCCGCCTTCCAGCCAGTCGCCTCTTGAAACTTGGCCGAATCCAAACGGTTGTCGGCCACGTCCCAGACAGATCGCACACCTTCCGAGTGCCGAATCGGCTTCCCGACAGCTGCGCTGACCCCATCGATCACCTGTTGAAGCGACCGATTCTCTCCGCTCCCAATGTTGTAGATTCCGGAATTCAACGCGCCGGTCGCAACCGCCCGCAAGGCCGATGATAGGTCGTCCACGTGAAGATAATCCTTCGTCGAATTCCCTGCCCTGACAAATTCCCAACCTCGCCTCGCCATTTCGATGAGCAGAGGAATCACGCCTTGCCGAGTGTCTTTTCCGGTTGAGCCGTAGGCGTTAGAAATCCGCAAAACCGATGCTGGAATTCCAGCGCGTTCGGCGAATTTGAGGATCCGCTTCTCCGCTTGGAGTTTCCCTTTGGCGTAAGAACCAAACGGCTGCGGTTCGTCCGTTTCCAGACTTCCGCGATCTGCCGGGGCATCGCCGTAGACCGCGCCGGTCGAGAAAAACGCAAATTGCGGATTGCCGGTCCTCGCCAAGCCAGCCAGCAGCTGCTCAAGAAATTCGAGGTCTTGCTCGGTCTTCTCAGCCGAAGCCGTGCTCGGCACGCTGCTCCAGGCGAGATGAAAAACGACATCGAATTTGTCGAGCGTGTCCGGTCGACAAAGTTCAGCGTTCGAGATCATTCCATCCTCCGGTTCCCGAGACGCGAAAACGACGCGGTGCTCAGCCCATTCGGGGAGCCGAAACAGCGTCTGGGCCAAGCGCCCACGGCCGCCTGTGACGATCACGTTTGCCATAATTCTTTCGTAAAAGGCCGCGACCTTGGACCATTTCGTGGCGAGTGGCCAGGGGAACTTCAGCGATAAGTTTTGCGGTAGTGCAAGGGCGTGATTCCCATGTGTTTTCGGAAGTGCCGAGTGAACGAACTCTGGTCGTAAAACCCGAGATCGATCGCGACCTGCGCGATGGGATCGGCGGTCATCCGGAGTTTGTCGCAGGCCGCGTGGACCCGCATTTTCATGACGAATTGCTGCGGAGAGGTCTTGAGATGACGTCTGAACTTGCGTTCAAATTGGCGGACGGACATTCCGCAATCTTCGGCGAGTTTCTTGATCGAAATATCGCGATGAAAGTTCGTCCGAATCACCCGAAGCGCTTCGGAAAGGTCCAGATCCGGCGGAGCGAGCTTTCGGTAGCTTTCGTAGTTTTCGATCGTCCCCATCACGCCGATGACGACTCCATCGCGGTCGAAAATCGGCCGTTTGTTCGTCAGAAACCAATCGGGGATTCCGGCGCGGTTGATGAAGAGTTCGACGATTTCAAGCAGCGGCTTGCCCGTTTGAATCACGTTCAAATCGTCAGCGCGGAACTTTTCCGCAAGGCTACGCGCAAGGAGGTCAAAATCCGTTTTGCCTAAGATTTCATCCTCCCGCATGAACCCGTAGCGCCTCAGCAGCTGCCGGTTCGCCGCAAGCAGCCGGCCTTCGGTGTCTTTGGCAAAAAAGAGAACGCCAGATACGTGATCGAAGAGCCGGTAAAAGTGGCGCTCGGGGTCGATCGCAGCCAGAAAGCGCGTTCGGCGATCAGACGGAGAAATGTTGGGGGAGGATTCCAAAATGACTTCATCAGGATGCTGACGGAGTCACTTTTCGCAACCGAATTGGAAATGCTGTAAAGGTTTGCGCAAGCGCGTCGAAGCGCGATGAAATGCCGCGTCGCTTTTTCGGTGGACGCTGAATCTAGATTTCCGGCATGAAACTTTCCGAAACCGAGATGGAGCGCGCGTGGTCTCGCCGCGATGCCGAATTCGACGGGCTCTTCTATTTTGCAGTTCGCACGACTGGAATTTTCTGCCGACCATCCTGTCCTTCAAAGCCGAAGCGCGAGAATATCCAGTTTTTCCGCGAGATCGGCGACGCTGTCCGCTCAGGCTTTCGGCCCTGCAAACGTTGCCAGCCGGAGCTCGCCAACGGTCAGCCTCCGGACTGGGTTGAAGCGCTGATGCAGCGGGTCCGCGCCGAGCCAAACGTCCATCTCAAGGCCGATGACCTTCGCGAAGCCGGCGTGAGCCCGGAACGTGCAAGGCGCTGGTTTCAAGCGAATTACGGAATGACTTTCGCCGCCTGGGCGCGTGGAATCCGGCTTTCGAACGCATTTACGAAGGTCCGCAAAGGCGATCCGCTTGACGACATCGTTCTTGATCACGGCTTCGATTCCTACAGCGGATTTCGGGAGGCGTTCGCGAAGCAATTCGGCGATTCTCCGGGCCGCGCTCGGGTTGGAGGCGACAGCGTCCGAGTGAAAATGCTGGAAACTCCGCTGGGCTCGATGCTTGCCGGAGCGACCGAGGCCGGAATCTGCCTTCTCGAATTTGTCGATCGCCGCGGGCTTGAGCGAAGTTTCGAGCAGATGCGAAAGCACCTCAAACTGCCGGTCACGCCCGGTGAAACCGCGATTCTGGCGAAGTTCGAGGCCGAAGTCGCCGCCTGGTTTGCGGGGAAACTCCAAAAATTCGAAGCGCCGCTCATTTTCAGCGGATCCGAATTTCAGGAGAAGGTCTGGCGCGCGCTGATCGAAATTCCCTACGGCGAAACTCGCAGCTATCGGGAAATTGCCGACGAAATCGGCAAACCGACAGGCGCTCGGGCGGTTGCTCGCGCGGTGGGCTCGAACCGGATTTACCTCGCGATTCCCTGTCATCGAGTCGTTCGCGGAGACGGAAGCCTCAGCGGCTACGGCGGCGGGCTCTGGCGAAAACAGGCGATCCTCGATCTGGAGCGCGATTCAATTGACTGAAATCAATCGAATCCCCAGCAGCTGCTGGCGTGAGTGTCTGAGAATCAGTGAATTGCCTAGAATTTATCCAAAAGACACAAAATCCGCTCCAATCGTTTTCGGCCCTTGCTTTTTAAAAAGGAATCCCTTTGGATAGCGCGCTTCTAAACCAACACCACTTTATGAATCAAAGCCGAAATATTCTCTCAAACGACGTCAAGATCACCGGAACCCTGAAGTGCGCCCAAGACCTGATCATCGATGGCGAAATTGACGGCGAAGTGAAGTGCGACGCGATGCTCACGATTGGCGAAAACGCGAGACTCAAAGCGCAAGTCGACGCGAAGTCAGTCACGGTTTTCGGCCATGTCGAAGGCAACATCAACGCGACCGAAAAGTGCGATCTCAAGCCGACAGGCGTCGTCCAGGGAGATGTCTCCGCTGGTCGCCTCTCGATGGAAGACGGCGCGACTTTCATGGGATCTGCCAAAGTTGGTGCTGCTGCGAAAAAGCCCTAGGCTAAATCTTTAAAACCGCCTCAAAATCGTATCGGTCTTGAGGCGGTCAGCCGCGTCTGGAAAATCCAGCGTGAAGTGGAGGCCGCGGCTTTCCTTCCTTCGAGTCGCGCACTCGACCATCAGCGATGCGGTTTCAAGCAGGTTGCGGAGTTCAAGAAGCTCCGTGCAAATTTTGAAATCCCAGTAAAATTCCTGCGCCTCGCGACGCAAATTGTGAAGCCGGGTCGTCGCCCGCATCAGCCGTTTGCTGGTCCGCACGATCGAAACGTAGTCCCACATCAGGCGGCGGACTTCGTCCCAGTTGTGGTAGATCACGACTAGCTCATCGACATCTTCGGCGTCGCCCGCGTGCCACTCCGGCACCTCAAAATCCTGGAGAGCGGATTGATCGAGCGGTAAACGCCGAAGCACAGCTCGAACTGCCCGGTGCGCGACCACGGCACCTTCCAGAAGCGAGTTACTCGCCAGCCGATTCGCGCCGTGCAGCCCGGTGCAAGCGACTTCGCCGATCGCGTAAAGCCCACGAATTGACGTCTCGCCGTTCACGTCAGTTTTCACGCCGCCGCATTGATAGTGCGCCGCCGGAACGACTGGAATCGGATCGGTGGTCGCGTCGACTCCCACGCTAAGACAGTTTTCGTAGATCGTTGGAAACCGCTCCTTGATGAAATCGGCCGGCTTGTGCGTGATGTCGATGTAAACGCAGGGGCCGCCGGTTCGTTTGATTTCTGTGTCGATCGCGCGAGCCACGATGTCGCGGGAAGCCAAGCCCTTGCGATCGTCGTAGCGCTCCATGAACGAATCGCCGTGCTTATCAATCAGGATACCGCCTTCGCCTCGCACGGCTTCGGAAATCAGGAAATTCTTCAACTTCGAGCTGTAGAGACAAGTCGGATGGAACTGGGTAAACTCCATGTTCGCGATGTCCGCGCCCGCGCGCCAAGCCATCGCAACTCCGTCGCCTGTCGCGATTTTTGGATTCGTAGTAAACTGGTAAACTCGCCCGCTGCCGCCCGTGCAAAGCACCACGCGATTGCAGCGAATCGTGATCACGTCCTTGCTTTCCTCGTCAAAAACGTAGAGCCCGATGCAGCGATCTTCCGCCGCGTAACCCAACTTGCTCGTCGTGATCAGATCGATCGCGAAATGGTGCTCGAGCAACTCGATGTTTTCGGCGTCGCGCACGCGTGAAACCAGTTTCGATTCAATTTCCCGGCCGGTCGCATCGCGATTGTGAAGAATCCGGCGCTTCGTGTGCCCACCCTCACGGGTTAGATCGTATTCCTCCGCCCCGTCTTCCCGAAGCCGCTTGTCGAACTCGACACCCGCATCCATCAGCCCCTCGATCGCGGTCGGAGCCTCGGTCACGATCGTCCGAACGACGTCTTCCCGGCAAAGCCCGGCCCCCGCATCCAGCGTATCGCCGATGTGCCGGTCAAACGAGTCTTCCTCGGTCAAAACGCAGGAAATCCCCCCCTGCGCCCAAGCCGTGTTGGAGTCCTCGGCACCGCGTTTGGTAACGATGCAAACTCGACCATGCTCGGCCGCCTGAAGCGCGAATGTCAGCCCGGCAATGCCGCTGCCAACGACGACAAAGTCGTAGTCTCTCATGATTTCGCCGCATCCAACGACCGCAGGCAGAGGTTGTCAATCAACCGCGTCTTCCCGAAGAAAACTGCGATCGCAACCAGCAGCTGCTGGCCGACTTCTTCGAGAGGTTCGAGCGTGTCCGGATCGACCACGGCGACGTAGTCGATTTCCCCGAATTCGAGGTGCTCCCGGATTTGTTTCTCGATCGCCGCGGCGCTTCGCTCGCCGTTCTCGATGGCTTCGCGGGCTCTGGCCAGCGTTCGATTGAGGACGACGGCCTGGCTGCGTTCGTCAGGCGAAAGGTAGACATTTCTCGAACTCATCGCCAGCCCATCCGACTCACGAATGATCGGACCGCCGATGATTTCGACTGGAAAATCCAGATCCCGAACCATCCGCCGAATCACCGCGAGTTGCTGGAAATCCTTCTCGCCAAAAACGGCCGCATCCGGCTGGACGAGGTTAAAGAGTTTGGCCACGACCGTGCAAACGCCATCGAAATGCCCGGGCCGACTCGCACCGCAAAGACCGAAAGAAAGGCGGCTTTCGTGAATCGAAATCGTGGAGTCGTCCGCGTAAAGCGTCGGCGGCGTGAAAACCAGATCGACGCCGACGGCCTCACACTTCTCCAAATCGGATTCCAAGGGTTTCGGGTAGGCGTCGAGATCTTCGGACGGTCCGAATTGCATCGGGTTGACGTAAATGCTCGCCACGACTGTCGAACCGCGCTCGCGGGCGATCCGCATCAGCGAAACGTGTCCCTCGTGCAGCGCGCCCATCGTCGGAACGAAAACGACCGGCCTCGACCGACGAGCGAGTTCGGCTCGGAGTTCAGCTGGAGTCAGGACGACGGTCATGCCATTGGATTCATCATTCCCAGAGCCCGCGCCACCAGTTTTTCGTCTTGTCCCAGGCAGACGGCAAATCGGTTCGTGGAACGATCTTGAATTCGTTCGGAGGTGTCTCAAAAGATTGGGCAGGGCTCAGGCGTTGAAATTCCTCCAGCAAGTCGGCAGGCGTGACGTCGGTGAAGGTTTTAGGAAAGTAGCCGTCGAGCTGATCGTCTCGCATTTCGCCCCAGCTCATCATTTCCATCTGAGTCGCGCCTCCGATCAGCACTTGGAAAGACTGCATGCGCTCAACGCGGGCATACGGAATCCTGACATTGAACAAATTTTCGATATTTTGGTTAGCTTCCGGAATTCCCGCCAGCCGATCGATCGGAAAAATGGCGCGGACGTAGTTCGAAAGGTATCGACCACGAAACGCCGTGATCTCATCCGCATTCAGCGTGGAAAACGAAACAAATCGAAGATTGCAGCGCTGATCGCCTTTGGGGATTTTTTGCGTCTCGATCGTGCCATCAGAACCGACAGCGGTGATGTCCATGAGGTAGCCATAAATGCTTGGATCGAAAAGAAAAACCGCTGTGGAGCCTGCCGAGGCCGCATCAACCGTCAGCGCGCCTTCGCCCTTGTGATAGCGATGTGGTCTGAAGAATTTGAATTGCCCGTCAGTCACCCCAAGAAGTTGAATTCGAAATTCATCCATGTCGGCCTGCCAGTTCGGCTCAGCCGGAATGTGAAACTCGACCGGCGGACCGATCGCCAAGTCAAAGATGATCAGTAGCGGAGCCTCGTGCCAGAGCAGCGGTCGAAAATCGACGACCGTCGTGTCCTCACTGGTTTCGGATCTCCAATCCAGAAAATTCTTGTGCGTCCGGCGATCAAAAAGCGCCGGCCTAACCCAGCGGATTTCGCGATCCTCCGCACGGAAAACTGCGCGGAGACGAGGTCTTCCCCTAAGCTCTGAAACTGAAAACTGATTTGCATCCGAATCGAGCCGATTAACCAGATCATCGCGGGCTTCGCCGGTCAGCAGCTGCTGAGTCGTCGGGTTTCGAAAGTGGGCAGGCACATGATCTTTGGTAGTTTGCGCTTCCCGTTCCGCGTCCCAGATCTCGAACGCCACCGCCTCGAGCCTGGCCGTTCCTCCGCCCGGAAGTTCGACGACTCCGTTCTCGTCAGCCCAGATGTTTTGATTGGATGGCCAGGCTGAGTTACTTAGATTATATGGCCAGACCGAGCCGCTTCCGGTTTCCCGCGGATCGTAATGAATTCGAACGCGCCCATCCAAATTTAGCTCAACCAGGCTTGCGGTGAATTCTGGCCCCGGCTTCAAGATCGGCTGCGGGTCAAACCGCTGCTCCCAAGCCGGCGTACGCGGCCGTGGCGCATCCGCCGATGAAAACCACGGACTCCAGTCAGAGACCCACCAGATCCATCCCGCGCTACCGACGACCAGCACCACGAGCACGCTCCATCGTCTAGCGCGCTTCCATCTCACGCCAGAATGTCCTTCACGACATGCCCGTGGACATCGGTTAGTCGAAACTGCCGCCCTTGGAATCGATACGTCAACCGCTCGTGCTGAATCCCTAACAAGTGCAGAATCGTCGCGTGGAAATCGTGAACGTGAACCGGATCGCTCACGATGTTGTAGCCGTAATCGCAGGTCTCGCCCCAGCTCATTCCCGGCTTAATTCCGCCGCCAGCCATCCAGATCGAAAAGCAGCGCGGGTGATGATCGCGGCCAAAATTGTTCGCCGTCAGCTTGCCCTGGCAGTAGTTCGTGCGGCCAAATTCGCCGCCCCAGATCACGAGCGTTTCGTCCAGCAGACCGCGTTGTTTCAAATCATTGACCAGAGCAGCTGCTGGCTGATCCGTTTCCTTCGTTTGCTTCGGCAAAGCGCCCGGAAGGCCGCCGTGCTGATCCCAACCTTGATGATAAAGCTGGATGAATTTCACCCCGCGCTCCGCGAGCCGCCGCGCCATCAGACAGTTCGCCGCGAACGTTCCAGGCTCACGCGAACCTTCGCCGTACGAATCGAAAATGTGGTCAGGCTCGCTCGAAAAATCGGCAACGTCCGGAACCGAGCTTTGCATTCGGTAGGCCATTTCGTACTGCGCGATTCGAGTCTGGATCGCCGCATCGGGCAAGCCATCGAACTGCAAATTGTGTAAATCGCGGAGTCGGTCGAGCATCATCCGGCGGCTGTCGCGGCTAATGCCTTTTGGATTACTCAGGTAAAGCACAGGATCCTCGCCAGAACGGAATCGAACGCCCTGGTGCTCGCTCGGCAAAAATCCACTGCCCCAAAGTCGCGAAAGCAGCGGCTGTCCGCCCTTCCCTTTCGTGATCAGCACAACGAACGACGGTAGATCCGCGTTGTCCGATCCTAAGCCGTAATCGAGCCACGCCCCCATGCTTGGCCTGCCTGCGATCTGCGCGCCCGTTTGGAAAAACGTCACGCCCGGACCGTGGTTGATCGCCTCGGTGTGCATCGAGCGGACCACGCAGATTTCGTCGGCGATTTTGGCCGTGTGAGGGAGCAACTCGCTCATCCATTGGCCTGACTCGCCGTGCTGAGCAAACTTGAACGGCGAACCAGCCAGCGGGAGACTCGACTGGTTTCCCGACATCCCGGTCAGGCGCTGTCCGCGTCTCACTTCCTCGGGCAACTGCTCGCCGTGCTTTTCGTTCAGGATCGGCTTGTAATCGAAAAGGTCATGCTGAGCCGGACCTCCACTTTGGAAAAGATAAATCACGCGCTTGGCCTTCGGCGCAAAATGCGGCTGGCCGCCCAGAGTCCCGCCAGCAGCTGCTGAGGCCGAAGCCGGATTCATGAGATCGGCAAGCGCGATGCCGCCGAGCCCCATGCCGAAATTATTAAGAAGTTTGCGACGCGAAATCATCATCGTTTCATTACGGATTCATCGTAGCTCATGAGCGCTTTGGCGACAACGCCGATGGCCGCCGCTTCGGGCACCGGAATCGACTCATCGCGCTTCGTTTCGCCAACGCCGAGAAACTCTTTCGCCTCGGCCTCCTGCTCTCGAAAGTGAGCCAACTGCTCGTCAAACATCGAGCGTAGAATTGCCAACTCGCGGTCGTTGGCCTCCCGGCTCGTCAGCGCGGCGAACGTGGATTTTATGGCTTTGTCAGGATCGCCTTCGGCTGCCTTCCACGAATTCTCGCCGAGCATCCGTGCCGCTTCGACGAACTGCGGACCGTTCAAAAGCACGAGCGCCTGGAGCGGCGTTGACGTCGTTTCCCGCTGCGCTGAGCAGACGTCGCGCTTGACCGCATCGAACGCCATCATCGCGGGCGCGGGCCCAGTTCGTTTCCAATAAGTGTAGACGCTCCTCCGATGCAAAGCCTCGCCGCTTCCCGGCTTACTTGGTTTGAAGGACTCGGCAAGTTCGTAAGGCCGGACAGGCGCGCCTCCAATCTTTTGAACCAGCAGGCCACTCGCAGCGAGCGCGTTGTCGCGGATCATTTCAGCGGACAGACGGTGTCGCGGACCGCGAGCGAGGAAGCGGTTCTTTGGATCATCAGCCATCAATTTCGAATCGGCGAAGCTGCGTTGTTGATAGGTTTGTGAGGTCACGATCAGCTTCATGATGTGCTTCACGTCCCAGCCGCTCTCGATGAATTCGTTCGAGAGCCAGTCCAGCAGTTTTGGATATTCTGGTCGCGCGCCCTGGCTTCCAAAATCCTCCGGAGTCGCGACTAACCCGGTTCCAAAGCAGCTCTTCCAGAAATGATTCACAGCAACCCGCGCGGTAAGCGGGTGAGCTGGATCGGTCAGCCACTTCGCGTAGCCGAGCCGGTTTCGCGGCAAGTCATCCGGGAACGGCGGCAGTGCTGCGGGCGTGCCGGGATCAACTTTTTCGCCATGAGCGTCGTAGGCTCCGCGTTCGAGCAAAAAGGCCTGTTTCGGCTTGGGCGACTCTCGCATCACCATAATTTCTTGCGCCTTGTCGAGCACATCGCCGAGTTTCTTCCGCGCGGTCGACAAAGCCAGCAGCTGCTGACGGTAGGCCTCGTCCGCCGCGAGCGCATCGGGCTCAGAAGGCTGAGCATCGACGCCAGCCAACTTCGCGACTTCGAATTCAGTCAGCTCGCGATTGAAAACCCGGAACTCGTCGACGCGCCCGCCTTTGAAACCGCGATCGCGAAATCTCTCGCCAATCGTGATGTTGTCGCCGCCGCCTCCTGTGATGTTCTTCGTCAGGTTGTCCATCACAAGTTCAAAATCGGCCGGCTTGCCGTCGACGAAAATCCGCAGGCCGTCCGCCCGGCTCGAACCGTCGGAACTCACGGCGACGTGCGTCCAGGTTTTCAGCGGCAACGCGGCTTTCGTCTGGATTCGAATCGCGTTGCCAGGCCAAAAATGGATCAGCGCCCAGCTCGGCTTTCCGTCCTCTAACAAAAGCTCGTAGCCACGGCTTCCGGCGTCCGTCCACGCGCGTGAACGGTGAAAAATCACAGCGCGCTCCTTCACATCTGGAGTCCACATCCAGAGCGCGATCGAGAACGGTTCGTGCCGGGTGAAATTGCCAAATTCCAGCTTCACTGCATCGTCGCCCGTCAGCTGAATCGCCTGGCCGGATTTGCCCTCGACCAGCGTGTTCGCAGCCGAAGTCGAAGCGGGTTTCTCTCCAACGAGGTCTGCGATTTTCCCGCCCTCGACTTTCTCGAAATCGAAATGCCCCAACTCATCCGCAAGCGGTTTCGGCTCGGCTTCGCTCGTGATTTTTGCCAGCTTCGTTTCCTCAGCCGCGACCGCCGCGCGCAAATCCGCGATCTGCGTCTTCTGAGCATCGCTGGTCAACATCATCGTCGGCGTCGGCACGGACGGCGTGAAATACGAGTAGAGACCGGCTTCGTCGATGTCGTCAAAAAACGCGAACATCTCGTAATAATTTTTCTGCGTGATCGGATCGTACTTGTGGTCGTGGCAGCGCGCGCACTCCCAAGTTAAGCCCATCGTCGCCGTCGCGATTGTCTGGATCCGATCGGCAACGTACTCGACGCGAAATTCCTCCTCCGTCGATCCGCCCTCGACCTTCTGCTGATGCAGTCGGCAGAAGGTCGTCGCCAGCAGCTGCTCGTCAGTCGCGTTCGGCAAAAGATCGCCAGCGAGCTGCCAGGTCAGGAATTGATCGAACGGCAAATTTTCGTTAAACGCCTTGATCACCCAATCGCGCCAGGGCCAGACGTTCCGGTCGCGATCGACCTGAAAACCGTAGGTGTCGGCATAACGCGCGAGGTCAAGCCACGGCGTGGCCATTCGCTCGCCGAAGGTCTCGGACGCCAGCAGCTGCTCGACGAGTTTTTCGTAATCCATCGCGATTTGCGCAGCTGTCGGCGGCAGGCCTGTCAGATCAAAGCTGACACGTCGTGCTAAGCGAATTGCCTCAGCTCGAGGCTGCATTTCCAGCTGCTTTTCGGTCAGGCCCTCACGCACAAACCGATCGATCGGATTCGGCTCGTCTCCGTGCGGGATTTCGGCTGTCTTGAGCGAAATGAAGGCCCAGTGCCCTTTGTATTCTGCGCCTTCGGCGATCCACTGGCGCAGCGTCTCTTTTTGTAGGCTTGTCAGGCGACGATGGCTGTCCGGTGGCGGCATCAAATCGTCCGGATCGCTCGTGAGAATTCGCTTGATCAATTCGCTTTCATCCGGCTTGCCCGGAACGATCACGCCCGCCTCAATCGCAGCCTCGCGGACATCGAGCCGGAGGTCGCCTTTGCGGTTCGCGGCGTCGGGGCCGTGGCAGAAAAAACAGTTCTCCGAGAGGATCGGCTGAACGTCGAAATTGTAATCCAGCGGCGCAGCGAACGCGGAGATCCCGCCGAGGCACAGGAAAACCGGAAGCAGTCGCTTGGAGAGAAAATGCATGGTCCCCAAACGTCGAATCGACGCAAAATCTTACGAACTGTTCCTGCCCGCCAAGGCGATCGCTTTCAGCCAATCGTCAGTGACACCTTGCGCTGAAAGTTGATTCGACTAACCCTGCCCGATCCATGCCTAAGCGTATCCTGGTTCAAGTCGCGCACCCCGCTTTCCAGCGCTCAACCGTCAATCGGCATCTCGTCCGTGCGGTCGAGGACATCGATGGCGTCACGTTCAACGATCTCTACGAAGTCTACCCGGACTTCCTCATCGATGTTGAGCGCGAACAGCAGCTGCTGGTCGATCACGACGTCATTCTTTTCCAACATCCACTCTTCTGGTACTCAACACCGGCGATCTTGAAGGAGTGGCAGGATCTGGTTCTGACACACGGATGGGCCTTCGGAAACGGAGGAAATGCGCTCGCGGGCAAGTTTGCGTTCCAAGCGATCACAACCGGCGGCAGCGAAGATGCCTACACGCCGGAGGGTTCGAATCGATTCACGATCCGGCAGCTGCTGGCCCCGCTCGAACAGACTTGCACGCTCTGCGAGATGACTTACCTCGCTCCATTTATTGTTCACGGGACACACGAGATCAATTCGGAGGCAGACATGCTAAGCCATTGCGATGACTATCGTCGGCTGATCGAGGCGCTTCGCGACGATCGACTGAATCTGTCGCGCGCGGCCTCTGCACCCAAACTTGACGTCGATTTCATCCGCCCCTGACCGATGCACAACGAAGATCTTTTCCTCCAAGCGCTCGTCTACCTCACGGCCGCGGTTGTCTCGGTTCCGATCGCCAAACGGCTCGGGCTGGGAAGCGTGTTAGGGTATCTCATTGCCGGTGTTTTGATCGGGCCGTTCGTGCTTGGCTGGATCGGCAGCAAGAACTCGAGCGATGTCATGCACTTCGCGGAATTCGGCGTGGTGATGATGCTTTTTCTCGTCGGACTAGAGCTTCAGCCGAGTCGCCTCTGAAAAATGCGAGGCCCGATTCTCGGGATCGGCGGGATGCAGGTTTTGCTGTTCGCTGGTTGATCACAGGAGTCGCTATGACCTTCGGGATCGCTTGGCAAATGGCGCTCGCGATCGGGCTGATTCTCGCCCTTTCCTCGACTGCGATCGTGATTCAGACGCTGACCGAAAAGGGTTATCTCAAATGCGACGCCGGGCAGAAATCGTTCGCTGTCCTCCTCTTTCAAGACATCGCCGTTATCCCAATTCTCGCGCTCCTTCCGTTGCTGGCGACGTTGCACACCGGCGAAGCTCATCACGGAGAAGACGGATCGCACTCGACGACGTGGACGGCGGGCTTACCCGGTTGGGTACAGGCGCTCGTCACCCTCGCCGCCGTGGCCGTTGTGATTCTGGCAGGGCGATTTGTGATCGGACATGTTTTCCGGCTCATCGCGAAAACTGGCCTTCGCGAAATCTTCACTGCAGCCGCGCTTCTCCTCATCATCGCCATCGCCGTGCTCATGACGAAGGTCGGCCTTTCGCCCGCACTCGGGACTTTCCTCGCAGGTGTCGTTCTTGCCGAAAGCGAATTCCGCCACGAGCTCGAAAGCGACATCGAACCGTTCAAAGGCCTGCTTCTTGGCCTCTTCTTCATCGCAGTCGGAGCCAGCATCGACTTTGCGCTGATCGCATCCAAACCTCTCCTCATCGTTGGCCTGGTTCTCGGCTTGTTAGGCATAAAAACCGCAGTGCTGTTTGGGCTCGGAAGAGTCTCCAAGATGGGGCTGAATCAAAACACGCTCTTCGCCCTGGCATTGTCTCAAGGCGGCGAGTTTGCCTTCGTCCTTTTCGGCTTCGCAACTGGAAACGGCATTCTAACCGTGGAGCTTGCAAAGCCATTGATCGCTGCCGTCGCGCTGAGCATGGCGATCACTCCGCTACTCTTTATTCTTCACGAAAAACTGATTCTACCGCGTTTTGCGGCCGCTGAACCGGAGGAGACTCGCGAGCCGGATCAGATGGATGAAGATGCGCCGGTTATCATCGCTGGCTTCGGTCGTTTCGGCAATGTCGTAGGGCGTTTTCTTCGCAGCTGCGCGATTCAGACCACCGTTCTCGAATACGATTCCGACCACGTCGAGATGCTTCGAAAGCTCGGCCTGAAGGTCTTTTATGGCGATGCTTCTCGCCCTGATCTGCTCCACGCAGCGGGCGCAGACAAAGCCAAGCTTTTCATTCTTGCGGTCGAAGGGGATGATAAATCGATCGAAATCGTCCACGCCATTCACAAACATTTCCCGAATCTCGAAATCCTCGCAAGGGCCTCATCGCGGGCCCACGCTTACGAACTCATTGGTGCAGGCGTCGAAAACATCTTCCTCGAACAACAAGCCGCTTCC